>MFUC01000001.1 GCA_001785575.1 Candidatus Nomurabacteria bacterium RIFCSPHIGHO2_02_FULL_38_15
CAAAATCCCGCCAAAAAATCAGGAAGTACGCGAAGCGAATTTTGCGAAATACTTTCCCCCAAACCCCCAGCATTTCGCAAATTTCGCTTCGCGTTCCGCATTTGCATTTCTGCACCTCGCCACTAATAATTTCAAATGAGGCGAGGTGCAGAGCGTTCCCCCGCACTTCTGCTTCAGCAGAAGCTCTGTGCTTCGCACAGAGGCGCTTCAGCGCGCGGGGAACGCTAGTCATTACCGATTTTGAAAATAGGTTCTAACTTGGTATAGTAAAGACACATTACTAAAAAATACCCAATCCAAATTGGGTATTTTTTAGTAATATTGTGACATTGGGATTTGCCCCTGGCCAACAAGCAAGCGAAGGGAGGGGTGAGCCTTGGGTTAGGGACCCAAGGCGCAAGACCTTTTGAGGTATTTTCAGAACAAAGTGAATGAAAATAGCCAAAAGGTGTACAGGTTCTGTAAGAACTCGAATCCCTTATCGCCCACAAAATAAAATGCTATAATATTTTATATGAAACATAAAATCATTCTTTGGGGAAGCGTTATAATCATTATCATTGCGGCAGTCGTGGGCATGTTCTTTTTAAGTAATAAGCCTAGTAATCCAGCCGATAATATTGCCGGTCAGCCTGGGCAAATTAGCATGGCCGATTGGGTGCGGGGCGATGCGAATGCCAAGGTTACACTGGTTGAATATTCAGATTTCCAGTGCCCGGCATGTGCCGCTTACTACCCATTGGTAAAAAAACTTGAGGAAAAGTTTGGCTCACAAATGTCTTTTACCTACAGGCACTTTCCACTTAGTCAAATTCATAAAAATGCCGAGTTGGCCGCTATGGCCGCCGAGGCTGCCGGTTTGCAAGGTAAGTTTTGGGAGATGCACGACATGCTGTTTGAAAACCAAACTGCTTGGTCAAACAATTACAACGCTAAAAAGGTATTTATTGGCTATGCTGAAAAGTTAGTATTAAATACTGATCAGTTTGAAAATGATTTAGACCGCAAAGATTTGCGTGACAAAATTGCAGCCAATTACAAAGAGGGTGTATCTATTGGTATTAACGGCACGCCCAGCTTCTTTGTAAATGGTGTTAAAATTACAAATCCAAAGTCGTACGAAGAGTTCGAAAAAATTATTTCTGAAAAGTTAGCTCAGTAATTATCTCTAATAAAATTATAAAGAATTAATTATGCGAAATTTAAAAATCATTGCCATTGTCTTTGTTGTCATCAGCGCCTTGGGCTTTATTGACGCAACTTATTTAACCTTCCAGCATTTCAGTGGCAATATTCCACCGTGCACAATTGATGGTTGCGAAATTGTTTTAACCAGTCAGTATGCAACTATTGCGGGTATACCTGTTGCACTGTTGGGCTCAATTTACTATTTAACCCTTTTGATTTTATCTATTTTATTTTTAGATAGTAAAAAGGTAAATATTTTGCGCCTGGCATCATACATAACAATTGCTGGCCTTGGCACATCACTGTACCTTGTGTACCTAATGTTTTTCGTTATACAGGCAGTATGCCAATACTGTCTAGTTTCAGCCACAACCTCAACCCTTTTATTCATCGCTGGACTTTATGTAATTTTTAAAACCTCTAAAAAGCAAGTTGCTAATAAACAAACTATTTCACCAGTCAGCAATACCCAATAAAATCTAAAGCCTTTACTTTTTGGCCCATATTCTGTAATCTAAGCTTAGATACAGTAATTATGAAAATAAATAATATAATTGTTGATTGGCACGGGGTGCTGGATCGAAGGACATTTAGGGGTCTTAAGGAATTAATTGCCAGCCGAAAAGGCCTAAGACTCGAAGAAGTAGAGGTTCGGATAAAAGACCTAGCTCACAGTTGGGTGACAGGTGAAATTAGTCCGGAGTTTTTTTGGAAGCACTTAGCCATTAGGTTTGGCTTAAGGTGGCAACTCTTGGCCTATCTGAAAAATTACATTTTGAGCATAGATCTTAATTTTGAAGTTGTAGCACTTTTGCAAAGGCTAAAGGATTCAGGCTACAAGATTTTCTTACTCTCAGATTGTCCAGAGGACAAAAAAGAGGTGATTTTGAAAAGTGATTTTGCTGAAGAACTTTTTGAAGATATGTTTTTCTCTTTTGACAGTAAAATGTCAAAAGAGAATCCAGATTTTTTCATGGAGCTAATAACTGAGTGTCACCTCCTGCCGAACGAATGTTTGTATATAGATGACAACGGCAAGAACATTCAGACAGCCAAGTTTTTATTTATGGAAACACATCTTTTTACTGGCGATGATATGGGCATCATGCGAGCCCTGAAAAACTTAGAGCAAGTTCCAGACTAGACTAACAGCTCCTTCGGGAGCTTTTTTGTTTACCTCACCCCTGCCCCTCTCCTGGCAATGAGAGGGGGAATCACAAAAGTAGCTATATAGCGAAAAGTCCCTTACCTAAGCAGGAGAGGGATTAGGGTGAGGTGAGTTTTAGTTCCAAACATTTTCGTGTATAGTGGGCGTATGAAAGCAAAAGGTGTAAAAACTATCAAGCAAGTAGAAATTCCAATTTTATATGAAAATGCTGATTTGCTGGTTATTAATAAACCTGCCGGTTTGGCGGTGCACCCCGACGGGCGCAATAGCGAGTATACTTTGGTTGATTGGATTTTAGACAAGTACCCTGAAATTATTAATGTTGGTGAGCCAATGGAGGTTGCGCATAGGGGAGAAAAATTGAAAATTTTTCGCCCCGGCATCGTGCACCGGCTTGATCGCGAAACCACGGGCGTCATGCTTATTGCTAAAAATGAATTGACTTATGGTTTTTTAAAAAAGAAGTTCAAGGAGCGTAAAATTAAAAAAACTTACCGCGCATTTGTCTATGGCCATATTAAAAATGATCTAGGCACAATTGATGCACCCATTGGACGCAGTGTGGATGACATTCGTAAATACAATGCCGGCCGGGGTGCGAGGGGCGAAATTCGTCAAGCTAAAACTATGTACCGCGTAATAAATAGGTTTGAAACTGATGAAATTATTGATACCGAGTATACTTTAAAACAAAAACAAAACACCCGCAAAATTTTAAATAAAAAAGCTGAAAATGACAATTTAATTGGTGGAATAGGTGGTGAGGTAGAAAAAGTTAGCTACATAGAATGTTACCCGCAAACTGGCCGTACCCACCAAATTCGGGTTCACTTGCGATTTATTAATCACCCAATCGTGTCAGATTTTTTATATGCCGACAAAAAACCAAAAGTCTTGGGTTTTAAAAGGGTGGCCCTGCATGCCTACAAACTAGATTTACCAATGTTTGACGGCACTGAAATTTCAATTTGCGCCGAACTACCCGCTGACTTTAAAAAAGTTGTTAAAAAATATGGTTTGAAATAGTCTACCCATAAAGTTGCTTATTGTTTATAAATGTTGTATAAGTGACAAGGAAGTTATAAAATATAAATATGAAAAAGATTCTATTATTACATGGCTGGAATTACGCAAATTACAAAAATGTTGCTGATAATCCGCAGGTAAATCCGTGGCACAATCGCTGGGGATTTATTAAGACACTACAAGGCCAAGGCTTTGAGCTAATAACCCCGTCATTTCCGGGTTTTGTTGGCTATCCTCATGATGATCCAAAGAATTTTTGGACAATAATCGATTATGTAAAGTATTGTGATGAGCTGGTTAATAAATATCAACCTGACGCAGTGCTTGGTTACTCATTTGGCGCTTCTGTGGCAACGCTCTGGAAGTCTACACTTGGCCTAAGTAGTATGGTAAAAATCATTTTAATTTCACCCGCACTTGAAAGGCTTTATAAAAAAGAAGGTATGTCTATATTTGCTTTGAAAAATTCTGTGCCTAAGTTGGTGGTAAATTTTCTTCGGGATTTTTATTTAATAAAGGTTGTTAAAAATCCTTATTATTCAAATGGTACAAAGTTTATTCGTGGTAGTTATTTAAACATTGTTAAAGTTAGGTGTGGTTATGAGCTTGGTAAAATAAAATCAAACCAGCTACTTATAATTTTTGGCTCAAATGATACCGCAACTCCTGTTGAGCTTTTAAAAAAATCCTTATCGAACAACAAAGAATTGTTAGATAGAATAACTGTGATACTTGGAGGTGAACATGATATTGCCAATACGCACGTTGTGGAACTTGTAGAAAAAATTAAAACGTACGTTAATGAAGTTTAAGTTTAAAGAGGTCTTGTCTATTATAAATGGGCAACCTCACAATCTGCTAGACTCAGATCTTGAAGTCTGTTTGGACTGGCTACATGTAATAGAGACTGGTTCTATAAAAAGGCCAATAGATTCTATTAATGTTTGTTACTTTGCTGTTTGTGAAATAAACCCTGAAATTGATGGTTGGTATAACCAGGGTTTTGATAATCGTACAAAAGTGATGGATCTTTTTCTAAAAAATCCAGAATGGTTTTTCGTTGTTGAATCAGATCAGTTTAATCTGGGTGAATTAATTCATTTGGGGTGCAAACTTGTTGTGGTAAAAAATACACGAAGCGTGGCTAAAAATATTTTTGACCATGTTTTAGCTATGGTAAGGCCCACTGTTGTGGGAGTTACTGGAAGTGTCGGCAAGACCACATGCGTAGCACTACTTGAGGATGTTTTAAATTGCTATGGAAAAACTCTCAGGATTTATTCAAAAAGGTTGTCTCCATTGTCTATTATAACATCTGTTATCAATCAACTTGATGATGAGTATAGATTTATAGTGACTGAATACAGCCTATATCGTCAGAGCCATGTTGAAGACTTGGCAAGACTATTGAAGCCTGCAGTGGGAGCAATCATAAATATTGAAAGCTCTCATTTGGGTGTGAACGGGCTAGACTCAAAGGAAATTATTTTTGAGTGTAAATCCAAATTACTAGATGCGTCAAGTATTAGAATAATCTCTAGTGACTTAAACAGATTCGACTACCGTAAATCAATACATACCTTTGGTATAGATGACGATTCACGCGTTTCTTTTAATTCTGCCTTGAAAGAGTTTATTGTTGGTGACTTGAGGTACGAGATAGAACTATCTATTTTAACAAAGCTTTCTGTAAAGCAGGCTTTGGTGACACTTTCTGTTTTAGACGTGTCGGGTTTGGCTATAGGGCGAGACACAATATCTTCGATTGAAAAGTTTAGACCAAAAGAAGATAGGTTGTCAGTCTTTAACATTAATAAGACTAAAATAATTTTTGACGGAGAGATGTCAAACGCATCTAGACTTGTCGCTTTAGGTGAAAATTATTACGACGAGTCTGTTCTGGTTATAACTCAACAAAATCATGGCGATGAACCACTAGATCCGCAAAGGGATGGCTTTTCTAAAATCAGGAATCTATTTAAAAAAGTTTATGTAGTAGATTCTATAGAGAGACGTTGGCTAAATTGTTTTGGTGAGTTCATAATGCCAGATAGTTTAATTGCTGAACGTGACTTACTGAAAATAATAGATTCTAATAGTGTGGTTTTTATACATGCTGGCGGATACTTTAGGTTTGGCCAAAAGGTGTCATTACCTTTCACTTTATAAAATCAACCCGTCTTTATGGCGGGTTTTGTTTTTCTGCACGAGGCTTGCGGGTTTGGGCAAAATGTGCTAATCTGACCCTTATGAATACAGTTATGTCTCCAGTTAATATAGAGTCTCGCCGAGGTCTTGATTTCAAGGCCGGTGACACCGTGCGTGTTAAAAGTAAAATTATTGAAAAAGGCAAAACTAGGTTGCAGGCTTTTGAGGGCTTGGTTTTAGCTCGCAAGCACGGTACCACGGCTAGTGCTACATTTACTGTACGCAAAGTTTCAAACGGTGTTGGAGTGGAACGTATTTTCCCTTTATACTCACCAAATATTGATGCTATTGAAACTTTGAAAAAGGGTCAAACTCGTCGCGCTAAACTTTACTTTATTCGTGACAAGGCCGTCAAAGAGGTAGCCCGCCGATTACGCAGCGTAGTTGTGCAATTACAGCGTGCTGAAAAAGGCGTTGTCGCTGATGTTGTAGAGGCTGTTGAAGAGAATGTTGACGAGGCCATCGCTGATGTTGAAAATGCTGTTGATGAAGTTATTGATACTGTTGATGAAAAAGTAGAAGATATGGCCGAAGAGGTTGCAGAGGAAACTACCGAAGAAGTTAAGTAAACTTTATACAAAAGCAAAAAATCCCAGCGCCTAAGGCACTGGGATTTGAACGTAAGGTGTAAAAAATGTTAGAATATTTATATGGCAATATATGATGCAAAAACAAAAGAAAATAAGTGTATTTTTTGTGAAATAGTTACTGGGACAATTCCCGCACAAATCTTTTGGGGTGATGATGACTTTATAGCCTTTCTTTCAATTGATCCAAATACGGAGGGCTTTACATGTGTAATTCCAAAACAACATTACAGAAGTGATGTTTTAAAAATGCCAGATGAAATTTTGCAAAAGTTTATTCTTGCTTCAAAAAAAGTTGCAAACATTTTAGAAAGTTACTTTTCAGATGTTGGACGGGTTGGTTTAATAATGGAAGGCACAGGCATAGATCACGCGCATATTAAGCTTGTCCCAATGCATGGAACTGAAAATTTAAAAGATGGCAAGTGGGAACAATTTTTAAGTGAAAAAGAAATTTGGTTTGATAAATATGAGGGTTGGATTTGTTCCTCTGGTGGCCCAATGGCCAATAACGAAGATCTGAAAAATTTAGCCACCGCAATAAAAGATAGCCAAAACTAAGCTCCGCTAGGCAAGGCCTAGCGGAAAAATGCTCAGGTGGGGAAATTGGTAGACCCATTACCTTGAGGTGGTAACGTCGCAAGACATGCTGGTTCAAGTCCAGTCCTGAGCACAAAAATTCGTGTAATTCGTTGTGACTATTCGCAATTAGTGTCGAGTTTGATATACTTTGACCTATGACACAGGCTGAAGCTTTAAATATTTTAAAAACCGGGGCTAGTGTTTTTTTAACTGGCGAGCCAGGCGCAGGTAAAACACACACGATAAATGAATACGTTAGTTATTTGCGGGCGCATAATATCGAGCCCGCTATTACGGCCTCGACTGGCATTGCTGCGACGCATATTGGTGGAATGACGATTCATTCGTGGAGTGGTGTGGGTATAAAAAATATTTTAACGCCATATGATATAGATAAAATTGCGACGACTGAGTATGTTGTCAGGCGGATTTCGCGCACTAAAGTTTTAATTATTGATGAGGTTTCAATGCTGGGGCCTGGCATGCTAGACATGGTCAGCGCCGTGTGTAGCGAAATTAAACAAAACCCCCAGCCTTTTGGTGGCATGCAGGTTATATTTGTTGGGGACTTTTTCCAACTGCCGCCAGTTAAAGAAACAGTTTTTGCCTACAGTTCGCCGGCCTGGGCCAGGGTTTTACCAATTGTATGTTATTTGCACGAGCAACACCGCCAAGATGATCACGTTTTTTTGAATATTCTTTCAGCTATCAGGCGTAATGAATTTAACGAAGACCACTTTAAACACATAGAAGGGCGAAAGTTTACCAAAGAGGCTGTAACGGGGCATTACCCTAAACTTTTTTCGCGCAATATAAATGTTGATTTGGTTAATACTGAAATGCTAAACAAAATCAATGCTGATACACAAACTTTTACCATGACATCATCGGGTAATAATACACTTGTGGCAAATCTAACAAAAAGCTGTTTGTCGCCTGAATTACTTTGTTTAAAAGTTGGCGCGCATGTAATGTGTACAAAAAATAACTCAAAAGAAGGTTATGTAAATGGCACGCTTGGCGTTGTAACTGGTTTTACAAGCGACAGTAAATACCCCATAATCAAAACAAATAATAATAAAAATATTGTTATTGAACCTATGGATTGGATTATTGAGGAGAACAACAAAATCAAGGCCCAAATTTCGCAAGTTCCACTGCGGTTGGCGTGGGCTATAACGGTGCATAAAAGTCAGGGTATGAGTATGGACAAGGCAGTTATGGACTTAACCGACGTGTTTGAATACGGTCAGGGCTATGTGGCACTGTCGCGTGTACGTAATTTAGAGGGTTTGTATTTGTTGGGTTACAACGCCCGGGCCTTTGAGGTGCACCCTGAGGTTTTACAAAAAGATGCCGAGTTTCGTACACTTTCTGACATGGCTCAAACTAAATTTGAAAATTTAGGAATAGATGAAACGAATAAAATGCACAAAAATTTTATCATAGCCTCGGGGGGTAACATTGTGGCTGATAATGAAAAAGTAAAAAATAGAAATATAAAAAAAGAAAATAATAAAAATAAACTGGCCACAGCCACTGTTACTTTAAATTTATGGAACGAAGGTATGGATGTGCACGAAATTGCCAAAGCTCGCAAACTAACTCCGCAAACTATTTGGGGACATATTGAGGATTTGGTTTTGGATGGCAAAATAACTCACCCAGCACTGGGCCGGCTTATGACTGACAAGATAAAAAAGATTTTGCCCAAAATTTCCGAGGCTTTTAAAAAGCTGAACACTGATAAATTAACGCCAATTCACGAGCATTTCAAGGGCGAGTACACCTATGACGAAATCCGCATTGTGCGCATATTGTTGCCTCGTAATTAGTGCTGCGTTTGCTATAATATAAAAATGCAAATATATATTTTGGCCACACTTTCATTTTTAGGGCTTTTGGTATCGGCCAAATTGTGGCGCGAGCACGGCATGCGGCGGCCAATGTTTTGCCCCAAGGAATTTAGGGGTGGGTGTGATGTGGTTAAGCACAGTCGCTACGCTTGGTTTGCCGGCATGTCCACGGCCATGTTGGGTAGTTTGTACTATTTAGTATTTTTGGTCGTGTTAGCCTTGCCGTATATTTTGCCACTTGGGCAAACTCTAAGTATTTTATCGTACCCTGAAACAGTCATGTTGTTTTTAATTTTATACCCATTGTTTGGTTTTATTTTTTCTTTACGACTATTGTCGGTGCAAATTTTAAAGCTCAAGGCTTTGTGTTTTTGGTGCCTATTACAAAGCCTGATTGCGACAGGCATGTTTTTTTATTCGTACAGCATTTTATTTAATTAACTTTATGTTATATACAGGCAAGGGCGATGGGGGCACAACTAAATTATTCAATACTCCAGTAGGCGAAAGGCTTTCTAAAAGCGCCAATATTTTTGAGGCCCTGGGTACAATAGATGAATTAAATTCGTTTTTAGGTATTGTTAAAGTGCTTTGCACTCAAACCGGGTATGCGGTAAATGCACAATCTTTTGAAAGCATTATACATAATGTGCAAGAGAATTTATTTATTATCCAGGCTGAGCTGGCCGGTTCGGCCATGAGTATTACTGAAAGTACTATACACGAAGTTGAAGGTCTAATTACAAATATTGAAACTAATTTACCACCTATTAAAACTTTTTTTATTTCGGGTGGCACATTATTGGGTGCACATTTTGACACAGCTCGCACAATTGCCCGTCGGGCCGAAAGGCGAGTAGTCGCCGTGCATGAAGCTGGCTCGCAAGGACAGTCCTTGCGAAAAAACAAAGTTAGCGAACAAACATTAAAATATCTAAACCGCTTGTCCAGCCTGTTCTACGCTCTGGCTCGTTATTCAAACCATCTAGTCGGCATTGACGAAAAACCCCCAAGCTACTAATTACTTGGGAGCTAAGCTCCCAAGGAAAATAAAAAAGCCCCGCCGAAGGCGGGGCTGGAGTTAAAAAATTAAATAAACTAATTTTGCAATATCACAGGACTGGTTTGTAATTGCCACATTTTGGCATAACTTTCAGATTTACCTAGAAGTTCGGCATGTGGTGCATTGTGCACAACTTGTCCATTTTCAATTAGTAATACTTCGTCAAGCACTGCAACAGTAGCTAATCGGTGAGCAATAACCAACATTGTTTTACCAACAAAATGTTTGGTTATTGATTTTTGAATCAAGCTTTCAGTTTCAGCATCTAGCGAGCTTGTTGGCTCGTCCATTATTATAATGGGCGCGTCCTTCAATATCGCAACTGCAATGGCTACGCGTTGAGCCTCGCCACCTGATAATTTAACTCCGCGTTCACCAACATATGTGTCAAAACCATTTGGGAATTTGTCCCAAATAAAATGACAACCGGCCTTTTCGCAAGCTAACCTTACCTCTGCATCAGTCGCATTGTTTTTACCGAGTTTTAAAATGTCGATAATTTTGCGACTGGGGAAGGTTGGTGATTGTGGCACATAACTGATCAATGAACGTAGGTCCGCCTTTGGCATACCATTAATATTGGCACCGCCAATTAAAATGTTACCGCTTTCGTGTTGACTTTGTCGTAGTAAAATTTTAAACAACGTTGATTTGCCAGCACCTGATTGACCAACGACACCATAATGTCGGCCGGCCTGGAAGTCAAAGCAAAAGTTTTCTAAAACTTTTCTTGCCCCACTGTCATACGAAAAACTGACCTTCTCAAAGCTAATTACATGGTTTGGTATGAATTTTAAACTATCATTTAAGCTAGGCTTTAAAACTTCCTCACCACAATCGGTTTTATCGTCCAGTATTACAGCCATTTCGTATGCATCAGTAAAGCCTGTGCGTACGTGCTTTAGGGATTGACCTAATTGGTACATGTTATTTGCAAGTGAAATAATGTATACCTGCATCATAGCTAGGGTACCAATCGTTTCAACCTTATCCATAACCTTGTGCATCAGGGTATACATAACTACAATTTCAAGCACGGCAACCAGTATTCCTTGCACAGCCCACTGAAAGTTTACTAAAAACCAAGCTCGCCTTTTGTACGCCCGCTCTTCGCCTGAAACTTTTTTGAAGTTTTCAAACTCAGCATGTTCTCGCGAAAATGAACGCAAATATAAAAGCGATGTTAAAATGTCACTAAACACGCCATTTGTTTTTGAGTCTTTCTCGGAGCTTTCTACGTCGGCCCTTAAACTGAACTTTAACAATATTATTGTCACTAAGACAAATACTGTAACCCAAATTAAAAATATTAATCCGACATCAGGCATGATAACAAAGGTATAAATCAGAATATAAATTACCAAGATTGCTGTACGCGATAAGGTAAAAACGCCATGATCTATAACTTTCTCTGATTCGTTAGCAAAACGACCAGACTTGGACACTAAGCTGCCAATAAAATGATTGGCAAAGAATTTTGAATCCTTCATCATCAATCCATGTAGCGCAGTATCACGTAGGTTTTTAATAATATTTGATTCTGAGATTATGATATTTAAATCGCCTAAACGACTTAATATCCATGACAGGGCAAAGCATCCAATGATATAGTAAAAACTTTTCATTGGGTCAAGGCCTTGGTTAATTTGGTCAAAAACTTGCTTCCAAAACATTGGCTTGAGCATTTGATCAAAGTAGGCTGACAAATTGTAAAATACAAGTGTCAGGGTTAGCATCAGGGCGTTCTTCTTGAACGCCTCCTTCCAGTTACGCCATACGGTCGTAAATACAGCCGGCCTGACCTGGTCGGGCGGCTGTGGTTTTTTAGTTTTCATATTATTTTATTTTTAATGTACTTTTAGGGAATATTTAAAGTAAAATACCCCAATATAAACAAATGCCCGATTATGTCGGGCTGAAATTTCTTAAATTTTACTTATTTAAAAGTTTAAAATAGTTTAAGAAGTCGTAAGCCAAACACAATCGTTATATAGATTGTTAGAAGAAATAGCACCCCAAAAGGCGACTGACATAAATGCAAGTCGAGTATTTTGATGCGTATATTTATTTGTGTTTTGCTTATTTGACATAAGACCGTAAGCTTAGCATGTATTTAAAATATGTCAAGCAAAAATATGTTAGTTGTACACGTACTTGGGAGCTTATCTTCCAAGTAAAAAAGGGCCATTGGGCCCTTTGAAATTTTGTTGTGTTTTTGACTGGCTTATATTGTAACGACTAGCCTTAAAACATTTGCGTCAAGCTTTTTGCAGGACAGGATTTTTTCTTGCCGATTCCTGCAATCCTGGATTTTCTTGCTGGTATCTTCTTTATTTAGTTTTTTGGAGCTTAAAGTTGCGCCCTTTTCTAAAAGATCTTTAATATTTAATTTTTCCATACTTCTTTTTTATAAACCTAACATTTACCGATATTTTTCGCAAATACAAAAAATCTTGAAAAAAAATCAAAAATATGTTTAAATATAGGCTTACCAATATGGTGCCTATGGTGTAATGGTTAACACGGAGGTTTGTGGAACCTTCGATTCGGGTTCAATTCCCGATAGGCACCCCAAAAATAACAAAAGAAGGTCACTTACTAGTAAGTGACCTTCTTTTGTTATTAGATACGTATATATTGACAAAATATTTTTATATGATAGTATGTAACTTGAAGTAATAAGTTCTTAATTAATTTAAAAGTAAA
>MFUC01000002.1:0-672 GCA_001785575.1 Candidatus Nomurabacteria bacterium RIFCSPHIGHO2_02_FULL_38_15
TCCTACTGGCTCAAAAACAACTGACGACATAGCAAAGGAGCAACCATACTTTTTATTTGAGAGTTATTTTAATCAGGCACGAAGTTCGGCTAACCCTAATTCACCTTATGTTGATATAAATAAAATGTGGACACTAGAGGGTACGGTAAAAGTAATGTTTGGGGCAGTAAAAGCCATGTTTAAGTTCTTTTTTAGTTTCTTTCTATTTTTGATAATAATTTTTGTACTTATAGCCGCCCCAAACATAATTAGCGACATTACCGGAGTTAGTGCACTGATAGTAGCCTTACCAATACTTATAATTTTTGGCTTCTTTATTTTATTTAAAATTGCAAAATACATTTACAAAAAAATTATTTCAAAAACATCTGCTGAGTATTATGCAGTTGCTGGATTATACAGGTATATAAAAGTTGCTGAAAAAAGTCGTTTGATGTCGGAATATTCGTCGCAAGATTTGCCTAGAGTATTTTCAAAATTATTACCGTTTGCTGTAGCGCTTGGTTTAGGTGGCAAATGGATCAAGGCTTTTGATGGCCTACTAACTGCTAACCCTGTTTGGTACCATGGCAATGATGCATATACAAGTTTTTCATCAGGCTCATTTGCTTCATCAATTTCAGGCTTATCATCATCAATGAGTAGCGCTTCATCAAGTGGCGCACCTCAATC
>MFUC01000002.1:765-11810 GCA_001785575.1 Candidatus Nomurabacteria bacterium RIFCSPHIGHO2_02_FULL_38_15
ACAAAACGTCCTGTGTGCTATAGAATAAGGGAGACTTAATTTAGCACATATGAAAAAAGAACTTATTGTAATCCTGCTCGCCGTTATTGGCCTGAGCTTTTCTAACAACTTGAGCTATGCTCAAGATACTGCCAAGCATCAACTACATCTCTCTGAGGTACTTGTAGGCAAAGCTGGTTTTGACCCAGAAGCTGACCCAAGAGAGGGGCGGTTCGTTTACTTTTTGATTGGTGACAGTATTTATGATCATAAGTTTGTAGGCTTCATGAATAACCTGATAGAGGATAGCCTACTAACTGAATCATCATTTTTTGCAGACCTAATTATCTCCGGTATAACATTTATGCCTTTACCAAACGGATTAGACAGAAACATTTACTTTTACTTGGAAAAATCTTTGATCGATGGTGTAGAAGAGGGGGTGGCCGTTTCCCACATAGTAAGAACATACTTAGCTTACCGTCAAAAGCCAGAGTGGACCGGCTTTCTATGGCAGTGATGGAACAGGCACAGAGCGCACCAACAGTGCGCTTTTTTATTTGATTAATTTGTGGTTTGTGTGTGGTATGATTAAAGTATTATAAGTAAGATTTAAAAATTATGGAAAATACACTATCTTCTTTTATACTGATTTACGTTGCGCTGATTCTTTTAATATTAGTTTCGAATTGGAATATTTTCAAAAAGGCCGGCAAGCCTGGTTGGGCTAGTATTATACCAATTTACAATATTTTTATATTTTTGGAAATAACTGGTAAGCCAGCTTGGTGGTTTATTTTGATGCTCATACCTGTGGTAAACATCGTTTTTGCAATAATAGTTACACACAAACTATCACTAGCTTTTGGCAAAGATGCTGGCTTTACATTTGGTCTGATTATTTTGCCAATTGTCTTTTTGCCAATTTTGGCCTTTGGGAACGCAGTTTATACCAAGCCAGTACAAATTGTATAAATAATGCTTACAAAAATTTGCCTGATTTTAAAAGCATGATATAATATCAAATATGAAAATCCAAAACTTCTCAGTTATTATAGAGCAAGACAAGGACGGCTTTGTAGCCGAGTGTTTAGACTTGCAAGGCTGTTATACTCAAGGTAAAACATATGAAGAGGTCGTTAAAAATATTAAAGATGCGATCAAGCTTCATATTGCTGACAGGTCAGCCAAGAGAGAAAAATTTGAGCAAAAAGAAAGGTCTTTTAGTCTTTCACATTTTCAAGTTGCGGTTGTTTAAAATATGGCACCAAAACTAAAACGTTTTACAGCTCGCCAAATCATAAAAGTAATAACTTCAGCTGGATTTTCGTTGTCTCGTCAAAGCGGAAGTCACATGATTTTTTATAACAACAAAGGCGTACGTATTACAGTACCAAACCATGCCTCAAAAATCTTACATCCAAAAATCGTAAAAAATATATTAAGGGATGCTGAAATCGATGAGGAAAATTTATAAGTAATTTTTTATATATGACAGTTATTAAACAAAAGGAGCAACGGGTGGGGATATTTATAGATGCGCAAAATTTATACCACAGCGCCAAGAATTTATACAAACGCAAGGTTAATTTTGGGGCCGTAGTTAAAGAGGCTCTGGGCAACCGCAAATTAGTGCGGGCCGTGGCTTATGTTATTACATCAGAGGGTGGCGATGAAAAGCAATTTTTTGAAGCATTGACCAAAATTGGCATTGAAACTAAAACCAAGGATTTGCAAATATTTTTTGGTGGGGCCAAAAAGGGTGATTGGGATGTAGGCCTGGCCGTTGATGCTATTAAAATGGCTGACAAGCTAGATGTGGTAATTATTGTATCGGGCGATGGTGATTTTGTGCCGTTGGTGGAATATTTAAAAACTAAAACTCAAGTTGAGGTTATATCGTTTAGCAAATCATCATCGGGTAAATTGATTGATGTGGCCGATGACTTTTTAGATTTAAGTTTAATGCCTCGCAAATATTTAATTGGCTATAGTAAATAAAAAAGTAAGCAAAATTTATTAAAAATAAACAACAAAATGCCTGAAGAAAAAGATGACATTTTAATAAGCCAGGGCGCCCAAAAGGCTAGTATTCGCACTGTTGACCAGGATGTTTCGCGTGCCCTATCGGGTGCATCGGCCCAAATAGTTAGGGAGGCCCTTGACTTAGATCGCGAAAAAACGGTTTTTAAAAAGGAGGGGTCGCTGGCTTCAAATAAAAACAAACTTTGGCTTGCTTTAACTTTGATTGCCTTGATCACAATAACCGGATTGGCAATTTGGACTATTCAAAAAAAAGATAAATCTATTACTGTTGAGCCGGTAATCATTTATTCAGGCTTGGTAACATATGACCAAACAAAAACTATTGGTAACTTTGAGCCAAAATCATCAATTCTCAAAAAACAAATTGTTGACGCAAAATCAGAGGCCCCAGCAATCGGACTAACTCGTTTTCGTTTTGTTAATATTGATCCAGTTGGCACAAATGATTTACTAAAAGCTTTTGATTGGAAATTAAGCCCTAAATTTTCAAGTGGCCTGGAAACTACTTTTGATTTTGGCGTATACACTGACACCGAGCAAAAACAAGCACCCTTTATTTTATTTAAAACCATTGGCACCGATCAGTCATTCTTGGGCTTTTCGTTATGGGAAGACAATATTTTATTTGACCTGGGTGAAATTTTTAATGTAAATGCCCAAACTGCCCTGGACCCAATTTACCAAAAGAAGTTTGTAAATATTACGATTGAAAGTCATGACGGTCGCATACTGTACGATGCCGACAATAACCCTTTGATGATTATGATTTTTGTTGATGAAAATCATGCATTGGTAACCAATTCCAAAGAGGCCGTCAAAGAAATTTTAAAGCGGGTAATACTTAAAAAATAGCAAAAAATAATACCCCAAAAATAGCTTGCTTATTAATTCAAAGATGCTATCATTTTAGGAATATGAAAAAGGCCGATTTAAACAAATACGAAGCTAAACTGCTTGAGGAGCAGATTAAATTAAACCAAGATCTTGCGGGTATTGGGACTTTTAATACTGAAAATAGCCAGTGGGAGGCCATGCCTACAAGTCAAGATGGCCCAGAATCAGACATGGTGGATCTGGCCGATCGAGTTGAGGATTATGAAGGCCGGTCAGAAATGGTTAAAACTTTATCACGCAGATTAACTGATATACAGGATGCTTTAAAAAAAATAACCACTGGTGGTTATGGTGTTTGTGAAATTTCAGGCGAAAAAATAGAGGAGGCTCGCCTTGACGCCAACCCAGCCGCTCGTACTTGCAAGGGTCACATTAACGAATAATTCGCACTAAAAAACAAATATGTCTTTTGCCCGAGTTTATAGCGCACAAGTAAATATGCTGGCTGGACAAATTATAGGCGTTGAGGTTGACACTGCCCGTGGACTGAACGCCTTTTCAGTTGTGGGGCTACCCGACAAAGCTGTAGAGGAAGCCCGCGACCGTGTAGGGAGCGCACTTAAAAATTCGGATTTTGATTCGCCCAAACACAGTCAAACCAAAACTATCGTTTCGTTGACGCCAGCCGAGACCAAGAAAGAAGGAGCTTTTTTTGATTTAGGCATTGCCATTGGTTTTTTATTGGCTACCGAGCAAGTTTTTTTTAATGCTGATGATAAAGTTTTCATTGGCGAATTATCATTAGCTGGCGAATTAAAAAAGGTACGGGGTACATTACCTATTACGCAAAAGGCTAGGCACGAAAATTTCCTTGAAATTTTCGTGCCTGAGGCTAACGCCATTGAAGCTGCATTGGTGGCTGGCATCACCGTTTATCCAGTCAAAAACATAAATCAATTAGTTTTACATTTAAGCGGCATACTATTAATTAAAGCCCAGGATCCAACCATTTTTGAAAATGTCATAAAAAATAACCGGGCCGACCTGTCAGACATTCGGGGCCAGGAATCAGCTAAACGAGGGCTTGAAATTGCGGCCGCTGGTGGCCACAATATTTGTATGTATGGACCACCAGGCACAGGCAAAACAATGTTGGCCCGGGCTTTTGCTAACCTTTTACCTCAACTAACCTTAGACGAGGCCCTAGAGGTTACAGGCATTCATTCAATCGTTGGTGCAAATGACACTTTGGAAAACTTTTTAATTTCAAACCCACCCTTCAGGTCGCCACACCACACAGCCAGTTACGTGGCCATCGTTGGGGGTGGGGCCAATGTTAAGCCCGGCGAGGCAACCCTGGCCCATAGGGGCGTTTTATTTTTAGACGAATTCCCCGAATTTGACCGCAAGGTTATTGAAGCTTTGCGCCAACCGCTTGAGGACAACTATGTTTCCATTAGTCGGGCGCGGGGCAGTGCCCAGTTCCCCTCAAATTTTATACTAGTAGCGGCCATGAACCCGTGCCCGTGTGGCAATAAAGGTAGCAAGAAAAAACAATGCCGTTGCGGGCCCAATGACATAGCCCGCTATGAAAAGAAAATTTCAGGCCCAATTATGGACCGTATTGATTTGTGGGTTTCAGTCGCCGAAATTGACTATGCCACCCTGGGCAAATCACGCGATGGCGAAAACTCCAATGAAGTTAGTATTCGTATACAAAATGCCCGCCAGATTCAACGGGCCCGTTTTAATGATAATAAAAAGAATTCCGACATGAATGTGCGTGACCTAGAAAAGTACGCCTATATAAAGCCCGAGATTAGAAAAACGCTTGATACTTCAGCCGAGCGCCTACAACTATCACCCCGAGCCTATCACCGAGTTATAAAACTGGCCCGTACTATCGCCGACCTAGAAAACAGCCAGGACATTACCGAAAATCATATACTGGAAGCTTTGCAGTATAGGCCAAAAGTAACTTATTAAAAAGGATTTTTGGCACCGCGAACCTCAAAGTGCAAGTGGTTACCAGTTGAGCGACCAGTTGAGCCAACCAAGGCAATTTTTTCGCCTTGTTGCACATTGTCACCAACTGAAACTAAAACTTTTGAGGCATGTGCATACAAAGTTTGTGTGCCATTGTCGTGCTTGATAACAACATAACTACCATAACCACCACTGTAACCACCACTTTTAGCAATAATCACCTGACCCGAAGCGGCGGCCAAAATTGGCGTACCCTTGGGTGACCTAAAGTCTAAACCATTAAAACCATGAATGTGTTGTGATTTTTCAGCCCCTGGTAATGGGTGGGTAAAGTAACCAACAGCTTCGGGTTCGTTATAGCCCCAGGTTTTTTCGCCCTTATTCGCTAAAATCACATCACCACTTGTTGGCAAGCCCGAAATATTACTTGTGCCATTCAAAGCCGAACTAATTTTATCAATTAAACTAGTACTAGTACTAGTACTAGTTTTGGCCACAACCTTGGGCTTGCTAACTGCCACTGCAACTATTTCACCATCAGGCACAACAACAGTCATACCTATTTTTAAATCAGTATTATCAATGCCGTTGAAATCAGCAATATCGACTGCATCGGCCGAAAGCTTTTTAGCAATACTACCTAACGTGTCACCTTTTTTAACTGTATATTTTACGCCGGTAATAGGCAAGATAGTTAAACTTGAACCAACTTTTAAGGCCTGCCCTTTCTTCAGATTATTTGCCCAAACTATTGTATTAGTTGAAACCCCAAAATCGCGGGCTATACTTGCCAACGTTTCACCTTTTTTAACTGTATGAACCGAAATGATATCAGAGTCGGGGATATATTCACCGTCAATGTCCAACACCGTACCCTCGGGCCCAACAAAGGCAGTTAAGGCTTCGTCGTTTGAAACGGCAATAATATCGTTATAGGCGTTTTTAGTTAAATTGGCGTCATAGGCAATAGGCGACATAATTACCAGGCGCGAAGATGTAATTTCAAGTCCTTTATTTTCAGCCTCGGCTCGCTTGCTAAATAAATCCAAAAAGCCCGCCTGTGCATTTGGGGCATATAGTAAATAAAATACAGCCAATGCCAATATTTGTGCCGACCAAAATGGGTCTTTTGTTTGTGGTTTTTCCATAAGTTAATCAGTAAAATAAGGGATTTAGGCCCTAAACTGACTAAGACTTTAATTGTATCAAGCCTGCATATTTAGGCAATAGACAGCTGTTTATATGTCTGGTCTGAGCCCAACAACCCCTTTGGCCACCCAAATAGGCCTTATTCTATGGCCATTTTAACCCATTGACACCACCTGTGGGTATGCTATAATGGTAGTAGCATAAATAGCTGTTTGAAATATGAAAAAGGAAATAATCATTGCAGCTTTGGCCATAGTGGCTATCGTTGAATTTTTTGCCATTGTTATATTTTTAGGAATTATAACTCCAGTATTACTGACCCTTGCAAGTCTTGCTATTGGAATATTGTTCCCAATGGTAATAACCCGCTATGCTGGCGGATTAATTTGTTTGGGCCTTGCTGATGCAAACGGTTTGAGCGATAGGCAAAAAACACTCCTAATGAATACCTTTATGATACTTGGTGTAATAGTTTCAACGATATTCTTGAGATATTCGTTTTTATCAAGTGCCGGTGACGATATTGACATGACGAAATATTTTTCAATGACTGATTTTATTGGAATCTCAATCATTGGATCAATTATTGGCATAGTACTTGTTAACAAGGTCAAATTGGCACGACACTTCATGAATTTCTTTTAACCTGCACACGCGAGCAAGCCCGGGACGTAAACGTCCCGGGCTTTTTTATCCCGTTAGAAGCCATACTTCTAACGGGATTTATTTTTATAAATATACTATTTTTGCTACAATGTCTTCATGAGCATTAGAATTATTATAGAGTCAATATCTAAACAAGAACTACAAGAATTGGCTAACGTTTGGTACGGAACTCTTATAAAGGGGGCTGTTGATGTTGAAAACGAAACAGTAGCCCTGGGTGGCGATTGGCATATTGATGCTTGTGAGGTTTTGACAGGTCAAGGTTCGCACAAAGACAACGTGTGGGGTTTTAATATTTTAATGACCGAAGATGGCCTTGAAAATGCTTTTGAGTATAATTCAATGATAAATATCAAACCAGTTCATAATCATAAACAAATGGAAATAGGGCCTGATGAATTAAGGCAAAAAATTTTTGAGATTGTAAGCCAAAAGATTATTTGGTAATATAAAAATATATGCAGGAAAGAACCTCTACATTTTACATAGCCAACTTGGGCCCCGAGCTTGCTCGTTTCTTTGTTTTTAAAAACAAGGGTGATGTTGTGCAAGCTCAAAATGCCAAAAACAGATCTTTGCAAATTATCGAAAAAGTTATTGCCAGTCCTGACATGACAAAAAATGGAGTCTTGGAATTTTTAGTCATGAAAGACTTGGTTTCAAATATTGGTGATTTGAACGCATCTTTTGAGAAATCTTTACCACAGTACTGCATGCCTTTTGTTTCTAGGTTTATGCATAACTAGACTTATTGGCCAATCTTGCATTTTTCGCTTGACGCGGGGCATGAGGGGGGGGTATTATTAAGGTATTAACAATAATTTGAATACTACATAGATTTATGACAAATGAAGAAATCGCAGTATTAGCCAACAAAGTTAAAGACGGTACATCTACACCCCAGGAAGAACTGGCTTTGTTGCAATATTTAAACCAAGGGGTCGAAGAAATGCGCACTTTTGTAAAAGAGGTAATGACCAGCGAGCCAAAAACTGAAATTACTCAATAATTTTAAAATAAAAATATGCAACTTAATTTTGATAAATATAACAAAAAGGAGACGGCTCCAACCCCAACACCCGAGACTGAAATGACCACAGAGCAATTTGAGCAGATGATTGAACAAGAGGCTGACAAGCTTGGCGTTTCGGTTGATAAGTTGATTGAAGAGATTATGCAATATGGCGGGCCTGCTGAGTTTAAACGAAAGATGGAGACTAATAATTACATATTCGAACACAACTATCGTACCAACGAGAGGGAGATTGTGCATAAGGAAGGTGCTGTATATGACGTTAGGCCAGAAGGTCAGGCTATTATTGATACACATGAGGCTAGCGCCAAAAAACATAGAGAGGCGTCAAGAAGCTTTGCCCAGGGTGGTGCGTTTCTCGCAGGGGTAGGGATGTTACTTGAATTTTGGGGCGATAAGCTCAGTAACGAAATAGGAATGACAGGATTAGGAGAGCTCGTGGAAAAAATCAAGATGGAGGATGTTGAACATACCGACTTCATATTGCCGACACTTATAACATTAGCCGTTGGGGGTGCTCTAGGCACAATGATTGCAAGTTTAAAAGAAACAACAAAGATCAACAAAGCAAAAAGAGAAGCTAAAAAGCAAGAACTTAAGCACAAAATGGCTGATGTAAATTTGGGAAAGTAAGAAAATGAACAAGAAAGAATAAGGCTAAATAAAACCCGCTCAAATTGAGCGGGTTTTATGCTAAGATACACTCATGATTGATTTGGGTAATTTAAATGATGCACAAAAGGGGGCGGTAATGGCAACCGTTGGCCCAGTTTTAATTATTGCAGGCGCCGGGGCCGGTAAAACTAAAACTATAACTTATCGCATTGCGCACCTAATAGATACTGGGGTAAAGCCTCAAAACATTTTAGCGATTACTTTTACCAACAAGGCGGCTAGCGAAATGAGGCAAAGGGCATTGGATTTATTGCCCACCAACATTACAAGCAAGCCCATGATTGCTACATTTCATGCTTTTTGTGTGCGGATTTTGCGCGAATATGCAGCACTGGTTGGGCGTAATAAATCTTTTACGATTATGGATGAGGACGATGCTAAGGGCTTGATCAAAGAAATTGTTGAAGGTTTTGGTTTAGAGGCCAAGCAGTGGGAGTCTCGCAAAATCAAGGCTATAATTTCACGTGAAAAGAACGATGGCCGCAATTGGCAAGATTTAAAGGGCAATGTTAGCAGTAATTTTGAAACAACGTTGGTGAATATTTGGGAGCGATACGAGGCTATGTGTTTAGAACGCAACACGTTTGATTTTGATGATTTGCTAATCGAAACAGTTAGAATGTTGCGCGAAAATAAAAACGTTTTAGACACTTACCAAAATTTGTATACATACATTCATGTTGACGAATACCAAGACACAAACAAAATTCAGTATCAGCTAATTGAAATGCTGGCCGAGAAGCACAAAAATTTATGTGTCGTGGGTGACGGCGACCAAACAATTTACACGTGGCGTGGCGCGCGGATTGAAAACATTTTGCGCTTTGAAAGTGACTACCCAAATACGCAGGTTATACGGCTTGAGCAAAATTACCGCTCAAGTAACAATATTATAACGGCCGCTAATGCAGTGATTGAAAATAACAATTTGCGCCAAGAAAAAACTTTGCATACAAAAAACGAAAATGGCGAGAATATAAAATTGGCTACATTGACCGATGAAAAACGTGAGGCCGAGTTTTGCGTATTGGAATGTATAGAATTGTTGGACAAAGGTGTAAAGCCAGCCGATATTGCCATTTTGTACCGGGCCAACTTTCAGTCACGATCTTTTGAGGAAATGTTTTTGCGCTACAAAGTACCTTATAAAATCTTGGGGACAAAGTTTTATGAGCGCCGCGAAGTTAAAGATGTGTTAGCCTATATTCGTGCTAGTTTTGCACCTGAAAGTTTACACGACATTAAGCGTATTATTAACATACCCGCCCGAGGCATTGGCAAAGTAACTATTTTAAAATTATTTGCTGGCCAACAAAACAGCCTGCCTGACAAAATGCAAATTAAAATAAATCAGTTTTATGAATTATTAAAACAAGTCAGAGAGTTTGCCAGCCACAATCACCCATCCGAGACTATAAACTTTATTTTAAAAACGACCGGGCTTGAGGAAAGTTTAAAAACTGAAGGTGAGGAGGGTATTGAAAGGCTTCAAAACATTCGCGAATTAGCCAGTGTTTCGACCGCCTATAACCACCTTGATTTTACAGAGGCGCACCAAGCATTACTGGAAGATGCGGCGTTATTGGGCGACCAAGATGATTTGAAAGATGCCGATGAAGGGGTCAGGCTTATGACAATTCATGCCTCAAAAGGGCTTGAGTTCCCGTATGTTTTTATTGTTGGCTTGGAGCATGGAATATTTCCCAGCGAGCGTGACGGTAAAAGTAGTAAGGAGGATAAGGAGGAGGAAAGAAGGCTTTTTTACGTAGCTATAACCCGTGCCAAAACCAAAGTTTATTTAACCAACACTGAAATGCGTATGTTGTGGGGTGAACGTAAAATTAGTGTGCCCAGTCAATTTATTTACGAAATCCCAATTGATTTAATTGAGCATTACCAACAACGCAACGAAGGTAGTGTTAATACCTTTGATGAATTATTGTATGATTAAAGCCAAGAAGTCTTTAGGGCAAAATTTTTTGCATGCCAAGGGTGTTTTGAATAAAATTATTAGCTGCAGTAATTTGGCAATGGGCAATGTTGTGTTAGAAGTGGGCCCCGGCAAGGGCGCGCTGACCGAACAAATTTTACAAACCGGCGCGCAGGTTATTGCGATTGAAAAAGATGCAAGGTTGATTGAATTTTTAAATGAAAAGTTTGAAG
Organism: Candidatus Nomurabacteria bacterium RIFCSPHIGHO2_02_FULL_38_15; assembly: GCA_001785575.1. Lineage (GTDB taxonomy): Bacteria > Patescibacteriota > Minisyncoccia > Phycocordibacterales > UBA9973 > MFUC01. The sequence goes on from MFUC01000002.1 coordinate 11,297, forward strand.
ACCAAATAAAAAATAAACAGCTAATTTTATTAGAAGGCGACGCACTAGAGTTTGATGCTAAAAAACTAAAACTAAAAAAATACAAAGTTATTGCCAATATTCCATACTATATTACAGGGGCTTTGTTGCGGGTCTTTTTCGAACAGGCTATAAAACCAACCAGCGTTACGGTTTTGGTGCAAAAGGAAGTGGCCGATAGAATTGTAGCGAAGGGTAAAAACGGCAAGAACAAAGAATCATTACTGTCATTGGCAATAAAATTCTATGGCATGCCTAAAAAAATTATGAATGTTTCAAAGAATAGTTTTAATCCTGCACCCAAGGTAGACTCGGCGGTTTTATTTATTGAGACTTTTGATACAAAAGTTGGACTGAGTGCAGAGCTAAAAAATAAAGCTAAATTTTTTGACTTAATCCATAGGGGCTTTGCCCACAAACGCAAAGTTTTGCGCAAAAATTTAATTGATTCGGGGTTACCAAGTGATTTAGTTGATGGGGCATTTGCAGGCGCGGG
>MFUC01000002.1:11818-21113 GCA_001785575.1 Candidatus Nomurabacteria bacterium RIFCSPHIGHO2_02_FULL_38_15
CCCGCGCCGAGGATCTACACATTAACGATTGGCTTTCACTAGTAGAAAAGTTATACTAAGAGTATGAAAACTTTTATCTTGCTTCGTTTTGTACTACTCAGTTTTATTTTACTTAGCTTTACCCAAACAGTGGGAGCGATAGGTCTAAAAACGGCCGATTTTGGCGGGCGAATCATATTAACTAAAACTCCGCCAGTCATTTGCAATTCACAGTATGGTATTGTCACTATCTTGCCAGCAAGTGGGTCAAAAAGTTTACCTTTTGTTATTACAACTACCGACAAAACAGTTAATCCTGGCGGGCAGATACTGGGTCAATATGACAAAAGGGTTGATATGAAAACTTGCTATATTCAAGCTGGGCCATATCGTGTACCCGTACCAAGTTACAAAATTAAAACAAATAAGTTTAATACTTCAAGATATTAAACTTATTTATTAAAATAGCTATGGCCATACAACAATATTTACCCAGTAAAGAGTTTCGTAAAAAACTTATTAGAGTAGGGGTTTTATTGTTGATTGTTGTAATTATTCGCTTTGGGGCCTATCCGTTAATTAAAAATTTATTTACCAAAGATAGCGCTCGCAATATACCCGACAACGTTACAGTTAAACAATTTGTTGATACTGATACCGACGGCGACAAATTAGCTGATTGGGAAGAATCAATTTGGGGCACTGATCCAAAAAAACCCGATACTGACAATGATGGCATTAGCGATTTTGATTATGTCGCCTCTAAAAAACAAGGCCTGAACACTGCCGAGCAAAACGAAACGACTATTTTATCGGGGGAAGTGTTAAGCACACTTTTTGCCCTGATTGATAGTGGCGCGACAACCCCAGAGGCTTTTGCAAATCTTGGCGATGCGGTCGGTCAAAGCGTAGTTAAGCCTGAAATTGTTAACAAACACACTAGTGCCGATTTTAATGTCGTGGGTGTTACAAAAAATGAAGTAAAAAACTATTATTTAAACTTTCAAAAGGCTTACAACGTATTTGCCAAATCCAAAGCCCCAAATGAATTCACACTTTTGTCAGTAGCTATTTCAGCTGAAGACCCCGACCAGCTACTTGACCTTGATTCAACCATTAAAAAATATACGGATTTTGAAAATAGTCTTTTGAAACTAAAGGTGCCATCGGATAATTTAGCCACTCATGTAGCTTTTACAAACAGCATTGCCTCTATCAGTTTGGCCTTAGCAAAATCACAAAAGCTATATACCAATTCAGTCGTGGGCATTAATGGTATTATTGAATTACGCTTAGCCCACAGCAACTTAGACACACAGACTGAATTACTTTATTCATATTTTTTGCGCAATAATTTAATTGGGGTGTAATTGACTAATTATATGGTGTATAATATTAACAATATGAAAGTGGCTATAAAAATCAGTAAAATATTCTTTATTTTCGCACTAACTTTGGCTTTTGGTAGCCAGGTTTTTGCCCAAAACCAAAGTATTATACCCCAAGCTGGCAACTCAAATGTTTCCTATGGTAACAAATCTTTTAATATTAAGGGCGTGGGTACGGCGCTAGCTGGTTGTTTGGGTATTGGTGACAAAATTAGTGGCAGTCAGTTAGGTTCAATTTTTGGTAGTGTAGGTAAAAGTGCTGTGAAAGTTGATGATTCATCTGCCAATAAAAAGGAGTCATGTGGTGACTCACTGGCCTATGCGGCTTCGCGCTTAGTCATTCAAAATATGTCTAAATCCACAATCAACTGGGCCACGTCAGGCAATAATGGCAGTCCATTTTACCCAACCAATTACGAATCACTTTATAAAAACATTCGCGCCACTGAGATGAAAACTTTTATTACCGAATTGCAAGCCACCGACACCAGCAACCCTTACAATTTAGCTTTTGCTAAATCCTTAGCCAGCAAGGCTCGATCAGAGGCTCAAACTTTTGCTGAAAAATACAAGTACACCGGCCCTGATGCCAAGTTTTTTGGTGACTTTAAAAAGGGTGGTTGGGAAGCTTGGTATAAATATACATTAGTACCGCAAAACAATACCTTGGGCTATTCGCGTATTGCCTCAGAACAAATTAATAAGTTGCAAGAAACGGCGACGAATACAATCAAAGAGGAACTGCAAAATAATGCCGGCTTTTTGTCACAAAAAGTCTGTGATGATAAGGGCTTTGTGCCTTGGTCAAGCGACACCGAGATGGCTAAGGTTTTGGCTGAGGTCAAAAAGAACGTACCTAGCGCTGTGGCTCGAGCCAAACAAGCTGTCTGTAAAAATTACAAAGTCGCCACACCTGGTTCCATAATTTCAAAACAACTACAAGATGTTTTGGGCTCACCACTTCGTCAAGCTGAACAGGTTGATGAAATCAACGAGGCTTTGGGTTCTGTTTTTGATGGCATTGTGGCCAAACTTATCACCAATGGCCTAAAGAGTCTTTCAAGTACTGATTTTAGAAATAGTGTAAACTTTTCGTTTAATGCCACAAATGCGCCAACGGCCAATGAGAGCTATGACACATCAACCGGGGGTAGTTTTTGGGATTCATATAATACAAATTTTGACCTACACCGAGACTTGCCAGGTATTATTAAAACTCAAAAAGCTTACATTGCCCAACTTGAAAAAAACAATCAAATTATTTCCAAAGTTTTAGACTCTATTGATAAGATGGACTACGCCTTACCGGGACCACGTGTTGGTTGGGCCGAAGGTATGGAACAAAAGGCTTATGAAGCAGCTAAGCAGGCAACCTTAGAATTCAAAGAGGGGGCCTGGGATGACCTAGCTAGTCTACAAAAGTTTAGTTTACAACGTGAAATGCTGGCCTTTATTGAAGACTTTTTCGTCAGGGCGATTACGCTATTTCTTGGTTTTTACCAAAATGCTGTAGATAGTAAATTCAACCCCGCTACAAATGCCAACATGCCTAAAAATTCAGCAAAAATGATCGCCTTGATAACAACCCGTCAATCATACGAAGAGGCTTATGCCCAAAATGACATTGAAATTCAAAACACGAACGATGTTATACTGCAATTAACTGATATTAATAACCAAGTTATTGCCCTATACAAACGCGCTTGCGAACGCTTTTTGAAAGAAACAGGCGCTATGGGCACTTGCAGTTAATTAAATTATATGAATACTAAAAGAAAGAAAATTTTTATAATCACACTTGTAGTCATTACGTTTTTTGTTTTGTTATATATTGTATACATGTTCTTGGGTCGCGTTGCTCAAACACCCCCTGAGCAAAGTAATAACAAGATTTTTGACTTTGGTTCATTAACACTCAAGAAAAAGGCACCTGTTGATGGTTCGCAAGTTGGTGATGACACACAAAGTATTGATATTAATGGTGACGGCAAAATTGATGAAAAAGATTTTACGGGTATGCCAACCGACACATCGGGTACTGGCAATCCTGGCCAAATTGGTGGTACAGGTATAGACGGTAGTGACCTGCCAAATTTTGATATTGGCAAATTAGTGCCGTTGCCTGATCCAGGAATTAATCCAGGTAGCACAATCCCTGACATAAACCTGCCGGACATTATAGATATTAATTTACCTAAAAACACAGACCCTAAACAAAAGGAAATTTGTAAAGACCCCGACTTATCGGCCGAGATGCGCAAGCTATTGTGTACCGACCCATATAAACCAGGCACTGGTGATACGGGTATAATTAGCTTTACCTTAAATGATGAAGAGCAAGCTGAGCTAGATAGACTAAATCGTGCCTTTGCCCGCCTTGCCCCATATCTAAAAACCGAAGCTGAGATTGCCAGCGAACAATCAAACTATGAGGCTTATGCTGACTTTACACTTGAGGCCGGTAGGTTAACCAATGAGACGAATATTGAGATTGCCGGTTCTACATATGCCGGCCAAAAACAGCGAGTTCGCCCATTTTTAACTGGTAAAGAGTTTGGCGACAAAGCTTCTGAGGAAATAGACATTAGCCCACTAATAGGCACCGACGATAAGGATATACCCAATGGTGTATTAAAAGCAATAAACAAATTCCTGGCCAAGAAGACCATTGAAGTTTTTGGAGGTAGTACAAACTCCCGACTTGAAAAAATAGTCTCTGACTTGTTTGGCGGCAGTAATAGTGATTACAATGATGGAACATGTCCTGGTGCAAAGAAGACCGATAATTGTGTTTCGTCAGAAACCTTCGAGGGGAAATTGGGGATTTATTAGCTGTGCATAGTGCTTGAGTTAACAATTTGCTTTTAAAAGAGCAAATTGTTATAATCAGATTTATATGATTATATATAAGCGTAAAATAGAATCCAAAATTGAATCCTTATTGTTTAAAGGCAAAATGATAATCATTCTTGGGCCAAGGCAGTCTGGTAAAACAACCTTGTCTAAAAAAATTATTAGCAAATATGGCGACAAAGGGCAGTATTTTGATTGTCAAATTGCAAATGTACGCAACCATTTTGTGGTAGGTAATCCCGACGCCCTACTACCATTGGTAAAGAATAAAAAGATTGTGGTTTTTGATGAGGCTCAAACAATTCAAAATATTGGGACTATTCTAAAGGTGTTCCATGATACTTACCCCGATACACAAATTATTGCTACTGGGTCATCGTCTTTTGATTTGGCCAATAAAATAAATGAGCCAATGACTGGGAGGGTTTTTGAATTTATTTTGATGCCTCTTTCTTTAGAAGAAATAAAGATGGTGCAAAAAATTACACATAACGATTTGATGGAACTTCTTCTTTTTGGGTCGTATCCGGCTGTCGTATCTGCAAAATCTAAAGATGAAAAAGAAATTCTATTAAAAAATATTGCTACAAATTATTTATACAAAGACGTGTTTGTATTTGAAGCCATACGTAATCCGCAAATTTTTGAAGATTTGGTAAAATTATTGGCAATGCAAATCGGTCAAATGGTTTCAGTAAATGAGCTTGCTGTCAGTTTGGGTATAAGTCGTTCGGTTGTCCAAAAATACCTGCGGTTACTTGAACAATCGTTTATCATTAAAATTGTTCGTTCATTTTCACAAAATTCACGCAATGAGCTTAAAAAAGCCTTCAAGGTATTTTTCTTGGATATTGGCGTACGTAACTCACTTGTTGATATAAAAAAACCAATAGAAAGTAGGGGCGACAAAGGCTCAATATTTGAAAACTTTTTTGTGTCAGAGAGGTTGAAAATCGGGACATTAGAAACATTCCCACCCGATATTATGTTTTGGAGAACAAGGACTGGTATCGAAATAGATGTTATAGAAAAATCAGGTTTTGATATAAGTGCCTATGAGTGCAAGTGGGGGAGTAAAGATGTCTCGTTTAAAGAGTTTCTTAAACTATACCCGCAAGCAAAAGTGGCAATTATTAGACCGGTGAATCTTATATAAAACTGAATTGCATACTTTCCTTTTTCATTTCTTTTACTCTTCTTTTTCATTTCCTTTTTTGAGTTTTAGATATATAATTGTATTGTGAAGACGGGTCTAGTTAAAAAAACCTTATTAGGCATTTTTGGTGCATTTTTTGTACTTGGTATTTTAATCACGCCTAATCCTAAAAACGCTACTATCTCGGCCGCTGAGTGTACTGTAACTTCAGCCCGTTTTGTACCAGCCACTATAAATGGAAGCGTTGACAAAAATTTTATGAACGCTTGGTACGTAAATGCGACACCACCCCAGCCAGGTTTTGTAATTGAAGTTGCAACACAAAATTGTAAAGACAAAGACATTGGCGTAAGTATTGTTGAAGAGGATGGGGGAGTTAATGATGCTGTAAAAATTACAGATAAGACAAAAAATAAAGAGGTTTTGCGGGTTTCAAAAAAAGCTGAATTTGATACAGGTACAATTACATTTAATTTTAAATCTGGCAGTAACGAATGTGACGTAGAATATGGCCCTGATTGTGATTTGCATTTTAATGTAGACATTGGTGGTGCAGAGATTTACAGTTCTACTGCCAATGATAAAAATCGTGCTAACGGTGGTAGCTTGGACTATGACGAGGAAGATGATCCTGATAAGAATTTTATATTTTCAGGCGCGACTGAGGTTACTGGCGACAATGTGGGTACGATTTGGTATTACGAATTAAGTGGTGGAGGGTTTGTTTCAGCCAATAGTGGCAAAGCATTTAGCAAAACCGAATGTCAGGCTGAGGCAAATAAAACTAATGGGGCAAAAAAGCCAGTAAACTGTACCGACGAGCCAGATTTGGATGATGTCGTGGGTGGTGCATTAAATGGTAAGGCCAATGCTTTGCCCGAATGTAGTATAAACCCATTAGACTCTAATTTGTCAGCTTGTATCGTTGAAATAGTTGAAACAGTTGTGTTCGTGCCCCTATCATTTTTAGCCGGTATTGCTGGGCAGTTTTTTGATATTATGTTTGAGTTTTCAATTAGCTCGGCCATTTACGGTGGCGGTGGGGCCGAAGTGCCATTTTTAAAAACTGCCTGGACATTCATTCGCGACATTGCCAACTTGGGCTTTATTATTGTTTTGCTGTGGATTTCAATACTGCACATAGTTAAAAAAGGAGGTTATGACATTAAAAAGGCCATACCAAGCGTAATTATTATTGCGCTGGTTATTAACTTTTCGTACTTTTTTGGTACCGTGATCATAGACACGACGAATGTTTTAGCTCGGTTTTTATACACCAATGATGTTATTTGTGTTAATACCGATGGTGTATGTGACGGGACTATTTCAGAGGGTATAGTAGCATTCTTTAATCCACAAAATATGATTGAGCGAGGCTCGGAGGCTTTTATAAAATCTACCGGCCAAACCGAGATGAGCACTTCATTTTATGCCATTATTTTAATCCTTTCAATTTGGGTCGCTTGGGAGATGTTTAAAATGTTCTTCAAAATCGGTACGCTGTTTTTAGGGCGTATTGTGCAATTGTGGGTGCATTTAATATTATCACCGATTGCCTTTATTAATTTGATTTTGCCAACCAAAATCGGTACGGGCAAAAGCGTAACTAGCTTAAGTAGTCCCCAGGCTTGGGCCACGGAGTTTTTTAAAAATGCCATGATTGCACCGGTATTCATGTTCTTTTTGTATTTAATCTTTTTATTAATTTCAGGCTTTAAATTTGTCAGCCTAGCTGGTGGGACAAGTAGTTTTATATCACTCATTACCATGATCTTCCCGTTCTTTATTATTGTTATGTTGATGGGCAAAGCCGTAGAAGTCACCCAACAACAAGCTGGCAATATTGCCACCCAAATTACCGGCAAAATCAACGGCATTGTAGGTACGGTGGCCGGTGGGGCATTGGCGTTGGGTAGCCTGGCCTTTGGTGGGGCAATCGTGAAGGGTGGCAGTCGCGTGTTAGGTAGTATTTCTAAAAGTATGATTGCCCGCGAAGGCGCTGGTAGTAATATGTTGTCACGCAAATTCAACAGCGCTACTGCCAAATTAGGTGGTCGGCTGAACAAATATTCCAAAGAGTTGCCTGACAAGAATTTGGACATTCGCAAATCTAAAATCAGCGATTATGTTAAAAACGCCACTGGCTTTGACATGAAAAATAACAAAGAAAATGTGGACAAATACCTGGGTTACGTTGGCCTAAAACCTTCAGAGACTTATAATCAACGTGAAAAACGTAAGGCTGATAACCAAGTCGCTGACATGGAGCGCCGTACAATGAATGAAAAGACTGAAAAAACTGACCGTGAATTGGGTGGAGATTATGCTAAGAGAATGAGTACGCTTGAAGACACATTCCTAGAAAAATTCTTAAACGAGACTGGACAAAAAACTGGTTTCCAAAAATTTGCTGAGGCAAAACAAAAGCTTGGCATGTCTGATGATGAAATCAGAAGAGATTTTATGAATGGTTCAAACAAGCAAGCTTACGCTCAATTTGTAGAAGCTAACGCTGAGGCTATGAAGAAAGCCCGAATCAGTGCGGCTGGCTCAGAGGAATTATTTAATGCAAAAAGTGGCAAAGAATACACCGAGGCCGCGAAGAAATACAATGCCGAAGTCAGAAACAAATTTGTTGAGAAGAAGAAGCGCGATGTTTATGGTGGCAAAACACCCGAGGAAACACAGGCACGTTATGAAGCTGACCAACAAGCTGGTTTTGTTAATACTGGTGATGGAATTTTAGCTGGTGGCCAAGCTGGTGTAGCAACCGCCCTTGGTTCAACTATTGCTGCCGGTACTGGTATTGGCCTGGCTGGCGCTGCATTATACGGCGCCAATGCTCGTTACGACCGCGAGGCTGATATTGCATTTTTGAGAAGGATGGAAAAGGATGAGAAAACATCCGACAAGGTCAAGAAGGAGATAGAAAAAGCAGAAATATCAAATGCTCGAAACGAAAGTAAAATGACTGAACTTAAAGAAGAATTCAAGAACCTATCACAAGCATTGAAGGAAAATAGCAAAACAGTTACGGATGCAAGCGGTGCAACAACAAAAAATATGAAAGAAATGTTTGATAAACACCTTACTGATCTTACGAATCAAGATGCTGCTCGTAGCGAAAAGGATAAGTGGTCACCAGAGAAGCTTGAAAATGAGGCTTTCAATAAAGCTTATAGCCAGTTTATTACTGAAATCAGTGAAACCTTACGTGGTATTAATACTGCATTAACAACGGCAACAGGCACGGCTAAAACAGAATTAGAAACCAAGAGAACTGAAGCTGAAAACCTAAAGAGGGAAATTTCAGAGCAGAAGGCAAAATATGATAAGAAGGAAGATGAACATAACAAGTCAGATAACATAATAACCAGGAATCGAGAAAAGATTGATAAGTTAAGGGACTCAATTAAGGGCAAGTCGGATGACAAAAAACCGGATGCTCCAAAAACAGATGATAAGGGTAGTGACAAAAAAGATGACAAGAAATAAAATAAAAATTAATTAGTAAAAATTATGTACAGCGAAAAATTAGCCCAAATTAAAACGACCTTTGACCAAAAAACTATTTTGGCGGTTTCAAATGCTGAGACTGAAAATGCTTTGCGCAAAATTATTGAGAAGTATCGCATTAATATAAGTACGGCCGAGGAAGTTTTCAGCATTTTAATGCTTTTGTGTTATGGCATTATTGGTACGAATGAGTGTTTTAATATAATTAATAAAATGAATGTTGTTGAAGCTGATAGTTTTGCCAATTTTATTACTGACATTAATATAGGTATACTAAACCCAATTCAAGAGACAATGAAAAAACAGGTGGTCGAAAGTTTAAACAATACCCAAACTATGTATGATGATAAATTAATTAATCCAACACCTACTATTGTAGAAAATAAAATTGTTGCGCAAAAAG
>MFUC01000003.1 GCA_001785575.1 Candidatus Nomurabacteria bacterium RIFCSPHIGHO2_02_FULL_38_15
TGTACAAACTAATTTCTTCGCCCTTTTCATTTATCTCGCCAATTAATTCTTTTTTATATTCATTTTCACTAAAAGCTTTTTCGGCATCTTCTTGATTTACAATTTGTTTTTCAAAATTACTCCAAGTCTTGGCAATCTGGCGCATTTTTTGTTCTATTTTAATCAAGTCACGCTCGGTTACGGTTTCAGTTATTTCAGCATCATAATAAAAGCCATTTTCGATACTTGGTCCCAGCGTCAATTTACTACCTGGGTAAAGTTCTAAAATAGCTGCACCCAGCAAATGAGCTAGTGAGTGTCTAATGTGGTCTAAATTTTGCATAGTATTTACATTTTAACATAAAATAAATCATTATTACAGCACATTGCTTTTTGGCCAATATGTGTTATGTTTACGGTGGAGGAAAATTTAAAATGAAAGAAAAGCACCAAATAGCGTGGGAGGAGTTTTTAAAGTATTACTCCATCACGAAAGGTGACCATGTGCACCTAACAGCTCTGATGTTTCAGGGCCCCAACGGAGTTGGCCAACCGAGTGTAGATCCGATTGTTCTTTTTGAGAACAAAGAAAAGAAAGATCGGCATTCGCGCAAATTCCCAGGTACAGGTTTTGTGGGGCAGTACTTGCAGGCCGGCTTTCTAACCAATACTTTTGAAAAAGAACTTAAAAGTTTTGAGTTCGAGAAAGAACAGTATGAAGATCTTTTACATTCTTATACTGAGCAAGATTGGATGCTTTGTTCTGAGGGCAACATTTTTTTGAAAAGCGAGTACTTACTTTTTTTTCACAAAGCGCTGATATTAGGAGTCTTGCAAAAGACTGGAATGTTGGTTGAGCTACAAGAGCTACCGTTCTATGTAGACGTGGGTCCCAATGAATTTAAAACTCAGGCAAAAATCTACCGTCTGTTTTTCGAAGTTACTGCAATTATTGAGCCAAAGATGAAAAATAAAAAGTTCTATAATCTTTGGAGAAACTCAATCAAGCTGCTGCACCCTGTTGATTATTGCAGGATTGTTGAGTCTGCTGTAACAGATGCAGTCTTGAAAAACAGCCTACACCTAAAATTACTAAATACGTACAGGTTACCTCTGTACATGTATTTAAACAGGTCGTAAGTTTACACAAAACTCTTACGGCCTTTTTTATTGCAAAAAAAGTTTAAATAGGGTATAAATACATATATGACAGTTCGAATGAGACATACACGGGCGCATACGGCTAATCGTCGTTCGCATCATGCCCTTAAAAAACAAGCCATTACAACCGATGCCGATTCGGGCGCCAAACACTTGCGCCACCGGGCATCAACAACAACTGGCTTGTACCGAGGAAAGAAGGTTATAGATGTTGTTAAAAAGGTTGAAAAGAAATTAAAATCTAAAAAATAGTACTTATACAATATGGCAAACAGGCACTTAGCTCGTACAATCGTACTCCAGTCACTCTTTGAATGGGATTTCGGTCAAATGCAACCGGGAGCTTATCTTGATATCTTAAAACGTAACATTGCCGAGTTTGCGCCTGAAATTGCCAAGGAGGATTTTGCCGAAAGACTAATTGAAGGTGTGGTGCGTAAACAGCCAGTAATTGACCAAATTATTGGTAAAGCTGCCCCCGAATGGCCAGTTGAAAAAATAGGTTTGCCTGACAGGAACGTTTTGCGTATTGGCTTGTACGAATTACTTTTTGGTAACCGTGATGAAGTACCTCCAAAGGTAGCGATTAACGAGGCTATTGAATTGGCTAAAAAATTTGGTGGCGACAATACCGGCCGTTTTATTAATGGTGTGTTGGGTGCCGTTTACAAGGAATTAGGTGAGCCTGACAAAGATCAAGTTTCAAGTAAAAAGAAGCCTATACAGATTGATGAATCAAAACTACCGATTGAAAAGAAAGCTGGAGCTGTAGTTTATTCAGACAAAGACGGCGTGATTAGATTAGCCTTTGTACATGATGTTTTTGGTTACTGGACACTGGCCAAAGGTGGCATAAGCAATGACGAAAACGAAGAGGCTGGCGTTATACGCGAAATCAAGGACGAACTAGGTATTGATGTTGAAGTTGTTGAAAAATTGGGTGAAAACACATACATTGCCTCACACCCCGAAAAAGGCAAAATCAAAAAGAACGTAATTTTGTTTTTGGTTAAAGCAGAGTTTGGTGAATTACACCTAGAGTCAACCGGTGGGCTTGATGGCGCCGAATGGTTCGAGTTGGGTGAGATTCATAATTTAAAAATGTACGACGACATTATACCAATTATCACAAAAGCCGTTTCTATTATTACTTCCAAGTAAATTAAGCTTACTTGATTAAAAAATACTACTATGACGACAATTAATTTTTCTATTTTCGAAAAACAAATAGGTGTAAATTTTAAAGATAAAAACTTGCTAACCCAGGCTTTTACGCATCGTTCGTATGTTAACGAAAATGCTAAATTACCCCATGGTCACAACGAACGGCTTGAATTTTTGGGTGACGCTGTTTTGGAGTTAATTGTGACGGATTATTTATATGACAATTACCAAAGTCAAAACGAGGGCGAGTTGACGGCTTATAGAAGTGCACTGGTTAATGCTGTGATTATTTCAGATGTGGCGGTTGAAATTGGCATGAACGACTTTTTACTACTTTCAAAGGGCGAATCTAAAGATATTGGCAAAGCCCGTACTTATATATTAGCCAATACTTATGAGGCCTTTTTGGGTGCATTGTATTTAGACCAAGGCTATGACATTGCCCGGGATTTTGTTTTAAAAACTTTAGTACCAAAAATAGTTAAAATTATTAAAAAGAAGCTGTATCGTGATGGCAAAAGCTTGATCCAAGAAAAAGCCCAGGAAGTAGTGGGTATTACGCCTTCATACAAGGTTGTTTCAGCCATTGGGCCCGACCACGACAAGCAATTTGTCATAGCCCTTTATTTAGGTAATGAATTAGTTGCCGAGGGTAAGGGCAAATCTAAACAAGAAGCCGAGCAATCCGCCGCCCGTGAGGCATTGGAGGTAAAAAATTGGTTAGATTAATGCTATAATTTTTCTATGAAGATTAACGCATATATTGACAGTGCAAACTTACACAGAGCTTCAAATGAGCTTGGTTTTGATATTGATTACAAAAAATTCCGTGGCTGGCTTCGGCAAAAATATGGAGTAGAAAAAGCATACATTTTTATTGGCCTTATTCCTAAAAATGCAAAACGTTATGATTACCTGCAAAGATGTGGATTTATTCTAATTTTTAAAGAAACCATTTCTGTTGAAAAAATTATAAAAGGTAATTGTGATGCTGAACTTGTATTAAACTCTATTTCTGATTTTTATAAAAAAGAATTTGATAAGTGTATTTTAATTTCAGGTGATGGAGATTTTGCATGTTTGGCAGAATTTTTACAGAAAGAAAACGCTCTTTTAAACGTTTTAGCACCAAATAAAAATAAATGTTCTTTTTTGCTTCGTAATAAATATGCAGTTGAATTGATGTTTTTAAATGAGCATTATCATAAGTTTTCAAATAAAATAAGTTCAAAAGAAAAAGCCCCCGATGCAGACGGATCTGCATAAGGGCCTCTTTCATGGTTACGGGTCTATTATAGCACCCCATTTAAATATTGCAAGTAAAAAAGCTTAAATGTGCCAGTAAATCGAAAAACGCCGAAAGGCGGTTTTCTCGGAGCCTAAGGTACTTTGTAATTAAAGTATAACAAATAATAGGAAAGGGTCAAATCAAACAAGAAAAGAAGCCGAGCAATCCGCCGCCCGCGAAGCCCTGGAGGTGAAAAATTGGTTGGATTAATAAAAAGGTCACTAAATGATTTAGCGACCTGGATTCAAAAATAGTTAATTTTTTTGTGCTGGCTTCATGATATTCAATCCTATTCCACAAATGGTACCACCTATCAATAAACATGGTATGAACCATGTCAAAAAAAAGTTTGTCCCTAATGGAAAATGACCGTTTACCCAGACCCCATAGTTTTTAATTGTAAGTAATGGATTTAAATCACTTGCTTGTAGTAAAACTAAAAAACCGATAAGAAACATAATAAATCCGGAAAAAAATTTTAGAGTTTTCATAATAACAAAAATTAAAGTGTGAACAACGCTACTTTATCTTTAAGATAGGAGAACGACCATCCTCTTGATTTACTTTATATTAAATATTTAGATAAGTCAAATATGTGTTGTCCTAGGTTCTACAATGTGTTAGTATTTACAGTATGGAAGGTCAAAATTTAAGTAATAGTAATGAGAGTTTAAAAACTAATATAATAAAAGCATCAAGATTAAATCAAGATGTTTGGGGTAATATTTTGCGTATATATGGTGAAGTTTCTGGGGCTTCGCCGATGAAATTAGATTGGCACAAAGATTTTAGCAAGGTTAAAGAAAGTCTAGATAATTCAGGCGCTGTGGCATACAGGCTTGGGTCTAAAATAAGTACGCATTCAAAACTAAGGCTTGATTGGGAAATGGATGATAAAGATGGTGAAAAGATTTTTAAGGTGTCTTTCTTTGGTAATGTTCCGAGTGACAAAGAGCAAGAATCTGAAGTTTTAAGAAATGAATTTGCTCAAAAAGTCGGTGAATATATTGGTAGTTTGACGTAGACAATGTTTATAAAAAGATCTTTTTTAACTTGATAAAGTTATAAAATCGCTATACAATACATAGATATATGCAACTAAAAAGTCTTGAACTTACAGGTTTTAAATCTTTTGCCAAGAAGCATTCGCTGGACTTTATGTCGGCTGTTACGGCTGTGGTGGGGCCGAATGGTTCGGGTAAATCAAATGTGGTTGAGGCTATTCGCTTTGTTTTGGGTGAGCAATCCAACAAATCTATGCGTTCCAAGGCCGGGGCCGATTTAATATTCAAGGGTTCTAAAAATCTAGAGCAACTTAACCGAGCCAAGGTTGAAATTTTTTTTGACAATACTGATAGGCAGTTAAACTTTCAAAACAGTAGTGAGCATAAAATTGAACTTGATTTTGATGAGGTGCGCATCGCCCGCGAAGTCTTTCGTGATGGGGCTAATAAATATTTAATTAATGGCAGTGAGGTGCGGTTGAAGGACATTACTGAATTATTAGCTAGTATTCATATTGGGGCATCAGGCCATCATATTATTTCGCAGGGTGAAGCTGACAGGATACTTTCAGCCACTCCGCGCGATCGAAAAAGTATGATAGAGGATGCCTTGGGTTTGCGTATTTATCAATTACGAATGAAAGAAGCTGAACGCAAGCTGGAAAAATCAAGGGTTAATCTAAAAGAGGTAGCAAGCTTGCGCAGGGAGCTTGCCCCGCATTTAACATTTTTAAAACGCCAGGTTGAAAAGGTTGAAAAGGCCAAAACTGTGCGTACCGAGCTTGAACAAATTACCATAAAATATTATGCCAACGAAAAGGCTTTAATAATGCTGGAACAGCAAACTCTTGATCAAGATTTAATTTTAAATAAAAACTTATTAGCTAGTATCAAGTTTGAAATTGAAAATGTAAATTCTGGTGTTCAAAATACACTAGATCTAACCGAGCTTAATGACCTAAAAAAGATTTTAGATGATAAGGAAAAATTACGTCGTAATATTGAACAGTCTATTGCCAGGATTGAGGGTATGGTTTCAATGTTGGTCAATAAAAACACTAACACCCATGAAAATAGCTCTGTATTTATATCTGTTTCCATCGCTACTCTCAAAGAAGAATTCAGGGTTATTGAGTCAGTATTAGATATTATAAAAAGCTCAAGACCTAATGAAATATCTGAGCATGTTATTAGGATTAAAAATATTTTAAAAAATTTAATAAATAATCAGGCTGATGCAAATAGTAATCAAGATCAAGATCAAAATCAATTGCTTGAGCTTGAAAATGAAAAGTCAAAACTTGTTTTTGAGCTTGCGGCCTTGGGTCATGAAATTTTAAAGACTAAACAAAAGATTGATAAAATTGAGCAAATCAATACAGATTTTAATAAGAATATCCAAAGTCATGAATTTGCCTTGCGTGCAGTTTTAGAGCGTGAAGGTGACATTAAAACTAAAATTGCCCTACTTGAACGCGACCAGCAGGCTGTAACCGAGCGTGATGGTGCAATTGTAAATTTTGAGGAGGAAATGGCCATGCTTTTGGGTCCACAAATTATACATACAGCCCGGGCCACGGAGGTTGCTGAAACTCCACCCAAAGATTTACATACTGAAGACCGTCGCACACTAGAGCGACTTAAAATCAAACTTGAGGAATTGGGTGGTATTGGCGGGGGTGAGGTTATGCGCGAATATAACGAAACATTTGAGCGTGATCAGTTTTTAGAAAAGGAGGTTACTGACATTGAAAATAGTATTTTAAACATTTCAAATCTAATTGTTAATTTACGTGAAGAAATGAACACGTTATTTAAAAAAGGCATTGAAAATATCAACGCAGTATTCAAAGACTTTTTCAGTGCTATGTTTGGCGGTGGCAATGCTTTTCTAAGTATCATAACCGAGCATAAAAAATCGGAGGATAATGATGATTTTGTCGTTGAGCAAGGTATAGATATTAACGTGTCATTGCCGCATAAAAAGGTTAAAGATTTGCACATGTTGTCAGGTGGCGAAAGGTCGCTTACATCTATCGCCCTATTATTTTCAATGAGCCAAGTTACACCACCCCCATTTTTAGTTTTAGACGAAACTGATGCGGCGTTAGACGAGGCCAATTCGCGCCGTTATGGTGATATGGTTGAGCGCTTATCGAAACTTTCGCAATTAATCGTTGTAACCCATAATCGCGAAACAATGTCGCGTGCTGGTGTATTATATGGTGTTACTATAGGCTCAGATGGTTCGTCTAAACTGCTTTCAGTCAAATTTGACGAAGCCACCCAATACGCCAAGTAGCTATTGACATATACACAGGTAGTATGCTATACTTAAACTAGTTTTCAGTTGCCACATGGTGTGGTTGCTATAGTTCTAACAATTAAAATCTGACTGATGAAGAAAGAAAAATTTGAACCGGCAAGCCCTGGTTCGTATGCCCGCTTAGGGTTGGTTATTTCAAATGGCATTATTGATGCCACTGATGGAAAAATTTCTAAAACTGGTATGAAGGAACTTCTACAAAATGAGGTAGTAGTTCGCGATATTACCAAAAAGGTTGCGGCTGAGATTTTAAAAATCACCTTAGCACCGAGACCAACTCCTGAACAGGAAAAGGTCTTTAAATTCTACAAAGAGATCTTTGATCTTGATATAGAGGCTAATGGTTTGCCAGCCCAAAACTCAAATTTTACGGCAATTGAATATATTGACAGCCGACTAACAGGGCCTAAACTTTTTGCCGGCATGTGTCATCCAAAAGTTTTTGGTGAAAGCGTGTACAAGAATGATTATTCGCTAGACATTGATAAAATGATTCGCGAACAACAAGCTAGGCCAAAAAGCGGATACTGGTTCTCACACAAAGGTGGTGTTGAGCCCGATGCCGAGCACTTGAATAAAAGCTATAATGATTTTTGCAAAGATGGTAACAAGTACATGACACCTTATGAAGGCATCATTACTGCTATGCGGTATAAATACGAAACCGGTAAAATGCTTGATATCAAGGGCATAACACGCTTTCACGGCCTCGACCATGATGGCTGCGTCATCCGCATGGACTGCGATGGCGGTGGTCTGTTCAGCCTGGTCTGGTACAATCGTTACAATCAGTATTCCGGCAGCGGTCCCCGTCAGGTCAATTTCTAGCTCTTTTAACCTTTATCTTTAACCCTTTTGCGAAAGCAGAAGGGTTTTGTTATACTAGAAAAGGTTATTAAATTGGCCCCAAGGATTATCGAAGGGTAGCAATTTGCCAGTATAAGAAATTGCCTGTACATACCTGATACATTTAGTGTATAAACAAAGCTACAGCAGAGTAGTAAACGCAAGGTTTGGTTTAGACTGGGCCTGGTGCTATTGATGGGTATTTACAGAATACGGCCTCGACCATGATGACAACGTCATCAACATGAACTGCAATGACAATGGTCAGTTCAACCTGGACTGGAACAATCGTGACAATCAGAATTCCGACAACGGTCCCCGTCAGAAATTTCTTGTAAAAATCACCACTTTTAGTGGTGATTTTTACAAGACTGATTTATACCAAGCAGTTGCCATCATTGATATGTTTACAAGTATTTGTGTTTGGTTTAAATAAGTTGATTCGCGTATAATCTGTAGTTCATACTCAGTACGAACAAGGTGTTTTAATAATTCAGTATTGCGACGTAATTTTTGAAGAGCATGTACCTTTTCATGTTTGGGTTGAAGGGCTGAATCTATCGCCAATGTCAAACATTCAATAGCTCTAGTTTCAACTTCTTTGTGTATGCCAAGTTTATTTCTTTTATTTAGCTGATTTCCTGTATTGTGTATATGGATGTATAATCTTTTAATATGCAAAATAATAGTAAGGTTGATGATTTGAGGGGGGGGTTATTCATGGTATTTTTGACTATATCATACAGCCAGCATATTTACTAAAGGCTTGGCAAAAGTTTCGACGAGGTAAGCGCTCTAATAAAGCTGTACTTATATTTGAGAATAGATTAGAGGAACATATTTTTCAACTCTCGGCCAAACTTAAGTCTCAAACATATAGTATGTTGCCGTATCGCTCATTTTCTGTACACGACCCAAAGGAGAGAATAATTCACTCAGCTGAAGTTTGTGACAGGGTTGTACACCAAGCTTTGGTCAGTACCATAGAGCCATTATTTGAAAAGTTTTTCATAGATGACTCATTTTCTTGTCGCCTTAATAAAGGCTCACATGCGGGCGTTGATAGGCTTAATAAGTTTATCAAAAAAGTAACTAAAAATGGCAGGACAAAAGCTTATGTTTTAAAGTGTGATATCAGGAAGTTTTTTGACTCTATAGATCACCTAATACTTTTAAAAATTATAGAAAAATATGTACAAGACGAAAAAACAATTTGGCTTATCAAGTCCATAATCCTAGGTTTTGAAAAATCGTCAGGCAAGGGTTTGCCACTTGGCAATGTAACAAGTCAGCTATTTGGCAATATTTACATGCATGTGTTTGATCACTACGTTAAACACAATTTAAAAATTAAGTATTATGTTAGATATTGTGATGATTTTGTGTTAGTCAATACAAACAAACGGTATCTTGAAGATTTAATACCCAAAATGGATAATTTTTTACAAAAAGAGCTTTTACTTAAAATACACCCAAATAAAATTAGCCTTAGAAAGGTTAGTCAAGGCATTGATTTTCTAGGCTATGTTATATTTCCACATCATAAAATATTGCGAACTTCTACAAAACAAAGAATTTTAAAGAAATGGAAGTCTGGACTGAATGAAGCACAACAAAATTCATATCTTGGTGTTCTAGTACATGCCAAAAGCTTCAAAATCAGGCAAAGTTTACAAATTGCCAAAAAAGCTTGACATTTAGAGATGGTTTTGCTATACTCTATTTGTGAGTTAAGAACTCCAATCAGTTGAGTTTTAATTTAGCTGATAAAGTCACAACAGGCCGCCCTCGGGCGGTTTTGTTGTTGCAAAAATATATAAATCTGTAATAATAAGGTACTATCTACGTCAGTATACTTACTGGTAGGTAGCCGTAATTTTGCCCTTTTGGTGCAGGTATCGATTTCACTCACTTATTGACTTTGTGGAGTTTGACTCGTTGCCTGCACTAAGAGGGTAATTTTTTATTTCCCCCTCTCCTAAAACAGGAGAGGGGGTCAGGGGGTGAGGTAAAAATAGTTTTTTGCATTGTAAACCAAACTTTACATGCACTATTATTTAACAAAAAAGCTGTTTTAAGTATGAAAAATATAGAAAAAATAATACTTTTATGTATTTTATGTAAATAATAGTTTACGTTAATACTTTTTTAGCTTTTCCACAACAAAAGCTGTAAAAAACATTGTTATTGTTTGATTAATTGATGATAATAGATATGTAGCAATGTGGTGGTTCCTAGGTCGCACCAGGTTGCGCTTATAAATAATATGCATAATGTTTATGGCAGCAAAGAAAAGAAAGGCAGCTAAAAAAACAGTTAAGAAAGCAGTCAAAAGAAAGGCAGCTAAAAAAACTGTAAAAAAGGCGGCTAAAAAAAGAACAACAAAGAGAAAGAAATAATTCTTTCGTTCATACGCTTTAGAAAAACACCCCGTTCGATAGCCGGGGTGTTTTTCATTTTTATATTGAATAGCCCAAAAGGCTTTTATTTGTTATAATAGCCTTCTTATGGGAATATTCAATTTTGGTGGTGATATACGCGAAAAAACCCGCAAAAAATACATGCCATTCACGATACTGGTTAATAAACACGAGCCTGAACTGGCTGACAAAAGTGCTGATGAATTAAAGGTCATCGTGGCTGATTTAAAAAAACAGGTTAGCCAAAGTGGTTTTAATCTTGAGGTTGAAACACTAGCTTTTGCATTGGTACGTGAAGCCGCAAAACGCACAATTGGCCAACGACATTACGACGAGCAGATTATGGGTGGTAAAATTATTCATGATGGTAATATTGCTGAAATGCGCACAGGTGAAGGTAAAACATTAGTAGCAACGTTGCCAGCTTTTTTGAATGCATTGTCAGGCGAGGGTGTGCATATTGTTACTGTGAACGACTTCTTGGCACGGCGTGATGCCGGTTGGATGGGTCAAATTTTTAATTATTTAGGTTTAAGTGTTTCGGTTATTGGTGGGCAAACATCATTTATGTACGACCCATCTGTACCTGCGCCTGAAGACACTAACAATGAAGAGGTCTTTCGGGTTGTGTATGAAAAATTACGCCCTTGCACACGTACAGAGGCTTATTTGGCTGATATTACATATGGCACAAACAGTGAATTTGGTTTTGATTATTTACGTGACAATTTAATTTATGATATCCAGCAAAAAAGCCAGCGTATCCACAGCTATGCCATTGTTGACGAAATTGACTCTATTTTAATTGATGAGGCGCGTACACCTTTGATTATTTCACAACCAGCTGAAGATTCTGACGAATTGTATGCTAAATTTGCTGGCATTACCCATAACTTGCATCAAGGTGATGATTACGAAGTTGATGAAAAGCATAAGGCCATACAGTTAACTGACGGGGGTATTTCAAAGGTTGAAAATGCTATGGGGGTTGAAAATATTTATACTGAAAAAGGTATTCGTTATGTGCACCATCTTGAGAATGCTGTGCGGGCTAAGGCATTATATTTAAAAGATCGCGATTATGTCGTGCGTAATGGCGAGGTGGTAATTGTTGATCCATTTACTGGTCGGATGCAACCGGGTCGACGTTGGAGTGATGGCTTGCACCAAGCTATTGAAGCCAAGGAAGGGGTGAAAGTCGAACAAGAGACTCGCACGGTTGGGTCTATAACCTATCAAAATTATTTTAGGTTTTATAAAAAATTATCAGGTATGACCGGTACGGCCATGACTTCAAAAGAAGAGTTCTACAAAGTTTACAAAATTGATGTTATACCTGTACCAACGCACAGGGCGATTAAACGAACTGATCATAATGACCAAATCTTTCAAACTGAAAAGGGTAAATTTGCGGCCGTGGCCAAGAAGGTCAAAGAGTTACAAAAAAATGGT
>MFUC01000004.1:0-22257 GCA_001785575.1 Candidatus Nomurabacteria bacterium RIFCSPHIGHO2_02_FULL_38_15
AGGTTGGGGTCAGTGGTATTTTGCCACTCACTAGCGATAAAGTTATTAAAAAAGGCATAAATATAGAACGTTGCCAAACGATTGTACGCGAGGCCAGCGAACAATCAGGCCGACTAGTTGTACCCTATTTATTGCCTGAAATGGATTTGCAAAAAGCTTTTGAATATTTTATTAAAAAAATTGAGTCAGGCGAGGCAATCCAATTAGTTTTTTGCGATATGCCCGGCCACGATTCGCCTAGCAAAGTTGAGGTTAAAAAATTAATTATTGATAATCCAATAGCCACTGTATTTTTCATTGGGCCCGAAGGTGGTTGGTCAGACCGCGAAAAACTATCGGCAGAATTATTAGGTATACCTAAATATAGTTTAGGTAATAATGTTTTACGCGCTGAAACTGCCGCTATTGTGACGGCTTATTTGGCCGTAAATAAAAAGCTATAAACTAAACATGACTATATTACACGCAATTATATTAGGCATTGTAGAGGGATTAACAGAGTTTTTGCCAATTTCATCAACTGGGCATTTGATTTTGACTGCCAATTTGTTGAATTTACAACCCAATCAGTTTTTAAAAAGCTTTGAAATTATTATACAATTAGGTGCTATATTGGCCGTTGTGTTTTTGTACATAAAAAGGATTTTAAATAATAAAAGTATTTTTATAAATTTAATTTATGCTTTTGTGCCCACCGCAATTATTGGCTTTTTGTTTTATAAACAAATTAAAATATTTTTAGGTCACAACATTATCGTGCCTATTGCCTTGATTTTAGGTGGTATTATTATAATCATTGTTGAAAATAACTTGGCTAAAAAAAGCATAAATTTGCATTCAAATGCAAACTTAAACAAATCTGTAAATAAAACAGAATCTTTTATGTTGGGCATAATCCAAACTCTGGCCTTTATACCCGGTGTATCACGATCAGGTGCGGTAATTATTGGTGGATTAATGCGGGGCTTGAATCGCCAGGACTTGGTTGAATTTTCGTTTATGTTGGCCATACCCACAATGCTAGCAGCCACCGGTTATGACTTAGTTAAAACCGGTTTTAGTTTTTCATCTAATGAATGGCTATTAGTTTTGACTGGTTTTATCACGGCCTTTATTGTTGCCCTTCTTGCCATTAAAAGCTTCTTAAAATTCATTACCACCCACTCATTCACGTCCTTTGGCTGGTACCGCATAATCATTGGCATTGTATTTTTATTCATACTTTTGTAAACCAGCCATAAGTCCGACTTATGGCTAAAATTAAAAACCCGCTCTTTTGAAGCGGGCTTGTGAACTATTCTTACTCTTACCGACTAACACAGTTACAAGTAGCCATGTCCATGACTTTTCCTACCGGGCATCGGCGAGGGTCACATGGTTTACCAACGTTTATCACTCTGTCATTTTTGACCAACACCTCCTTGGGCTCTTCTGGTTTCAAGCTCGGTTTGAATGGATTTTCTACACCAACATCAGTGTAATGAATGCCGGCTTTAACAATCAATCCAGGTGTTTTTGAATCAAGATCCATAACTCCGTCTGATGTCATTTTCATCCATCTTGCATAAACTACCACCTTTTTGTTTTTGTTCTTCATCAATCGGTAATCTTCAGTTGGAACGTAAACCGAAAAGGATAATTTTTTGTCATACTCCCAATAGCCCTGACTATTGTCGCCATCTTCAACCCAAATCGAATCCTGATACACTGGAGAGATTATGTAAAATTGCCCGCCCATAGTTGGATAACCAATCATGTTGGCAAAATCCAGTTCACCGATAAACAGTTCATTCGCGGTAGCAGTAACAACAGGTTGCTGAACTTTGATGTTTGGCTGACTTGGAGTTGGTTGAACCGGGACCGGTGTTTGAGTTTTTTGTGTTGGGGTTGGTGTAATTTTTACTTCCCCATTACCAGAACCTTTTTGAGTTCCAGTGTCATACACTACGGTCTGGCTTTGTTCAGAGTCTCCGGCTTTTTGTTTTTTAGCCTTAGCTTTTGCCTGGGCTTTTTCTTCAGCTTCTTTTTTCGCCTCAGCCTTTTCAGCTTTTTTAATCGTCCGTTTTTCCTTACGTGTCATAGGTTCATCACCATCAGACTGTTCAGTTTTGTTCTTCTTTCCAGGAAAAACCTTCTGTGCTAACGAGCAAGAAGTGGTTGCTAACATGGCAATAACTATAGCCATAACCAGCATTGATGTCATTTTTGTTTTCATTCGCGTTTTTATTTAAATGTACGTTAGCCCGTATCTTAGCAAATACATTGACAGTTGTCAAGTAGTATTTAGTAGTGATTTTTAAAGGCGGATTATGTCTTTGACGGTAATTAAAATCATCAACAATAATAAGGCAATAATACCAATGGCATTTATGAAGCCTAAAACTTTTTGTGAAATTCGTTTGCGAGTTACGGCGTCTAATATGACAAATAAAATTCGGCCACCATCAAGCCCAGGGAAAGGCACTAGATTTAAAATGGCTAAATTAATAGATAAAATACCGGCAAAAGACAGCAAGTACGCCAAACCAAAATCACTCGCCTGCCCTACTTGCTTAACTATGCCAACTGGGCCCGAGACTTGGTCACCCACATTTTGACCGGTAAATAATTTGGCAAATAAATTAATAAAGCCCTTGAAAGTTTCCTGGGTGTAAAAAATTGTGGCTTTAGCCGAGGCGACAACGGCTTTACCAAACGAAAGTTTATTAGTTTGTACGGGTTGCAGTTCAATGCCAATTTTATTTATGCCGTCAATATTTTCAGGCACAATACTAATTGCAACCTCTTGCCCCGCTCTAGTTAAAATAAATTCTAAGGGTTGGCCATTACGAACGGCGCTGGTTACAGTTTGTGGATCGGTAATAATTAATTCGCCACCCTCATAATTTATTTTCTGTACAATATCGCCAGCCTGAATACCACTTTTTTCGGCCACACTGTTTGGGGCAACATTAGTAATTAAAACATCGGCGTTGTTTAAATCATTCGTGGCCTGAGGCATGCCCAATGACATGGCACCAAAAAACAAAACCCAAGCAATTAAAATATTCATTACAATACCCGCCACTAAAACAACGATTTGGGCAAAATAGGATTTTGAAGCAAATGAACCTGAACTGATATCGCCACCATCTTCGCCCTTGATTTTAACATAACCGCCCAGGGGCAATAAGTTAAATGAAAATTTCGTACCCTTGTGCCAAAAAGCGGTTAAACGTGGTGGAAAGCCAAAAGCAAATTCATCTACCTTCATTTTAAACCACTTGGCAGTTTGAAAATGCCCATACTCATGAACAAGCACTAAAATTAAAAGTATTATGAAGAAGTACAATAGGGGCATAGGTTCTAGGTTCTAGGTTCTAGTGTTGAGTTACTAGATTCTAGCTTATTAATAATCGTTCTAAGCATTTTACTAACTTCTGTAATTAATTCAAGTTGTGGTTCTATTGAAATGTTGTATAAATCTTTACAAAGAAATAGTTGAGTCTCTAACTCAGATGTAGAACCATAGGCAATGTGCATAAACTGGCAATAATCCTTCCTGGTTTTTCGACTACTACCCTCAGCAATATTTGAAACTATTGAAACTGCCGAGCGACGCATTTGTGACTGTAAGGCAAATACTTCAGCTTGAGGAAGTTTGGCCGTAATTGTATAAACCTGCTTCACAAGTTCATACCCCTTTTGCCAAACAATTAAATCTTTATATGATTTTATACTGGGTTCATTCATTGTAAATTTATTTTTCAATACCCTTGTACCTTAAACAATCTTTATACAATTTTTCTTGTTTATCAAGCCAATTAACACTATATTGATGGGTTCTTGATTGTTAGTAGAGTTATAAAGAAATGTTTCACTATTACTTTTTTTTATAATCTGGGCTGGTCTTAACTGAAACCAATAAAAAACAAAACCTAGAGTTAGTAGCCCTATTAAAATTATATATTTATTTTCTTTTAATTTATTCATATTTATTTTTTTCTAAAACCTAGTCACTAGCAACTAGTCCCTAGAACCTAGCTAAACGGTCATTACATCGCGCTCCTTTTTGTCAAAAAGTTGCTCTAGATTATTATTGGCTTCGTCAACTAATTTTTGCAATTCATCAAGTGCGCGAAACTTGCTGTCTTCATCAAGGTTGCCTGATTTTTCACTGGCCCGAATATCCTCTTGAGTTTTTTCGCGCTCTTTGCGTACACGAATGCGAGCTTCCTCTAGTAAATCTTTTAAAATTTTAACCATCTTGCTACGAGTTTCGGTCGTTAGCATTGGAAATATTACCCGCAAACCATCGGCATCACAAACAACTGACAAGCCAATATTTGCATCATTAATGGCCTTTTCAATAACTTTTACTTGCGATTTATCCCATGGTGACACGCGCAAAGTTTTAGAGTCCTCAATGGTTACCGAGGCCACATTTTTAATAGGCATATTACTACCATAACTATCAACCATCACGCCATCTAATATCATTGGGCTTGCCTTGCCACTGTGTAAAGTTGAAAATTCATGCGCCAACCATTCATGGGTATTTTTAAAAGCTTCTTTTGTTTGGGTAAAATTATACATAAGTAATAAGATTATATCATAAAATTATAAAGTCACAGCTAAAAATTCTAAAATTTGTTTGGCTGATGTACCCGAGTCAAATAAGTGGTCATGAAGTTGGGCTAAAGTTTGTTTTTGTTGGCTGGTTAAAAACTTTGTTTCGGTGTTAGTGCTCAAAATTTGATTTATCAAATTTTGAGCGCCGGGCCTGACCTCATCATCGTCTTTATTTAAAATATTTTTGACTACTTCAAGCCTGTCTACAATGCTCAACTCCAAAAAGTTTGAAAGTTTCAATTCACTATCTGCAACATTATCTATAACATTTAGGCGTGACAACAAAGTGTCCAATATACCGGCCCGACTTTTAGTAACTAAAACTATTTGTTTACCAGCTGATGGCTCCTCAAGAGTTTTTAGAAAAGCATTTTGAGCAAGTTCTAAAAAAGTCTCAAAATAAATTATGTGTGTCTCGGCCCCCGAAGTTAACAAAAAACTGTTTAACGCATGCACGTCGTCTATCTTTAGTTTTGTAAAATAGTGTTTAAAAATTGGCTCGGCCAGTTTAGGTAAAAAGCTTTTCAAATTTATTTCTTTATTGTTAGTACAAATTAAATATGCGTGCATAAGTTTTTTATTTTTGAATTATCACTTTGAGCTTAGGGCTTTTTTATATGATCCTAGATGCTCTAATGCCTGCCCTGTACCATAAACAACGCAATGCAGCGGGTTATCAGCCAAACGAACCTTTACACCGGTTTTGTTTTCAATCAATTTAGTCAAATTTAAAAGTTGTGATGTGCCCCCAGTTAAAATAATACCCTGATCCATTATGTCGCTGGCTAGTTCAGGTGGAGTTTCAGCCAACACGACTTTTATAGCGCCAATTATTTGACCTAATACTTCACCAATAGCCAAGGTTATTTCGTTACTTTTTATATCAATACTTTTGGGCAAGCCCTCGCTGTAATGACGCCCTCTTACGCTCATAACTAGCTCTTCTTTTAAAATTATAGCTGATGCGATAGTTTTTTTAATTTCCTCGGCTGTACGTTCACCAATAGCTAAAGAATACTTTTTCTTCATATGTTCAATAATCGCTAGATCAATTTTGTCACCAGCTGATTTAACCGATGAGCTATGCACAATACTGCCCAAAGATATTACGGCTACATCAGTCGTACCACCACCAATATCAACCACAACGTGGCCTTTATTGGATTCATAAATCGGAATGCCCGCCCCAATCGCCGCCAAGATCGGCTCCTTCATAACATATGCATTTTTGGCCCCAGCCCGAATGGCCGCATCAATAACGGCCCGACGTTCAGCCGATGTAATACCGGCCGGTACTGAAATTAAAACATCTGGCTTTAAAAAGTTCCACTTCGGTAGTGCTTTATTAATAAAATATCGTAGTAGTGCCTCAGTCGCGCGATAGTCGGCAATAACCCCGCCTTGCATGGGTTTATAAGCTGTAATATTTTCAGGGGTTTTACCAATCATTTCCTTGGCCTCGTTGCCTACCGCTAAAATCTTTTTATCCTGCTCTGATATGGCCACAACCGTTGGCTCATCAACCACAACCCCCACCCCCGGCAAAAAAACCAGCGTATTGGCCGTACCCAAATCAATACCTAATTTTATTCGCTGAAATATCATCAGACCCCCAGTATAGCAAAAAATGCTAGAATAGGGCTATGTTTATTGTAGAAGTCGCAATATTTAAAAAAGGCTTACGTGAGGAGCTTTCGTTTTGGAGTGCGCAGGAATTAGTCGTGGGTAGTATTGTTTCAGTAGCTGTTCGGTCGCGCTATGTATTGGGTATGGTTTTAAAATGCGAGATGCTAACACTACAAAAAGGTGATATAAAAAGCGCGCCCTTTAAATTAAAAAAAATTACAAAAGTCGTGGGCAAGCTACCACACAGCGACACAGCGATTACTGAATTAATTAATTTTAGTAAAGAATATGCCGTGCCAGTTAGCGAAATATTAGGCGACACAATCAGCGACGAGGGCTTGAATATTTTACTGCAATATGAACCCGAAATTCTTTCACACAAATCAATAACCTATATTCATGAACCACGAAATACACGTTTGATTTTATATAAACGTTTTGTGCGTGAGGCCCTATCAAAAAAAGAGACTGATAAAAAAATTATAATTATTACCGCCCCAACCAAAGCCATTGGTCGCATGATTTATGAAACTATTTCGCCCGGTATTGAAAAACGAGTTGTCTTGAGTCAAGAGAGTGGCGAAAAATCCCCAAAGCTATTTAAAAATATTTGCTCGTCAGGCAAATCAATTTGTTTAATTACTAATATTAAAAATGCTTTGGCCTTACTGCCCTTTGCTGATATTTTAATCATGGACGAATGCGGTAGCCGATTTTATACTAACAATAAACGCCCACATATACCATACGGCGAATTGTTAATGCGTATAGCAAGCGTTAGTAAATTAAAAACTATTTTAGCTGGTTCGTATTTAAATATTAGTCAGTACTTGTTAGCTAAAAATAAAGTATTGCTACCCAATAATGAATCAAATACCCGGTTTTTAATTGATAATCAAAAAATTTCATTTTCACTGCGTAGTAAAGATAATTGGGAATTGTTCACCGAAGAGGCTAAAAAAATTCTTGAAAAATCTGATGCTGAAAAAACCTTTATCTTCTCGCCCAAGCCAGGCTTGTTCCCCACCACAATTTGTAATGACTGTAAAAGCCCCCTAACCTGCGATATTTGCCATGCACCTATGCGCTTGGTTGAAAAAGGTGGTAAAGAACGTGAATTTGTTTGCCCCCGATGTGCACACAAAATTAATGCTGATGTTAACTGCCCCAAATGCGACAGTTGGAACTTGAAACCTTTTGGTATTGGTAGCGAAAGGTTGGTAGAAAGTATAAAAACAAATTATCCCGACATAAACATTTTTTACTTGCCCGAGAATTCAAGCTTGACTGAAATTAAAAAAACCTTAAACTCTTGGGCACAAAACAACGGTGTTTTAATTGGTGGCGAGCGCATTATGAATAAATTAATTATTTACCCCGAAAATATTATTTTTGCTTCCATCGACTCACTTTTTGGTGTGCCAAATTATCGCATCTCTGAAAGAGTTATAGAGCTTATACTAAATGCCAATGATTTTGCCACCAAAAAGTTACACATTATTACCGGCCTGAAAGATGAATATTTATTTAACGAAATTAAACGCGGGAATTTAAAAATGTTTTACGAAGATGAACTGGCCGACAGGCAAACACTAAACTTCCCCCCGTTTGGATATTTATTAAATATTAAAAAAAGTTTAAAACCAGGTGGCACAGTGTATAACAATGCTGATAGTTTAAGTAGTGTTAAAAAATTACTTCGTGAGCTTGATAAAAGTATTGAAATTAGTATGTACACTAAAAACCAAGGCCAAAATATTATCATTGCCACCGGCCTGTACACCCCCGAAACTTGGCACACCAAAATCGCCTCCAACATTGCCAAACTCACTGACCAAAGCTTTGACATCTACGTCAACGAAACCGATTGGTTGAATTAGACAAGTATTGCTTTTTAGAAAAAGTTATGTTATGGTCACTATTAATCTGGTTCCTATTAGTGGTTGTTTCCATTGGATAGTCGATTGTCTAGTAGTTAGTTTCTAGCTACCGTAACGATTAATTAGGTTGGGGTGGATCTTTATCCACATCAATCACGGCAAAGCACATGCTGCGCATGCGCTTTAGAATGAAATAAGCTGGGCAGTACATTAATATATTGCCCAGCAACCAGTATTTGTTCTTTGTTTGTTCTTTAAAAATTAAATAATCAATGTGATGGAAATAGAAAATGAAATATACGAAAATGCGTTAGAAATTATTGCGCACTCAGCCTTTGTCAAACTAAGTGATTTGAAAGAGGCTTTGGAAAACCCTACCTACAATATTTTTACAAAGAAAAAGCGTAGTGGTGGTAAACGTATAATTCATGAGCCACTGGGTAAAACGTTTGAGGTGCAAAATAGTTTGTACTACAACTTCTTTGTTAAAGTTTATGCGCACGACCTGATTGACCAACGTTGCACAGGCGGCGTTAAGGGTAAATCAACTAAAGACAATGTCATGGCCCACTCATTCTTGGCACCAAAATTTATAGCGGAAGTTGATATAAAAGACGCATTTCATTGCGTAACAACCGATGCGTTAAAAGCTGCCCTGTATGACCTGTTCCAAATTGAAGTTTATTATTATCGTTTTGCTTACTACATGTTTTTAATGAGCAAAAAAAGCGTAGACTTTAAACTTGTAAGTGGTTACGATTCCAACTCTTTGTCTTTTGAAAGGTATGAGCTTTATTTGTGGTATGAGGAAGAAGGACGTAGAACTTGGGTAACAAAAAATAGCGAGTATGGTTTTGCGGTAAAAGATCTTTTCAGGACGAATGATCTTGGATATGTAGATGACTTTGCCGAATTTTCAAAAAACCGAAGTCCGCTTTTCCCTAACAAAAGAAATCGTTTGTTTCGCGAAAGTATCCGTGACCCACTTCAGTTTGAATATGTTAGCGATTTGTGCGAATGTATGGCTGATATTGTCTCAAAAATTGTGACTTATAAAGGCATTCTTGTGCAAGGGCCACCAACGTCACCATTTTTAATGGCATTGATGGTTTCATACACAAAGTTACTTTCAAGTTTTGATTTTGAGGGACCAAGGAAGTATTATCGAATTGGTTGCAAACCAAGATCTTTCCCTGATTGCTACACTCGTGAAGCAATCTATGTTGATAACATTGGTTTAAGTATTGATAGTAATCAAAATAAGGAACGGGTCAGGCAAAATGTTGAAGGACAACTTCGCCCAATTGAGCAAAATACTATTTGGAAGTTTAATCATCGCAAAACAAAAGTTTACGACCTCTCGAAGGAAGAGGCCGTATTAACTGGTTTGCGATTGGTAAGACACCGAAAAACTCGTCAGGAATTAAAGTTGATGGTAAAAGAAAAAATCAAAGGCGCACGTCATTGCCTAAGAACATGGAAGCCTTGGTATTATTTAAAACCAACAATTCCTAAAAAAACTCAACGCAAAATTCGGGCCTGTTTGCACAAAGCCTGCTTGGACACTGAAAATAGCAACGAGAAGTTGCAACGCCAAGCTCGGGGCTACATTGGTTACATATTTCACATTTACGAAAGTTATGCTGAAATACCGCTACAAATTCGCAGTAAGCTTGATGAATACAGCGACAAAAAAGACAAATTCCTTTTCGTAAAATTCTTTCACAAGAAAAAGAACGAAAATAAGTTTAAAAAATGAACCAAGGCTGACATGCAAATGCTCAGCCTTTTTTATTTGCTTTTTTATTTGACCAAAATAGTTGAACTAGTTTAAGGAGTCGTAAATATCTTTTCGATGGCCAATTGCAAAAAGTATTATATCATTTGATGATAAGCGAAAAATTCCACGATAATTTCTAGTTATTCTAAAAGAAAAAACTTTGTCATTCAAAAATCCACTCAATTTTTTTGTATGTAATCTAGAGTCAAACATGTCTTTGGCTAATAATCTTTCCTGTTTCAATACCATGACTTGATCTTTTTTTGGTAAAGAGCTGGTGCTTTTAATGTAATTCTTTGTTTTTAAAAGATTCATTTTTTATTTTAAAATTCTGTTAGAGATGCTTTGTATGCCGAAAGAATTTCTTTTTTATTTGTATAAGAATCTAGCCTTTCTGTAGGAATTTTTGAAATTGTAATACCTTGATTTATAACGAATTGCCTAAGTGAGGCATTTACAATATCGGTCAATGAAAAGCCAAGCTCACTGGCCAATTCCTGAGCTTTTAGTTTAAGGTCTTTTTTAGTTTTTATTAACATTGTTGTATCCATATCTAAAAGTATATACAAACGGATATTATATGTCAAGCTAAAATTCAGGACGTTTTATTTGACTTTTTTGTAAATAGGTGGTAAGTTTTTTGTAGATTTTAAAAAAAAGCAAGAAAATTATGGAGACAGAAAAAACTATTTACACCCTAGTTTCACTAGTAATTACCCTATTTTTACTTTTGTACGTTAAGTATAACAACAAGATTAGCTCTGGTTCGAAATCAAAATTGACTGAAATCGAAAAAGGTTTCATTGATTTTATTCACAAAAAAGCAAAAGAGCAAAATATACCTGCGAATCAAGCAGATGTTGTATTTAATTTTTTTGTTAAGAATCACGAGGAGTTTGTTATTAGCTATGCCTATGAAACAAGGAATTACTTCTTCTCTAACAATCTTGAAAAAATGTACAGGGTTGCTACTAAGACCTATACCAATTAAAACTAGTTCTGACGCCGGATTCATATTTTCCGGCTTTTTTTATTGCTTTTAGATTTTATTGAAGATATACTGCCAAAGGACATATAAACAGAAATCTATGAAAACATTAGAAAAAGTTCTACTGAAGATACACTACGGTATATTTATTGTATCAATAAGCACGCTCGGCCTGGCTGTCGTATTATTTATTACTTTATTTATATCTGGGTTCTTTTTTGGTTTTTGGTGGGATAAATTTATACCCTAAATCTAAAGAGCCTAAAAATCTCATGCGCCAGCAATGGCGCTTTTTCATATAAATTTGAAGTATACGCTTGTAAAGAACGTGACTTTTTTACAACCGAGTCCAAACTTATTTACCCCGGTGACCTCTTTATTATGTTCAAAAAATATAACATTCGTCATAAATATGTCATTGTCTATATTGGCATAGCCACTGAAAATGAAATCACTGGAAACTGGTATGTGGAAGCCAACAGTGGGGAGTTTAAAATATTGATTGAACCGATAGAAAAGTATTAAACGTTTGTAGCCCGCACCCAACAAAAGTATGCGGGCTTTTTTATTGCATAATTTTGGGGGCTGTGGTAATGTGGGGTCTATATGCCAATGATTAATGTAGAAGTTACAAGAAATCCAAACGAAAACCCAGGCGGGCTTTTGCGTCGTTTTTCGCGCAAAGTTCAAGAGGCTGGGATTATTCCAAAAGTTAAAGGCGGCCGTTATGCCAAACGCAAAACCAGCAAGCTTTCAATGAAGGCTGGGGCTTTGAAAAAGCTGACCCGCCGAAGCGAAGTTGAAAAGCTAAAAAAGCTTGGCAAAATGGCTTAGTATGGAGGATTCAGTTTCTATTCAAAACACAACAAGAGGCAAAGTTTTAACTTTGCCTCTTGTTAAAATACTGCAAATCAAAAATAAAATTTTGGGTAAAAAATATACTTTGTCACTGGCTTTCGTTGGCACCTGTACAGCTCGTAAAATAAATTTACAAACGCGCAACAAAACTTATACGCCCAATACATTATCGTTTCAATATACTACAAACTCAGGCGAAATAATTTTGTGTCCAGTTATTATTAAAAAGCAGGCGCTACAAAACAAGGCAAAGTATGCTGACTATTTAGCTTTTATATTAATTCATTCATTACTACATTTAAAAGGCCTAGATCATGGTATTAAAATGGAGTTGTTAGAACAAAAACTAGTAAAAGAGTTTGGCTATAAGCTGTAGAGGAGTTATAATAAATAAGTATAGTAAAATATATACTAACCTTTTATAACTTATGAGAAATATTAGAACAAGCATAGATATTGGTTCCAGCAGTTTGCGCATGCTTGTTTTTGGTAGACCTGATAAAAAATCCCCCGAGCAAATTGTAGCCCTAGCCGAAGTTGAAAGTGACGGCATGCGCCAAGGCTATATTATTGATGTTAAATTGGTGCAAAAGGCCATATTGTCATGCAAGGAATTGTGTGAAGATAAAATTGACTCAAAAATTAACCACGCAGTTGTCGGCTTTTCAGGCATGGGCTTGGCGTCAAGTTATGGTATTGGCCAAGCGATTATTTCACGAGCCGACAGTCTGGTTAGCGAAGCTGATATATTGACTGCATTAAACGATGGTGAAAATAATATTAGTTTAGAAAACCGTAAAATAATTCATCGCATTGCCCTGGATTATTACCTTGACGGTAACCAGGTTTTGGGAACACCGCTTGGTTTAAAAGGTATTAAACTGGAGGTCAAAATATTTTTTGTAACTGCCATGACTCAGCATCTGGAAACTGTTTTGTCTGTAATTAGTAAATTAGGTATTGAGGTGGTTGATATTATTGCCTCACCATTGGCCACCGCTTCAGCCGTTTTAAGTGAAAAGCAAAAAAGCGTTGGCGTTGGTATTATTGATATTGGAGCCGAAACTGTTTCGGCAGCAATTTACGAAAATGGTTTACCAATTTCGGTTTTTGTTTTACCAATTGGTTCAAATGATATTACCAAAGATATTGCCCTAGGTTTAAAAATTGATTTTGAAGAAGCTGAAAATGTCAAATTGGGTATTATCCAACCAAATGTTTCTCGTAAAAAATTAGAAGATATTATTTTTGCGCGTGTGATTGATTTTTTTGAAATGACTGATACACAACTTAAAAAAATAAAACGTAGTGGTTTATTGCCGGCTGGTGTTTTAATTGTCGGCCGAGGATCACTGATCAATGGCATTGAGGCTTTTGCTAAAGACGTGCTTCGCCTGCCTGCCAAAACCCTGACTGAGGCCACCGGTGCCCTTGCCGAACTGCCAGATTCATCGTGGTATACAGCCTACGGATTACTGAACAATAACCTCCAGTCTGAAAATGAGCTTGAAATACAAGACCAAAAAGACGAAAATGTCATTGGAAGCATAAAAAGAGCCTGGAAAAATCTTTTGCATCAGCTATTGCCCTAAAACCGGCTTCGTGCTAATTTTTACTTATAAACCATTATTAGTTACACATTCAGCATATGCCTAAAATTAGCCCAGACGTAGAAACATTCGCTCGAATCAAAGTCATCGGTATTGGTGGCTCTGGTAAAAACGCGATCAATCATATGATCGAGTCAGACATTAAAGGTGTCGAGTTCATTGCCATGAATACTGACACGCAAGATTTACATAATTCATTAGCTAATAAAAAAATTCACATTGGTAAAAATTTAACTAAAGGTTTAGGTGCGGGTATGAATCCAGAAATTGGTCATCGCGCCGCCGAGGAAACCAAGGCAGAGATTCAAGACTCACTTAAAGGCGCCGACATGGTTTTTATTGCTGGTGGTATGGGTGGAGGTACTGGTACTGGTGCTGCACCTGTCGTTGCCAAATTAGCCAAGGAACAAGGTGTGTTGACTGTTGGGGTTGTCACTAAACCATTTTCATTTGAAGGTAGCCAACGTATGCGTTTAGCTGAAACTGGACTTGAAGAACTGGCTGGCGAAGTTGATGCCATAATTGTTATACCTAATGATCGCCTATTGACTGTAGCCTCGAAAGACACTAGCTTTAAAGATGCATTTGCTATGTGTGATGAAGTTTTAAGTCAGGCCGTTGAAGGTATTTCAGACTTAATAACAATGCCGGGCAATATGAATGTTGACTTTGCCGATATTCGCGCAATTTTGCAAGATGCAGGTAGTGCAATTATGGGTGTCGGAATTGCTTCTGGCGATGACCGTGCCAAGAAGGCTGCCATGGACGCAATCAACTCACCCCTATTAGATATTTCAATTAATGGTGCACGGGGAGTATTGATCAATGTGTGTGGAGGTGATGATTTGGGCATACTTGAGGTACACGAGGCAGCTAACTTAGTTACCGACAATATCGACCGCGATGCTAAAGTTATTTTTGGTATGTCACACGATAATAGATTGAAAAAAGGTGAAGTTAAAATCACAGTTATTGCCACCGGCTTCCCTACTGATACAAATCGCAAAACTTCATTTGGCGTATCTATTAATCAGTCAGCTAACCCAGCACAACAAAATTCGAGTGGTTTAGGTGGCTTATTTTCGCGCAAAACTAATGACGATATAAAAACTGAAACCAACCAACCCCAAAATGATTATTTGAAAAAAGTTGACTCTGAAATTGAAATGCCCGAGGAAGAAGAGGAAAATGATGACGATACCTTTTCAGCTGTACCGGCATTTTTGCGCAGGCAAAGAAAGTAAAATTTTGTTATAATACTTTGTATGTACGAACTTATAATTATTGGTGGAGGGCCGGCGGGTTCAGCGGCGGCAGTTTATGCGGCTCGCAAAAAAATCAAAACTGCAATTATTGCCTATGAATTTGGTGGTCAATCAAACGTGTCAGATGATATTCAAAACTGGATTGGTACCCCACATATTAGCGGAGCTGATTTGGCCAAAAATTTAGAGACTCATGTGCGCGAATATGCCGGTGACATTGTTGCTATTCTGAAAGGCAAAAAAGTTATAGGCATTACAAAAAATGATGAGCAAATTGGTAGTTTGTTTAAAATTAATTTAGATAGTGGCGAAACTTTAGAAAGTAAAGCCTTGTTGATTACTACCGGCAGTAATCACCGAAAACTAGAAGCCAAAAATGCTAACACTTTTGAGCATAAAGGCCTGACCTATTGCGCCTCGTGCGATGGCCCATTTTTTACTGGTATGCCCGTAGCGGTCATTGGTGGTGGTAATGCAGCCTTTGAATCAGCCCTACAACTATCGGCCTATTGCCAAAAAGTTTATATATTAAATCGTAGCGAAAAATTTAGAGCTGATGAAATTACCCTAGAAACTATTAGGAAAAATCCTAAAATAGAAATTATAAATAATGCCGTAGTGGTTGAAGTTTTGGGTGATGAAAGTAATACTTTTGTTGGCGGACTTATTTATAAAAATGTTTTAGGTAATGAAGAAATTAAATTAGACGTAAAAGGCATTTTTGTTGAAATTGGCCAATTACCCAACACTGATATTATTGGTGATTTAATTACCAAAGATGCGCACAATAAAATAATTATAGACCATAAAAATATGAAAACTTCACGCTCGGGTATTTGGGCGGCTGGTGACTGCACCGATGTTTTGTACCACCAAAACAACATCGCCGCCGGCCATGCCGTCCTAGCCCTGGAAGACATTTACCAGTGGCTACAAACTAAAAAATAAAAGTATTACAAAAACTTGACAAAGATTAGCCCGATAGTATACACTTTACTTGGAAACATTTATCCTATATCTCGTATCCTGAGCCCTGCTACATTCGTGTGGTGGGGCTTTTTTGTTTTATAGAAATCAGTAAATAAAAAGCCCCATCATCGGGGCTAAAGTTTTGCAAACCTTCTTTCAAGTGCACCGAACGCACTTTTCATTGGGTCAAGCCGACTTCCATATTTTCTGAACGTTTTAAATTCTTCGTCCAAAAAATCAGATGAAATTTTTAGTTTTTCATAGGCAATCAATAACGACATGCTCACCGAATCAGTTACACCAAACTTTCGAGTAATGTGATTAATGGTAAAGCTACTCTCATTGTAATCATACACAATCGCTGTATATGTCTGTGTTACACGACTTAATTTTTGATTATAGACTGAAAATCTTTCTAGAAGTGAGTCCTGCATTTCCGGATTCTTTTTATTTTGCTTGTAAAAACGCTTCAGATTTTGATACTCTGGTTTTAAAGATAAGACTTCGTGATTTGAAATCTTCATCTTTGCAATTAAAGTGTCGCACTGACTTTCAGTGTTAGTTATTTGCGTTTCAAGTGAATTTTTGGATTGCGCCAAAAGCAACACTGGCAAAAAATTGGTTAGCATTATTGCAAATGCCACAAAAACTGTTTTTTTCATAGAGCTTCTTTTTTAAAGATAATACCAGACAGGTATGAATTAGTCAAGAGAACGTAATTAGTTCAATACCTTGACATTCTAGACTAAACTAGTATATACTTAAGTAAATTGCAATTTATAGTTGGTTATTAGTTAAGAAAAGCCCTGCGGTGTGAAATGTGCTGATTTTCCACCCGTGGGGCTTTTTGTTTATTTTTTGTTTATTTTAAATTTTTATATTAAAAAATAAGAGTAGCAACTTGTCAATGTGACCCTACGGAGAATCGAACTCCGATTAACGGCTTGAAAAGCCGGCGTCCTAACCATTAGACGATAGGGCCCTAAATCAAATCAAGGATTTGATCGGGCGACCCGACACGGTCGGGTTTAGCCTTAAAAAGTAACTAGTATTTTATAGCATATTTTTTGACTAAAGCAAACAAAAAAGCCCCATTTCTAGGGCTCGGGTTCAGGGTCTTTAAATGGTCTTTTTCTGTAATATCGCCAACGCCTTACAGATTTAGCAATATATTTAAAAAAAACTAGAAAGACTGAGCTTAGTGTTATTATTATGAAAAAAGTTATCATACATTTCAATATTAAATTGTGAAAAACTAGAATATCTATCTAAACTTTACACGAAAAAGGCCTTTCCCCCAAGCCCTTGACTATATTTTGCATATATGCTATAAATAAGGGGTTCTTTAAATAACACAAAAATGAATGAAATAAAACGATCTGCAAACTGGCTGGCAAAGCTGGTGCAGATAAAGCATATAGAGTTAGAAAATGGCTTCATTCGGTTTTATAAATTACCGATTGAGACCCAAGTTTATGGCGCTAACATCATGCCGTTCGTAATATTCTACGAAGTAAAAGTATTTGAGCTTTGTTCAAACACCTTTATGAATAATCCAAGCTTAATGAAGCGTTACTTTTCGGAGTCCTCAATAGACTTTCAAAAAGACATCATGAAGTTAATTCAAGGTACTATTGGTTTAGAAGCATTATATGCTGCTCAAAACGATATAGAGTACGAACAAAGTGCTCTGTACCTAAATCATACAAAACAAGCCCGTAAAAACTTAGGGCTTGAGAAGATACATCCCCTCGAAATTGCTAGCTAACGGCTTTCAGTTTCAGGGGATTTTTATTTTGTATAAATACAGGTAAATATGATATTGTAACAATATGAAAATTCTAGCCATAGAAACAAGTTGCGATGAAACAGCCATAGCCTTACTTGAAGCAGATAGAGGTTTAGACTCTATCGGGGTTTTAGGTAATACGGTTGCCAGCCAGGCTGATTTGCATGCTCAATTCGGCGGGGTCTACCCAGCCCTGGCTAAACGTGAACATGCTAAAAATATTGTGCCGGTTTTACTGGATACTTTGAAACAGGCAGGTTTTGATATTAATGTTGAACAAAATAATTTAAATAGTTTTTCATTAGAGCAAAAAAATTATTTGAAAAAACTTTTTGAACATGAGCCTGAACTGTACCAAATTTTTATTGAACATATACCAACTATTACAAAAAATTCCAAAAGTTCTATTGACAGTATTGCGGTGACAACTGGCCCTGGCCTTGAGCCAGCCTTGTGGGTTGGAATCAATTTTGCCAAAGCTTTAAATTATGTTTGGGGGGTACCTATAATACCCGTTAACCACATGGAGGGTCATATTCTAAGCCCGCTTTTGAACTTAAATTCTAGTTCAAATAAAAAAGCACAGCTACCGGCTTTGGCATTGCTAATTAGCGGTGGCCACACCGAATTAGTTTATGTGCCTGAATTTGGCACATATGAAAAAATCGGCCAAACCCTGGACGATGCCGTAGGTGAGGCCTTTGACAAGGTGGCACGACTATTGGGCCTGCCATACCCTGGTGGCCCACATATCGCCAAATTAGCTGGTATAGACCGTAGTATAAACCCAAGGGCCAGCATTGATTTGCCCAAGCCCATGATAAATTCAGGTGATTTGAACTTCTCATTTTCAGGCCTAAAAACCGCGGTTTTATATATGGTGCAAAAACTTGAGGAAGAAGCCCCAAACAATACCCTGCCCGATACTACAAAACAAAATATTGCCCGGGCTTTTGAAGACTCAGTGACTGAGGTTTTAATTAAAAAAGTTCTAAAAGCGCTAGACGAAATAGGCGGGCAAAATCCAATCAAAACAATTTTAGTTGGTGGTGGAGTATCGGCCAACACTTTTATTAAACAAGGCTTAATAAATGCTGTGCAAAAATATGATCCCAACATTTCAGTTTTATTCCCAACTCCCGACCTATCAACCGACAATGCCATAATGATTGGTATGGTAGGAATTTTAAAATCCCCCCTCAGTCCGACTGGTGGGGAAATTAGTGCAAATGCTAATTGGGAGCTTTAGCTCAGGCTTAAATTTAGTCGTCTTTCTAAAATCTCACGCATAACCGTTGGGCTTGAGGTAACAAGCTTACAGTTGCATTCAATTTTAACATCTTGGAATTTTCCTGAGCCTTCACCTGGCTCTGTCGCATAGCAACACTCAGCTTCGGCTTGGTTACCATACTCGTATAAAAATTTTAGTGGCGTAACTTGTTTAATCAAAATGCCACCTTCATCTTTATACCTACCTTCGTCATTTAAATAGGCCTCGGCATCAAGGCCTAGTCTGTCAACGACAAAAGCTTGCAGTTCACCGATTGAATTTTTGGCCAAACAGTAAACCGTTGGTAGAAATTGATAAGGTCTTTGGCGAACAGGTTAATGTGCCCACCGAAAAACTTCACGCGCGAGATTTGTTCAACAAATTCTTGCACGTTGCTGTGATACGGCTGACCCGATGTCAGCAAAATTATTTTATTTTTCATATTATATTGTGTAGAGAGTGCTTCTAAAATTTAATTATACGCTCTTTTATAAAAAACCACAATGCTATAAATGGGCTCAAACAATAATAAGTGCAAAAATAATACTTTTTGGTATAATCAATTACATGGAAGACGAGCACAATCAGGCACAAAATGTGCCCGCCAAACTACTAAAGCCCTACGACCCAGCCGAGACCGAGGGGCGGATTTATAAACTTTGGGAGGAATCGGGCTTTTTTAACCCTGATGTTTGTATACAAAAAGGGGTAACTAAAAATGATGCTGAAAGTTTTTCAATAGTATTGCCCCCACCAAATGTTACCGGCCGGTTACACCTGGGCCACGCCCTTGAACACAGCTTACAAGATGCGGTTGTACGTTTTAAACGTATGCAGGGCTATAAGACTTTATGGATACCCGGTACTGATCATGCGG
Source organism: Candidatus Nomurabacteria bacterium RIFCSPHIGHO2_02_FULL_38_15 (assembly GCA_001785575.1). GTDB lineage: Bacteria > Patescibacteriota > Minisyncoccia > Phycocordibacterales > UBA9973 > MFUC01. The sequence goes on from MFUC01000004.1 coordinate 19,524, forward strand.
CAATTGCAACACAGGCTAGATTTGAAAAAAACTTAACAAAAGAAACTGGCAAAAGTAGACACGATTTTAGTCGTAACGATTTTTTCAATATGGTTAATGAGTTTGGACTAATAAATCAAAAAGATATGCAAACACAAATGCGACTTTTTGGTTCGTCACTTGATTGGTCACGTGAAGCTTTTACATTAGATGCCAACAGGTCTTTGGCCGTACGCACCGCTTTCAAGCAAATGTATGATGAGGGCCTAATTTATAAAGGACACAAAGTTATTAACTGGGACCCAAAAGGTCAAACAACCGTTTCAGATGATGAACTAGTTTATGTTGAACGTGATGCGACATTATATACCTTTAAATATTCGGCCAACTTCCCTATTTCAATTTCAACTACTCGTCCCGAAACTAAGGTTGGTGATACGGCAGTTGCAGTTAATCCAAACGATGAACGCTATAAACAATACATTGGCCAAGAATTTGATGCTGTGTTTTGTAATGTGCCAATCCATATAAAAATTATTGCTGATTATTCAGTTGAAGCTGAATTTGGTACTGGCGCATTAGGCGTAACGCCGGCCCATAGCCAAATTGATGCTGAAATCGCTATGCGTCATGAACTGCCAAGTGTCCAAGTTATAAACGAATACGCCAAAATAATGGTTGGTGATGAAAATTTAATTGGTAAAAAAACTTCAGAGGCTCGCGAAATTGTTGCACAGTGGTTACGTGATAATAACTTAATGGAGAAAGAAGAAAAAATAAAACAAAATGTTTCAACCTCTGAGCGTACTGAAGCTATTATTGAGCCCTTGCCTAAAATGCAGTGGTTTATAAATGTTAACAAACAAATTCCTTCTCATAAAAATAAAACATTAAAAGAGCTTATGCTGGAAGCAGTAGAAAAAGATGGCGTTAAAATTATTCCAGACCGTTTTGATAAAACATATCGTCACTGGATCAATAATTTGCGTGACTGGTGTATATCGCGTCAAATAATTTACGGCCACCAAATACCTGTTTGGTACAAGGGTGATGAATTATATTGCGGTATTAATCCGCCAGCTGGCGAACCCGAGGGCGACGGCTGGACCCAAGACACCGACACGCTAGATACCTGGTTTTCATCAGGCCTTTGGACATTTTCAACGTTAGGTTGGCCAAATAATACCGATGACTTTAAAAATTACCACCCAACAACATTAATTAACCCAGGTTATGAAATTTTACCCCCATGGGTTGCACGCATGATTTTGATGAGTAAATATTTGTTGAATGAAGTACCCTTTAAAACTGTTTACTTGCACGGTATTGTTCGTGATTCAAAAGGTATTAAATTTAGTAAATCATTAAAAAACGGCATAGAGCCTGAAGAAATAATTAAAGACTGCGGCACCGATGCATTGCGCATGTCTATGGTTGTAGGTATTGGCCCGGGTAACGACACTAATTTTGATATTCAAAAAGTCAAAGCCTATTCAAAATTTGCAAATAAATTGTGGAACATTACACGCTTTATACTTTCAAGCACAACTCAAACAAATACTTTAGACTTAAGCCAAAAACCAAATTTGCCTGATACTGAAAGTAATATACTTGATGAATTTGAAGCGATTTTGATTGACATAACAACAGATATTGAAAATTACAGACTCTATATTGCGTCTGAAAAACTATATCATTACGTATGGCACAATTTTGCTGATATTATTATTGAGGAATCAAAAGATATTTTAAAAAATGGCAGTACTGATGAAAAAAATAACCGTTCTTGGTTATTGATGTATATACTGACAAGGTCAATTCAAGCGTTGCACCCCTTCATGCCGTTTATTACCGAGGAGCTGTGGTCGTTTTTACCCAAAACAAATAAAGAGCAAGATAATTTGCTAATAATAACACCATGGCCGATTACAGCTGGCAAACAATAGCCATCGCCGGGGCAACCGGTGTATTACCCACTATTTTGTGGTTGGTATTTTGGTTGCGGGGCGCACGTACCGCCGGCAAGCCCAAGGGACTTTTTATACTGTGTTATATATTAGGGGCCTTGATGGTTTTTTTAGTTGTGCCTATCCAAAAATTTGCCTTTAATTTCGTAGGCATAGGCATAACTGGCATAATTGTATTTGCCAGCATTGAGGAGCTATTTAAATTTTTAATTATTAATACAGTTGCACTGAAAAGCAATTTTGCCACTCGGGCTATTGACTTCCCTATGTTTTTAATCAGCGGGGCTTTGGGTTTTGCCGCCTTGGAAAATGTCTTTTTTATTATTGGGCCAATTGCTGATGGCTTGATTTTAACTGGTTTTATTACGGGTAATATTCGATTTTTAGGCGCTACATTGTTGCATGCCATGGCCAGCGGTTTGTTTGGTGTCATGCTGGGCTTGTCGTTCCACCGCAATTGGCAATTTAAACCATTATACATTTTAGCCGGTTTTGCACTGGCAGTTTTGTTGCATAGTACCTTTAACTTTTTTATAATTAGTGGTGACGGTAGAAACACATTACAAACTTTGGCATTTTTGTGGGTCGTTGCTATACTAAATATACTATTGTTTGAAAAATTAAAACGCATGGACAAATTGACCGTATAAATTAAAAGCGATAAGTAATTAAAAACTAATTAAAATATTATGTCTAAAAAAAGATCATTTTTTGAAAGGTTAACCGGCAGTATGACACTGTCAAATAAACACAAATTTGATGACGATGATGATGCCGACCAAAATTCT
>MFUC01000004.1:22305-38681 GCA_001785575.1 Candidatus Nomurabacteria bacterium RIFCSPHIGHO2_02_FULL_38_15
AATAAGCATCACTTGAAAGACGGTGATGATAGCGATGCTGAACAAAATAACGACGAAGTAGCCAATTTATCAGTGGATGTTTTTGAAAGTAATACAAATGTTGTGGTTAATGCTTTTGTGGCTGGTGTTGACCCAAATAATATTGACGTAACCATTACTCGCAACTCTATTTCAATTCGTGGCCATCGTAATGATGAGCAACGTAAGGGCTTTGAGCAAATTGATAGTGAATTGTTTTGGGGCAAATTTGAACGTGATGTTGTACTAACCATTGACCTAGAGCCCGACCGTGCCGAAGCTGTCCAAAAACAAGGCCTGCTAACCATTACTGTACCCAAAATTGACCGCGACCGCCGCTCAACCCCAAAGGTCAAGAATGTATAAGTTTGTGTTTTGAGAAAAGAATTACTTACTTAGGAAGTGTAGCGCCTTCCACTAAAATATAAAAAGTGCAACTAGAAATTAATTGCACTTTTGTGTTTATTCAGTAGGTTCCCATGATTCTACTTTATAAGCATATCTTATACTCCCCCATGCATTCACTCTATCTTTATGCAAAATCTTGATAAACCCATACTTCTGTTTCATTAAAGATTTTATCTTTATAAGGGAATTCCATCGTTGGTCTGAATAAACAGTCGTGATTACTCCTGTATTATTTCTGTGTTTAAAACTACCGTACAGAGAGTAAAAAAACTCTAGCAGATTGACTATAAAATTTTTTATTTTCTTCATATTTTAAATTATTTAAGGACTAAATTTATCTAAAAACACAATACCACAACGCCTTGACTTTTGCAAGGGTTTTTACTATACTGTTTTTAGATATTTAAAAAGGAAATATAAAAAATAAAACAACATGACAGAATTTAAAGAAGTAGCACACCTATATTTAGGTTGTGATTGGCAATGGACACAGTACTCTGGAGAACACGAGACAGGGATTTACGGAACGAGCTTATTTAACTCTTTCTTGCTAAGAGAAATTTCCTTAGGAAATGGAGTTGCGAAACCAATAATTCGCCCACTTTCATCAATAACACCCGAGGAAGACAAAGAATGCCACAATATCATGCTTGGAGAGTTTTCTGAAAAAGTTAAGAAGCAAAATATTACTCATTACGAAGGCGAGAAGATCAAATATTTACTCTCAAAAGGATTTGACTTGTTTGGTCTAATTGAAAGCGGAGAAGCAATTAATTCAGTTAAGTAATTTAATATTTTAAATGTTTCAAACCAAGATAATACATCTTGGTTTTTTTATTTTAAATTTATAATTTCTTTCCAATAAAAGTCTGGTTTTTGTGCTTTGGGGCAGACTCGAACTGCCGACATCTCCCTCTTCAGGGGAGCGCTCTACCAACTGAGCTACCAAAGCGATTTATGGAGTAATTTTAATATGCTTTTTATTCAACCGCGGTTGAAACTGAACCTAAAATTTCCAAAATGCCACTGTTGCCCAAATACACATCTTTTAATGTGGTAACGAATGGGCTGATGAAGTAGGCGGCGCCAAAGGCAATAAGTATCAGAAACATCCAATAGCCATACCTGGTATATAAACCAATTTTTTGCATTTTGTAAACCTTGTTGATTATTTCAGTGTGTTGGTCAATTTTGGCCTCAAGATTTTGTATTTTTTGAAAGATTTCAGTGTTATCCATCGAATATTATATTATCATATTAGCAGTTTATTTTCAACATCAATTGTGGTATTCTTGGCTTAACGCAAAACGATATGTCCTTGTAGTTCAATGGATAGAATAGCTCACTCCTAACGAGCTGATTCAGGTTCGACTCCTGGCAAGGACACAATTTGACAAAAAGAACTAACCATGCTATCATATTAGTAATTCGTGCGGTTAAAGGGTGGCACGTAAAAGTCGTTATATTAACGTCACCGTGCGATTAAAAGCACAGTAATACGCCCTAGTTCTTAAATAATTTAATAAAAAATTGAAAAATCTAAAAAATTTCATTCGCGAAGCATTCTTTATGCTCATCTTGCCAGCAATTATTGTTGGAGGTTACATCTTTGCAAACTTGCTCAACTGGAAGCTGGGAGATCAAATCGCCCTATTGTCAGTTACCACAATTCTTACACTACTATTTTCGCTCAAAGACTTTCTTGTTGACGATCCTAGCTATGTCGAAAAACGCAAGCTTAGTCTTAGGTGCATGTCTGTACTTTCACAGGGCTTATGCTTAATTGCATACCTAGCTAGTACTAACAATCAAAACAAAAATAGTTTTGATCTTACTTTGTGGATAATTTGTACAGCAATTGTTGTACTTAGCATCTTGCTATTATTTATCTCTGAAAATGTTAGGGAGTGGTCTAGTGGTAGATCTAGTTACATTTATTACAGTGCTATAAGTAAACTTCTGAGTTTAACTACGGTGGTAATGTTAACGTCTTTTGTCTATGTCAACTTTGGCACCCAATATATTTGGGTACCAACAAGTTTTTTATCACTATTCCTTATTGCATTTTTTCAAACTCCTGCAATTCAAGATTACCAGAGAGAATTTAATGAACATCATGGCCGGACTACAAATAAGGCATTTGATCTTTTGGTGATATTACCAATAGTAACATCATTGATTAGCACTTTCTATCAGTTCTGGTTCTATAAAGGTGCTTTTGGGTATATGCTGCATGAATACTTTACCTTGATTGGCTTTCTGACAATTGTCTGGTATGTTTTCAAATTTTCAAAATCAAAAGTAAGGGCACTAAAAGCTAAGAAAAAGGATAGAGAAAACGTTGTATTACGCAAAGCAAATGAAGAACTTGAAAAGCAAGAAAGGGAGTTAAACCAAAAACAGGAAAATCTGAAAAAAGAGGAAGAGGAAGCTAAAAAAAGAAAAAAGCTTCAAGATGCTTGTAGTAGGATTCTAAATAGTGCCGTGCCAGATTGGTATGATATCTTATTAGTTGCTGAGTATTATAAAGAAGGTATATTCCCAAAGGAATTAATTGGAAAAATTCATAAAGCCCCTCTTAGTCAACTAATAACTGTCTCAACAGTGAAAAAACACTTGGTCTGGGAAAGTGATTTTGGTTCTGCCCTAGCTTTACTGTCAAGAATTATAGACATTTCCTTTGATGACAACCTGCTAATTAAATTACTTGCACAAATAGATGATTTCATGGTGTTTATTAGAAATTACGAGAAATTTACTGGATACGGTAAACTTACGATTCAAGTAAAAACCCACATGGAAACTATCAAAAAATCAATAAAAAAGTGAGTGCATTCAACCGCCACGACAAACCTTTTACAGGTTACGTCGAGGCGGTTTTTTATTTTAGGAACAAAAGCGCACCTACGCTAAATCGTTCTTTTTTGGAAGTAAGTTTTTTTGGAAACAATGCCCCTAAAAAACTACAACCCCAAAAGCTCACGAATGCGGGGTTCGTTGAAGCCAACGATTAGGTCGTTATCAATAGTTATAACTGGCACGCCCATTTGGCCACTTTTTTTAATAACTTCGTTGCGCTTGTCCACATCAACTGAAACATCGTATTCGGTATAATTTATATTGTTTGCTTTAAAAAAGTCTTTGGCCATGTGGCAAAAGTGGCAAGTTGGGGTTGAATATATTGATACGTTTTTCATATATTTTTATTATAGCATGCTATATTTTAATTAAAAAAGGTTTTTGATTTTTTGCCAAAAAGTCTTTTTAGGTGCTACTGTGCCCGATTCGTCAGGGCTTATAACTAGGACCCGCTCACCCTCTTTGACTAACGGATATTTGGTACGAATGTGCTCCTCAACGCCCACACCAGTTTTAACTTGGTCAATTTTTTTATTTAAATCATTAATATCGTTTTCAAGTTTAATTTTTTGACTTTCAGCAAAAATCCGATTATCTCGAGCTTCTTTATAGGTTAAAAGCATATTAACTGACCTGATACCTAACCATACAAAAGCAACAAATAGCAATAAAGCTAAAACTATACGCCAAAATCTTCGCGAACCACTCCGGTGGTGGGCCGGGCGTTGGGGTTGCGGGCGCCGTGAAATTTCTCTTGATAATTCGTTTGCCATTATGATATACTATACACCATGTTGTTAAATCCTAAAAATCGCAAACGTGCCCACAGAGTATTTTCAGTCTTGGCAGTATTGATGATCATTTCAATGGTTTTACTGTATGCCCTACCCGCGTTTCAATAACTAGATACTAAACCCGTAATCTCAAAATATTACAAAAACGAAAGTCATGCAAGAGCTCGCGAGCCTTTCTTATTTTGCAATATATTTTCGATTGCAGGATAGCTTCCTATTCGCCACGCATCATTTTTAAAAAGACTTCGTGCGATATATTTACCGTGCCACGACCGGCCATCTTCTTCTTGCCCTTTTTTTGCTTCTCACGTAATTTCATTTTACGGGTAATGTCGCCACCATACATATGCTGGGTTACATCTTTACGAAAGGCTGAAACTGATTCAGATGAAATAATTCGGCCCAAAGCTTTGCCTTGAATTTTAAAAGCAAACATTTGGCGGGGTATGACCTTTTGCAATTTTTCAACTTGCAACTTGGCCTCTTCCTCAACACGACGCCTTGAAACTACCCGGGTAAATGCAACCATGACTTCATCGGCTACCAATATATCCAAACGTACAACATCAGCCTCGCGATACTCGCCTATTTCGTATGAAATAGATGCATAACCCGAGCTTAAGCTTTTTAATTCATCAAAGAAGTTACGCATCAATTCACGCAAAGGCATTTCAATATCAATTGTTGAACGACTATCACCAAAATTTTCAGTCGCTAAGACACTAGCTTCGTGATCATATAAAAATGGCATAAGTGAAGTGATATAAGATGTTGGTAAAATAATTTTTACATTCACCCATGGCTCAAAGATTTTAGCAATATTGCCATCATCAGGGAAAAGGTGGGGCGAATAAACAATTTGCTCAACACCGCTTTTTAGCATAACCTTATAAGTTATAGATGGCATTGTAACTACCAAATCCAAATCAAACTCACGAATCAAACGCTCGGTGACAATTTCAAGGTGCAACATACCTAAAAATCCACACCTAAATCCCCGGCCCAAAGTGCCCGAACTTTCCTCTTCGTATGAAAATGATGAGTCCGACAACCTAAGGCGTCCAAAGGCTGTTTTAAGCCCAGGAAAGTCGTCAGCTGATTCAGGATAAACACTGGCCCATACAACTGGGTTGGGCTTCATATAGCCTGGTAATGCTGGTAATGGCCTTTTAACATAGGTTATAGTGTCACCAACTGAGGCAATACCTGGCTTTTTAATACCTGTCACAATATAGCCTATTTCGCCACCACGAATTTCATCACGAGGCATTTCCTCAGGTGAAAATGTGCCAACCTCAAGGGCAATAAACTTTTCATTTGAAACAGCAAACAACAATGATTCACCCCGCCTAAAAGCTCCGTCAATTACACGTACATACACAATTACCCCACGATGATTGTCATATTTAAAATCAAAAACCAAGGCTCGGCCTGATGCACCTTGTATTAATTTATTTGACACATCACTATCAATATTCGGCGCCGGTATTAATTTAATAACCTCATCAAGCAAATGCGACACACCAACACCTGTACGGCCCGAAACTTCAAGTATCGTATCTGGATTAATGTTTAATAATAAAGCTAGTTCCATTTTAACTTCATCAACACGCGCCAATGGCGAATCTATTTTTGATAATACAGGTATTATAACCATGTCCTGCTCGCCCCGCCCTTGGCGGGGTAAACGCGCCATTTGCAATGTTGTTAAAGTTTGCGCTTGCACACCTTGGGTAGCATCAACCAGTAGTATTGAACCTTCAACGGCTTTTAATGCCCGCGAAACTTCATACGAAAAATCAATGTGTCCAGGGGTGTCTATTAGGTTTAACACATAGGTTTCAGGTTCTAGTTTATAGGTGCTAGCTTTAGCTTCGTAAATCATTCTGACTGGTTGCATTTTAATTGTAATCCCCCGCTCACGCTCTAATTCCATACTATCCAATACTTGATCCTTCATTTTACGGGCCTCAATAGTACCCGTTACCTCTAACATTCTGTCAGCCAAAGTAGACTTGCCATGGTCAATATGGGCAATGATTGAGAAGTTACGAATATTTTTAGAATTTGCTGTATTATTTACATTATTTTTTGTCATATAATTTTTGCAATATAAGCCTTCATATAATCATAAACTTCGTTTAATTGCATTTTTTTAGCTAGCGCATAAATAATTACAGCATCAATGATTAAAGTTACAATAAAAAGCCCATAACGCATAGCTGTCCCATCAGCATAACTAATAACTAATTTGTAAAAGCCAAAAGCAATAATATTTGACGCAATAGCCACAAAGAGTGTTTTAAAAATTAAACTTTTACTAATCGTGCCACTAATGCCTAGATACTTTCGAGTAATTGCACGCAATAAAAATACATTAATAATTGATGATATGGCCACGGCAAAAGTTAGAACTAAAACGTACGTATCAGCCACAAGTAAGCCGGTTAAATTAGATATCATGACTGGAAAGTTAGTTGTGTTAAAAATAAACAAACCAAATAGTGTAATAATTATCGTACTTATAGCCGTTATAAAAGTGGCTATAAAAGGTCGGCGTGTATCACCTGTGGCATAAAAAGCTCGCAAATAAAGTTGCACCATTCCGGCTGGCACCATACCAAAACATGCAATAAATAACAACCAACTTGTACGTAATGTGTGGTAACTAGTAAATGCCCCACTACCTAATAATAAATCAATTAGTGGCCCACGAAAAATAATAAAAACGAAGGCAATAATGGTCGTTAAGGCAAAAATTTTACGGGCCGTGCTCTTAAACTTTTCAACAAATTCGCTATTTACTTGGTTAGTAGTTGATTGGTTAAATATTTTGGATAAATCAGGAAAGACCGCGACGGAAAATGTTAGGCCAATTAATGTTAGTGGTACTAGTGAAATAGTATAAGCGAAAGTAAATAGCGATACACTACCTACGCTCATAATTGTAGCTGTAGCAATTAAGATTAGCATAACTAAATTATTTAATGACAATGAAATTGTTCGTGGTAAGGCTGTTTTAAAAATACTAAACATTTCTTTGAATCCATATTGGCCCAGGCCAACTAATTTTAAATATTTATGTTTATAAATAATAGGCAGTTGAATAGATAGGTGCAATAATGCCCCAAACACGACACCAGAGACAATGGCATTTAAACCAAAACGTGGGTAAAATAAAATGCCACAAATAATACCAATGTTGTAAAATAGTGGCGCTAGTGACCAAATAATAAAATGTTTATAATACTGAGTTATTGTGCCAATTAAATTTGAAAGCCCTAAAATAATTGGTGAGAGTAGTAATATACGACCAATCTGAATATATAAAATACGCATTGGTTCACTAAAGCCAATGACTAAACCGCGTGAAAGATATGGAAATAAAAAATAAGTTACAGTACAAACAATAATTATTAAAATAGAAAATGAAATTGTAGAATCGCGTAAAAAACGTCGCCCACCAACTTCGTCACCTTTATTTAAATAATTAGCTAAAAATGGCAACAAAATAGCGGCTGAAAAAAAAGTCGCCACAGTGTTAAACAATATATCGGGTATTCTAAAAGCGCTGTAATAAACATCAAGCATGGCCCCTGGACCAACCAAGTGGGCCAATAATTTATCACGCACCAAACCAAACAGTTGGGCCAAAATTGCCGAAATAGCCAACACGATAGCGGCGCCTTGGACTGATTGACTTGTTGATTGGTAAAGTTTTTTGAACATTTTAAACTACAATACTTACAAGCTTGTTTTTAATATAAATTATTTTTTTAGGCTCTGCACCACCTAGCCATTTTTTAACTTTTTCGCGAACCAAGGCCATATTTTTAACTTCTTCTTCGCCAACATCAATACCCACAATAAATTCATCTCGCACTTTGCCATTTATTTGCACGACAACTGTAAAACTTTCATCAATAATTTTTGACTCATCATATTTGGGCCAAGTGCTTAGATGCACTGATTTACTTTCGCCTAACGTGTGCCACAACTCCTCAGTCATATGCGGTGCAAATGGGGCCAATAGTTGTAAGAAAACTTTTATGTCTTCTATTGAAATATTTTCAGACTTTTCAAAATCATTCAAACAAATCATCAAGGCCGAAACAGCCGTATTGAATTTAAAATTTTCTATATCTTCAGTGACTTTTTTGATTGTTTTGTGAATACTTCTAGAATTAAACGTTTCTGGTAAAAACGAATCTTTCCTCGGGTCCTCGGGTCGCCCTGCGGGACTCAACCAGACCGGCTCGTCAATATTGTTTTTACCAGAAACGTTTTTCGCTACAAATCTCCAAACACGCTCCAAAAACCGACGTATTCCAACAACACCATTGGGATCCCATGGATAATTAGTTGTAACACCATATGGCCCCATAAAAGCTAAATACATGCGCACTGTATCGGCACCCAACCTTTCCACAATTTCATCAGGGTCAATAACATTGCCTTTGGATTTGCTCATTTTTTCGCCATCAGGCCCTAAAATAAGCCCTCTGTTTCTCCTTATTGTAAACTCTTCAGTATTATTAACCATACCTAAATCATGCAAGGCTTTTGTCCAAAAACGCGAATACAGCAAGTGCATTGTTGTATGCTCAGCCCCACCCATATATAAATTAATTGGTAGCCAAGCTTTCATTTTTTTCTTACTACAAAATTCATTTTCATTTTTAGGGTCAAGGTAGCGATAAAAATACCATGACGAATCAACAAATGTATCCATTGTTTCAACCTCTGGTGTCCAACCTTTGCCAAATATTTTCTCAGTCCTTTCAAATAATTCCTTACTGCGTGCCAACGGTGCAGTGCCATCAGGTTTATGGTCAACATCCGTTGGTAATAACCATGGCAAATGCTCAGCTGATATTGCATGTGCCGTGCCTTGCGGGTCATAGACAATCGGTATCGGCACACCCCAATAGCGCTGACGCGAAATACCCCAGTCACGTAAACGATAAGTTTTTACTTCTTTAGCCAAACCCCTACCTTCAAGCTCTTCAACTATTTCCTTTTTAGCATCCTGACTCAAAAGCCCGTCCATCCATGAAATACTGTCTTTAACAATTCCATATTCAGTATAAGGTTTACTATCTGGAAAGTATTTTGGTTTTTCTATAACCTCCTTTATAGGCAAATTATATTTTGTGGCAAATTCAAAATCTCTTTCATCATGTGCGGGCACAGCCATGACTGCCCCAGTGCCGTAGCCAGCTAATACGTAATCAGCCACCCAAACTGGTACCCGTTCATTATTAGCTGGATTAACAGCAAAAATGCCCTTTAGGCAAACACCTGTTTTTTCCTTATTTTGTTGCCTGTCTAATTCGCTCTTATTTTTAGTATCAAAAATATACTTCTCAACCTCTGTCCAATTTGAAATTTTTTCTTTTAAATCTTGAACCAAAGAATGCTCAGGCGCAAGAACAGCATAGGTAACACCAAATAGTGTGTCGGCGCGAGTTGTAAAGATTTTGACATCAGCAAGCGAAACCTCTCCTAAATCCTCCCCCAAGGGAAGGACTTTCGCGTCACCTAATTCCTTTATTTTTTCTAAAATATTTCTTACTGCATTGTCTACATTTTCAATAACTTCATTATTAGTAAAACGAATAATGGTGTAGCCTAGACTCTCTAAAATTTTTGTTCTTTCTTCATCTCTTTCTTTTTGTAAGTCATGAATATCGCCATCAACTTCAATAATTAAATTTTTAGACAAACATAAAAAATCTACAATAAAATTTTGTATTATATGTTGTCTTCTAAAATGCACACCCTGTTTATTTGATTTTAATTCCTTCCACAAGGCCTCTTCAGCCTGAGTTGGGTTACTTCTCATTTCCAATGCCTTTTCATATAGCTCCTTATACAACCTAGAACCTGTGGTTATGTAGCCTGGCGCTTCACCCCTTCCTTGGGAAGGGGTCGGGGGTAGGTCAGAAACTAATTGAAAACCAATCTCGCTCCCCTCGCTTCTACCAATCCAATTTTTTTGAGCTTCCTTGATTGAATCAGGCCAATTTAAATTCTCAAGATCACCAATCAATCTGTCGGCATATTTAGTAATGCGCAACATCCATTGCTCTTGATTTTTTTGCTCTACCACTGACCCACACCTGTCACACTTACCGTCAATAACTTGTTCATTTGCAAGTATTGTCATGTCATTTGGGCACCAATTAACTTTTGTATTTGAACGATAAGCTAAATCATTTTCAAAAAATTTAGCAAACATCATTTGCGTCCATTTGTAATAATCGGGATTGCATGATACTACCTCGCGTGACCAATCAAACATCGTACCCATTGAACATAATTGGGTTCGCATTTTATTCATATGTTCATACGTCCAAGTTTTTGGATCTTCGCCTAATTTAATTGCTGCATTTTCAGCTGGTAAACCAAAAGCATCAAAGCCCATTGGATACAATGAATTAAAACCTTGCATTCGTTTATACCTAGCAAAAATATCGGGTACGGTAAAAGCATACCAATGACCGACATGTAAATTGCCCGATGGATATGTAAATTCAACCAAGGTAAGGTAGTTTTGCTTGCCTTCTACCATATCAGCAATTTTATACAAACCCTGATTTTCCCATTCAGCCTGCCATTTAGCCTCAATATTTTTATGGTTATACTCTGCCTCCATATTCCCTCGATTATAGCAAAAAACCCTAAATTTATCGAGTTTTTGTAGGCTGATACTTTATATATAAAAAAACCGCTAGTTTCCTAGCGGTGCAAAATCTTGCTTGTGTATTTTTATGCAAATCATAGTCGCCCTTGCAAAAAATTTCTAACTTCCATTAAGGCTTTGCCTAAATAATTTTCAGCACCACCTTCAAGCATTTTCTCGGCTGGACAGTTTCCACACGTACAAACACCAAAGAAATTATCATGCCAAGCATTGCCTTCTACGAGTTCAGCATTACCTGTAGCCAAGAGTTTTTGTGCTAAGACGGAATTATTTAGAAACTTTTGTGTAACCAGGTTTGTTACTAACTTGACCCTAAAACCATCGCACCAATCTGGATTTATAGAAAGCTCCTCGGCAAAGATTTCTTTGCCAAAGGCTTTGGCTTTGCCTGGTGTCATTGCCTGAACTTTCACCCATAAATCTGGATCAGTAGTCTTTGCACAAACATAGGCGTTCTCTACACAATTAAACTCTAAGTCCTTGTAAATTATAGGTCTTTCAAAGACCCAAAAGTTCGAAAGGAATCTATAATCCCCTCGAAATGAACTAATCACATTTTCTTCCATTTTTAATTTCCTCCTACCTGCACCATACACTAAAAAACAAAAACCGGCAATAGCCGGTTTGAAATTTTACTTTGGTAGCAACAGTAGCCAATTTGTTGGCATGAATCGTTCTATAACACCAAGCAAGATTCTTGGTGAAATTTTTTCAAGTAGCCTAAGTTTTTCAGCCCTAGGGTGCATCATGTCATCTACTCGAAAACCGGCTTGTTCAAGAGTGTCACCGCGTCTTGCGTGAAACGCTATTTCGCCAAGTTCAGCTATGGTAATATAACCACAGTGAATATTGTCAATTCTTAGAGAAATTGTGATGTCACCACCATTCAAAGCTCCATAGCCTTTAGAAAAACAAACCCTTACATGACAATTTTTTTCAACATCCTCTTTGGGGCCAGCATACTTTAAATCAAACCCTATTGTCTCTTCAAAATTGTCAGAGTTAGGGAGTCCAATGCCAAAAACATCCTTTTTTAAATTTTCAATTCTGTACATAACTTTCTTTTTTCTAACCTTACAGCAAGCAAAAATTTTGTCAATATATTGAATTTACTACCTATCCTTAAACCTTTTTAATGCCACCCAAATCAATGCAACCAGCGCAATACCCAAAATTATAACCCGTACCCCACTGGAAGCCGTTGACCAATAGCGCATTGAGGCCACAATATACGACAAGACCCCCGCCCAAGTAAATGCTGGCGAAAGTACTGCATGGCTGTACACGATACCAAAAATCATCATTAAAATACCCAAAATCATAAGGGTAATGAAAACGTTTAGCTCATAACTTTTTCGCTCGGCTTCGTAATTTAAATTGGCTGAATATTGAGCGTTGCAATAACCAGTAAATATAGGGCTATCTTTTGCTGTACTTACCTTACCGGGTACATACGAATTGGTATCGGTATTCCACTGCCCGCCATTATTTATGCAATCTTCTTGATTATCATAATTTTTAACAACTTGTGGTTGCGGGAAGTATTTTTCATAAACTGGCTCTTTATAAATAAAACTGAGTGCATAATTTAAAAACAAATTAATAACAATAACTAACCCCACAATCAATGCAATGTGTACAAACTTATTTGTTTTATTTGAATTTTGTTCCATACTTTCATTATACTCTGTATTTACACAAAACAAAAAGCCCCATGAATTTCACAAGGCTTTTTACCAGATTTTCTCTTTTGTTTTTTGTTTTTAGTTTATAAATCAAACGAGGCAACTTCAGACCTTTTGTAAAACAAGGAAGGTTGCTTGCTTGACTCTGAGTTTTGGTTCTTAAGCACAAAAGAGCTGGATTTGATATTATTATACACCCTTTAAATTCTAAATTCAACAGTGTCACCGTCTTTGACAACATAGTCCTTGCCTTCGACTCGCAAAAGGCCCTGACTGCGGGCTTGAGCGTACGAGCCGGCATTTAATAAATCTTGCCAAAAAATAACTTCGGCCCTAATAAATTTGTCTTTAAAATCAGTATGTATGGCCGCCCCAGCCACCGGTGCCGTACTGCCCTTTTGTATTGTCCAAGCCCGGGTTTCATCAACACCGGTTGTAAAGTAAGTTTCCAAACCTAACAATTTATAAGCCTCCGTAATTAAATCATTTAATCCTTCCTCAAACACTGCATCAATTTTTACATAATTACCAGGAATTTTTGCCACAATACTGTCTATAATATTTTCACTGACTTGTGATGCATTCAGGCCATATAAAATTGGCTTGGCTGATAATAGGTGCATGCTTTTTAAAATTAATTTTTCCTCGTCATCCAACTGTGCAGTGCTAGCTAATTTTGAATCAAGCAATACGGTTTCAACTTTACGCAAAACTAAATCCTCCCTAACAAATTCTTTGTCCCCCCTTTTTACTTCGCGCGTTATATTTGAAAGGCGCTTTGTAACTGTTTCCAAGTCAGCCAATATTAACTCTAAATTAATAACTTCAATATCACTTAGTGGGTCAACTTTATTGGCTACATGAATAACGCTGTTATCCTCAAATACCCTAACAATTTGCAAAATAGCATCAACCTCACGAATATTACTTAAAAATTTATTACCCAAGCCCTCGCCACGGCTTGCCCCCGCCACAAGCCCGGCAATATCTACGAATTCTATGACGGCAGGTATGGTCTTTTCAGATTTTGAAAATTCTGCAAGCTTCCATAATCTTTCATCAGGCACGGCAACTATGCCCACGCTTGGGTCAATGGTACAAAAAGGGTAATTCTCGGCCGGCACACTTTTTTTCGTCAATGCATTAAAAAGCGTGGACTTGCCCACATTTGGTAACCCTACAATGCCGATAGATAAACTCATACGTTGATATTAGCAAAATAAAACCTTTTTGCAAAATAAAATTTTTACCGATCAGGTGGGATTTGGTAGTAATGGATTAGGTATTTGGCTAATTCGGTAAATGGGCCTATTAGGGTTTGGGAGGCAAATGAGGCACCACGCGGGTTACGCAAAGTATAAAAAACTAAATATTTTGGTTTAGATGCCGGGAAAAAGGCGAAAAATGAGTGCGTGTATTTGTCCTCTTCGTAACCGCTGGCGCCCTCTTTGGCAATTTGAGCCGTACCCGTTTTGGCGGCAATGCTGTAATGTTCCATTTTATAAGCCCCGTTACCATATTGCTCAAAAACATGCACCAACATATCAGTTACTGTTTTTGAAGTCTCGGGTTTCAAAACTTGCTTGGGCGTAGTTTTTTCAAAAGGTATAATTTCACCTGATTTATTAGCATAACCTTTTGTAATTGTTGGTGTAACTAAATATCCACCATTAGCAATACTAGAAAAAGCCTTGGCCGCCGTAATGGACGAAAAGGCAATGCCTTGGCCAAACGAAGCCGTTGCATAACCAACTGGACTGGGCCCCTTTAAGTTAGCAATTAAACCCACCACCTCGCCCGGTAAATCAATACCAGTTTTTTTATCAAATTCATAATTCAACATTTTACTGCGAAATAGTTGCGTGCCCATTTTTTGTTCAATAAAAACCATGCCAGTATTCAATGATTGGTCAAGGACTGTTTGCATAGGTACGTTACCGCGGGCCTTACCATCAAAGTTTTTAATTGTTTTGTCAGCCACCGTCACGCTGCCATTATCGGTATAGCGAGTTTCAGGTGTAATAACGCCTTCGTCAATGGCGGCGGCCACAACCAAAGGCTTGATGACTGAGCCGTATTCATAGACACGCTCAACCAAAGGATTTTGAAACAAGCCCAGTGATTCAACATCCTTAAAATCATTGGGGTTAAAACGGGGCGAACTGGCCATGGCAATAATTTCGCCAGTTTGCGGGTCCATAACTATAACCCCAGCCATTTCGGCTGCGTATTTAGTTGTAATGTCATCAACTTGCTCCTCGGCAAACTTTTGCACGTTTGAATCAATAGATAAAACAATATCACCCTCAACATTATTTTTTGAAACATTTTTACCAATGGCTGAAAAGACCTCGGCAAAGAAGTTAACATACGCCCCATCATTAGTACGCGACAAAACATCTTCATACTGACGTTCAATACCATAGCGCCCAATTAATTTGTCACCCTTAAAGCCAATAAAACCCAAAACTTGTGAGGCACTATCGCCTCCTGGATAAAAACGCCATTTTTCCTTGTAAACTGACACACCCGTGATTTTTAAGTTCTCAATTTGTTTAGCCGTAACTTCGTCTAATCTGGTTTTTATTTCCTCGTAGGGGTCAAGCTTTTTTTCAACCTTTTTTAAAAAATCAGCTTGGTCAATTTCAGTAATTTGATTTAGCTTTTCAAAAACAACTTCGGGTTCGGTAATTTGTTTAGGATTTATCGTTATTTTATAAGTTAATTGCATTGAAGCGGCCACTGGTCGAACATCGTCTTTGTTTGAAAAATAAATCGCCCCACGATTAAACAAAAGATTTTTAGGCGTTACAAACTGCCGATTAGCCCTCTCCTTGTAACTTTCAGCCTTCACGATTTGCAAATCAAAAAGTCGCCCAATAATCAATAAACCAAGAAGTGTAGTTAAACAATACAAAAATATAAACCTTGGTTTAAAATTACCTGCCTTGATCATAAGCAACAGTTGTTGTTGAAGCGGTTGCGTAAAACATTGGCACTGCCTCGATGAAACCTAAAGTTTTAGCATAATCCTTGGTATATATTTTAGAGGCTCCATTATATGATTCTTCTAATGTGGCCATAGTACTTTGTAATGTTTTGGTTTGCTCCTCGATATTTTTACGGTTTACAACCTCAACCGTTGTGGCCCCCACAAAAAATAAATATGCCGAGAAAAATAAAATGTTTGAAGTAATTAGAAATACAAAAGCCTTTTTACTTGTTGGATTTATTACGATATTAAATTTTGGCTTTTTGTTTTGCATTTTATAATTTTTCAATGACTCTTAGTTTAGCACTGCGTGAACGTTTATTTTTTAAAACTTCATCTCTGGCTGGCACAATGGGTTTTTTATTTATTAAATGCGCACCCCCCATTTGTATAAATTGTTTAAACTTTTGCTTGACGATTCGGTCCTCGATCGAATGAAAGCTGATAACTAGAATTCGCCCGCCTGGCACTAAATGTTGCCAAGCAGCATCTAATCCCTCCTCGATATTTTGTAACTCTTCGTTAACTAACATTCGTAAGGCTTGAAAAGTTTTAGTCGCAGGGTTAGTCTTACTAAATTTTGGTGAAACAGTTTTAATAATTTCAACTAATTCAAGTGTTGTTTCAATAGACTTTAACTTTCGCGCCTGACAAATTGCCCGGGCAATCCTTTTAGCATTCGTCTCGTCAGCCAAATGGTAAAGGGCATCAGCAATCGTAGACTCACCCCATTCGTTAACTATTTCCCTAGCTGTTAGTTTAGCTCCACCCGACATCGTCATTAGTAACGGCTCGTCACGCATGAACGAAAATCCCCGTCCAGACAAATCACCCGAGCTGTCCAACTGTATCGAACTGACCCCTAGGTCAAATAATATAGAGTTAACATTTTGTATGCCTGTGTCTTTTAGGAT
>MFUC01000004.1:38739-50167 GCA_001785575.1 Candidatus Nomurabacteria bacterium RIFCSPHIGHO2_02_FULL_38_15
TTTACCAAGCTCACAAACTTTTTTCAAGTGACCGCCTGCCCCAACTGTTGCATCAATATGAATACCTTTTTTGGGCACCATGTTGGCAACTTGATCTAAAAGCACAGGTGTATGCATAATAAAATTAAAGAACTCCGATATGTGATAATTTCTCGGCCAGCCCATCAGCTTGAGCTTCAACATTAGTTTTATAGGTATTCCAAGCGATCTCATTCCAAAGTTCCACACGGTCTGAAACTCCGATAAAAACCACTTTTTGGTCAAATTTCGCCCGATCTTTTAAATGATCAGGTAACAAAATTCGGCCTGAATTATCTACGTCAACTATTTGCGCACTACCGAAAATATATCGGTTAAAGCTTCGATTGTCAGATTGTAAAAATGACATGGCTGAAAGCTTTTCGCCAATCTTCTTCCATTCAGCAATCGTGAACAAAAACAAACATGAATCCAAGCCGTGCGTTAGTACGACTTGTTTGCCCAGTGACTTTCTAAACTTCACCGGCAAAGAAATTCGCTTTTTTTCGTCAATTGTATGAATGTATTCTCCGATCAGCATATTTTTAGTAAGATATTTTGGCTTTTATCAACTTACCACCCTATCCCACTTAATCCCATTTTACACCACTTGCCCCCACAAACCAAATACTTATGTGTGCATAACTGCTGTACAAATCCACCCGTTTGTTGTACCCTATATACTAGATAGAAAGGAGGACAAAATATGACTAAAAAACATTACACTGTTTCGCAAGACCCAAACCTCTCAAATCCCCCACCCAACTCTCAAAAAACTTCTAACGAAACTTGTTATATGGGCCAAAATGGCATATATAACTTTGACTTAACCTTCGGAGATTTTTTTATAGTTGGACTAGGGCCAAGAAGGGGTATGTTGTAGCTAAAAAGCCTTTGTCTGATCAAAGGCTTTTTTATTTATCTAGCACTACCTCACCCCCTTAATCCCCCTCTCCTTATTAAGGAGAGGGGGAAGCTGCAAAGAAAGCTTCTACCCCACCCCTGGCCCCTCCCCATCAGAGATGGAGAGGGGAATAGCTACAGAGAACAAAAGCCACATATATGATATATCAGTCTGCCGCAGAAAATTTTGCTTGGTTCCACCTTAGTGGAAAAATTTTCGAGGATAAGCAAGGTTTTCGTAGGAAAAACCGAAGCGGGCTGAGATATTATATATGTGGTTTTTGTGATAAAAATTATTTCCTTATTCCTGTCTTGGTTTAACTAGTGGAAAAAGTTGGGTTTCGCGGATTGGTTTGTCTACCAAGAAGGCGAAAAGTCGTTCGCCCATACCAAAACCAAATGTTGGTGGCATGCCGTGTTCAAGCATCTCGACAAACTCCCATTCAGGCATCATGGCCTCGTCATCGCCCCGCTCAATTAATTGTTGTTGCAATTCAAACCGCGCCCTTTGATCAATTGGATCGTTAAGCTCAGAGAATCCGTTAGTCAATTCAGCACCAGCCATAATCAATTGGCAACGCTCGGTTAGCTCGGGGTTATCAGCACAAGATTTTGAAAGTGGTGAAACGATTTTGGGGTGATGTACTAACCAGGCCGGCCCCGAAATTTGCTTGCGACAAAACTTCCACAGTGTGTCCATTAGACGCTCACGATTATCGCCCGCCCATTCAACACCTAAATCTTTTAATTTATTTTTCATCTCATCGGCGCTTGCAGTCATAACATCAATACCGGTCATTTCCATGATGGTATGCACATAATCCAACCGTGGCCATACACCGTCATTGTTGGGCCCATGCAAATTTACCTTGTGGCCCTTGATATCAAACTCCATACGACCGAAAACATTCGCGGCCAGGCCTTTAATTAAATCCTCGGTCATTGTCATGCCCTGTTGGTAATCCATATAGGCAGCGTAAAATTCAAGATTGGTAAATTCTTGCAAATGCTCGGGGCTGGAACCTTCATTCCTGTACACACGACCAATTTCAAACGTGCGGGCAAAGCCGGCAGCCATCAAACGCTTTTGCCACAACTCACCCACTGAAATACGCAAAAACACGTCCATGTCATAATCATTGTGATGTGTTTTAAAAGGTCGGGCCTCGGCCCCACCAGTTGTTACCTCTAGAGTTGGTGTTTCAACTTCAATAAAATCCCTGCTAGTTAAAAATTCGCGAGTATAAGCCCAGAATTTAGATTTTAACTTAAACATTTCGCGTGCCTCGTCATCAAGCAATAAATCTAAATAGCGCTTGCGGTAACGCTCATCAGCATCGGTCATGCCATGGTAGGTGTCAGGCAATTGTTCAATGGCTTTGGTTAAAATTCGCCAGTCATTTATTAAAATAGTTTTTTGCTCGGTATTAGTTAAAAAAACATTACCCGTAACTTCAATAAAATCAGCGATGTCAATATTATCAATAAATAAATTAAATTTATCTTCACTTATATTATCCTTTTTTAAAAGCGCCTGCATATCGGCCGTACCATCTTTTAAATTTAAAAAGACCAGTGCGCCCTGGCCACGCTTGGCCATAACTCGGCCGGCGATAGTTACAGGTATTGCGTCATCTATTAATTTATCAAAATTATTTAATGCATCATTTATTGTGTGCGTACGAAAAGTTTGCGCAGTAAATGGATTCATCCCTGCTTGTTTTAAATTCTCTATTTTTTGCACGCGCACAGCACGCAGTTCTTCATGTGTTGCCATATTATTTATTTTACAGGAAAAACCCCCTTTATTCAATCGCAATTATTTTATAAGCAACTTCGCCTTTAGGGGCATTAAAAATTGCTATATCACCAACTTTTTTATGAAGTAAAACTTGAGCCAAGGGTGAGGTGTGCGATATTCGCCCTGATGTAATATCAGCATCTTGTGGCCCAACGATTTGCAAAGTCTTTCCTTCGTTCGTATTTAAATTTAGAATTTTAACTGTTGCCCCCATACCAATAATTTCATGAGTCTTGGCCTCATCGATAATTTCAGCATGTTTTAACACATATAAAATATGCTTGATGCGGTCTTCTAATTTGCCCTGGGCTTCACGAGCTTCATGATATTCAGCATTCTCCTTCAAGTCACCCAAAGCTTTGGCAAATTCAAGTCGGCCTATAACTTCCCGTCTTTCAATAGTTTGTAGACGCTCCAACTCGGCCTCTAATTGGGTTTTTTTAGATTGTGTGATGTATTCCTTTTCCATTTAGCCATTCTATAACTTTTTACCTAAAAATCAAACTTTTTATTATTTAAACGCTACTTAAAATACTCAGGGGCACTAGTATACATAGTTTCCAGGGCGTGGCGCATGGCTGAGGCGGCGGAGGTTACGGCGTTGGCTTGACCTGATTCCATCATAATCACAAAAGCGTATTTAGGGTTTTCATACGGGAAGAATCCAACGATCCATGAATTTACCAAGGCCTTGGAAATACCAACTTGGGCCGTACCTGACTTGGCGGCAATTTTAACATATGGCAAATTCAACACCTGCCCCGTGCCCTCAGTTACCACCATACGCATGCCTTCGTGCACAACATCATAATCGGCTGGGCGAAAGTCTATTTTTTCAGTTTTAATTAATTTTGGGTCAACTTCATCTTTTAACAAATGTGGGGTTACCAGTGTACCGTAACTTGCAATACCACCCACGGCCCGTGCCATGGCAATGGGTGTTACCTGGAAACCATATTGCCCAATAGCGGTATGGTACGTGTCACCCACGCGCCATGGGTCATTAGGGAAGTATTTTTTCTTCCACTCAATACTTGGCACATTACCATAACGCTCGCCATCAATATCTACGCCAGTTTTTTTATCAAGTCCAAACATTTTTGTGTACTTACCAATATTGGCAATGCCTAAACCTTTTTGACTTTCAAAACCGCCACCAATTTGGTAAAAATAAACATTCGATGATACGGCCAATGCTTTGCGCATATCAACATAGCCATGCGCCTTCCAGTCTTTAAAAACAGTATCCTCGCCAACATATGGATTTGGTATAACTAATTGCCCTGAACTGTAAATATTTTTACTGGGGCTAATAATACCCTCGTTCAATGCGCCTAACGCCAAAAAGGGCTTGATGATAGATCCAGGCGTGTACACACCACCCACAGCCCGATTAATAAAAACTTTACGCGAATCACTAATGTAAGCCTTGATAATATCCTGATCACTACCTGTCGACATAATGCTGGAACTGTATTGCGGGTAGCTGGTAATGGCAATTAATTCGCCAGTCCAAATATCCATAACAACACCACTGCCACCTTTGTAGCCACTCATCTCGGCCAAATATTGGATACCGCCATATAGGGACTTTTGCACATTTGCATCAACTGCCAAGTACAAATCCTCACCTGGCACGGCCGGTTCAATGACATTGTCATTTTTAATTTGACCTTTAACATCAGCTTCAAAAAACCGGTAACCGTTTTTGCCTGATAGGCGCGCATTATATTTTTTTTCAATGCCATCTTTGCCAACAAATTCAGATTGCCAGTAATTACCACTACTATCCCTCTTGGGGTATGAAACATAACCTAATAAACTACCAAAGCCTGATTGATTTATATATTTACGCAATGGAAAGGGACTGGTCGTGTCGGGGTTAACATCATTGACTACTAAAAATTCGCCGTTTCTGTCTAGAATATTTCCCCGACTAGCAAAAATTGGCTCGGTTTCAGAGCTAATATTTTCGCTCTTTTGGGCATAATACCCTCCGCGAATAATTTGAATATAAAAAATTCTTGTAGCAAAAATTATCAAGACAGTAAAAAAAATTATTAAAAGGCTGTGGAATGTTTTAATTGGTATTGGTCTTTCAATAATACCTTCAAATTGTTGCATATTAAAAGCCGGTAAATTACGTACATCCAACAATATTTCATCAGGCGTAATATCTAAATACCTTCTCTTTCTTTTTTTGAAAAATCTAAACATATAAATAATGCAAACAATATTGTGTAATTTTAAGCTCTAACATATTTTTTAACTAAAAAAGCAACTATTAAAATAACAACCATGATCAAGCTAGCCATAAACTGAAAGTCATAAAAACGATCAATTGGCGCACCGTAAATAACATCCATTATAAATGCTGGTACTAATAACTCAAACAAAACAACCCTTTTTATTAACATAACTACAAACACACAGGCAAATACAATCCACCAGGGCAAAAAATAAATCCCCACTAGAAAAAATACAAAAACAAGCAAACGGGCAGGCAATGAAATTACTTTTGGCATTATTTTAAGCTGTTACTTTTTAAAAAGGCTTTTTATAATAATCAGTAGCAATAAAACCAAGGCTCCATAATAAAATAATGTTGAGCCAAAGAATTTTGCACACAAATTACTATAGTGATAATTTAAAAAGTTTTTTGGGTCGTCATAATTTTGTGCTTCGTCAGTTTTGCGCAAATCAGGTGGCAAGGCTTTTTGGGTAGCTTCATAGGCTAAATCACGTTTAGTGGCATCAATGATTTGATTAAAGTCTTTGTTACCTAATAACTTGCCGTACTCAACAAATTTTTGGCCACATTGATTATAATTCCTGAGCCTAAAAGATTCTACTTTATTAGCATTTTTAGTTTCAGCAAAAACAGACGTACTGCCAACTAAAGCAAAAAATAAGAAGCAAAATAAGCCAAAAAATCCAGCCCTAATTATAAACTTTTTACAGTTATTCCCCATGTTTATATTCTAGCATACTTGCAAAATTTTTCATTTTTTGGTAAAAATAAATAAGACCTAATAACTAAAAAATGAACGGAAAAGCAATCAGGGCCAACAAAAAATTGGTGCAACTTTTTGGCAAAGACACCAAGCCTCATTCAACTGAGGTAGTAAAAAGTCACACAAACACCCTTGCCGACATAGTTGGCAAGAAATATGATTTTTTAGTCGGTCGTAAGACTGGCTAAACAAAAAAGCCCGCAACACGCGGGCTTTTTTTATTTTTTAACCTTTTTTGGTTTTTTGACTTCTTTACGTTGTCTATTATCGCCTTTACCCATGTGATTTGTTCCCTGAAATCATACCACACGACCGTCCATTAAAACGCGGTACAATTTCGAATTACTTTTAATACTTAAATTATAGCAAATAAAAAATTACAAGCCAATTACTAATTAACACTACTACCAGCTACATAACCAGTTGACCAACACAGTTGCAACGAATAGCCCCCCGACGGGCGGTTAACGTGCAACAAATCACCCGTAACAAATAAATTATTAACTTTTAGAGAGCGCATAGTCTTAGTGTCAACATCTTTCAAATCAATCCCTCCGTCAGCCACGACCGCCCTGTCAAAGCCCATTAACCCTTCAATACTTACCGGCAAGGCTTTTAATATATTGGCAATATATTTGCGTTCATCACGACTTATAGAATGTACCTTTTTATTAACATCTATTTTCTCGGCCAATAAAAGCATAATGCCCTTGCCCGTACCTTCGGGTACAAATTCATCAATAATATTTTTTAGTAATTTATTTTTGTGTTTATCAAAAATACTAATTAGTTTTTTATCTAATACCCCTAAATCAGTGTGCGGGTAAGCGTCAATACTGGCCGTTACACTACCGCTGTGCAATAAATCAGCCACCTTGTGGGCCAAGTTTAATATCAGTGGCCCCGACAAACCAAAGTGCGTAAACAAAACTTTACCAGTTTTAAAAAAAGCTTTTTTAGGTAAATTATTAGCCATCTCGACAAAAAATGTAATATTCATAAACGACAAACTAACACCGGCTAAAACTTTAACCCAGGAGTTTGAAACTGCCAGGGGTACAATGGCCGGTGTAGGCTGGGCAATTACATGGCCCAAATCGGCCAACCATTTAAAGCCATCTCCAGTTGAGCCAGTTTTAGGGTGCGACAAACCACCAGTGGCAAAAATATAATTTTTAGCTGTATAAATATTTTTGCCACATTCTACCCCAACAATTTCACCACTCCCATACCCAGTATGGACATCAGTATTAATTAAAACTTTTGTTACAGGTGAATTTGTACAAATCGTTATGTTCGGCTTTTTAACATAAGTCTCCATTATGTTGTATACGTCCTCGGCTTTTTGAGTATGAGGGAATGCCCGGTTACGCGCTTCAACCACTAGTGGCAAACCACGACTTTCGAAAAACTCAAAAGTATTTTTAGCATTAAATTGCGCAAAAAGTGAGTATAAAAATTGCTCGGCCTTGCCGTAAAAACTTAAAAACTTGCGTACGTCAAACGTGGCATTGGTAATGTTGCACCGGCCACCACCAGTAATGCGTAACTTTTCACCCAAACGCTTGTTTTTTTCAATCAATAAAACTTGCAGGCCTCGCTCACCGGCCCGGCCGGCAGCCATCATGCCGGCCGGGCCACCACCCACAACAATAACATCATAGTAATTAGTGTTAGTGTTTTTCAATTTGTTCAATTTTAGCTACTAAAACATCAAGCTTGCTTGATAGGTGCTCAAGTGTAACCTCTTCCTTAACTATTTCTTTTTCAAATTTAGCTACCTTTTGTTCAGTCTTTTTTCCTAAGCTCATTTCGTTTTTAACGCTTTTAATAATTATAGAATTACCCACAAAAGTTTGCACAAATAAACCAATACCCCCTAAAATAAGTACGCCAATAATAACTGAGCTAAAAGGATTTAACTGATAAATATCAGCAATCTCCCAAATACCTCGCCAAAACAATATCATACCCACACCAGCCAAAAAGGCCTGGATAAATGGGAACTGTTCAAAATATTTGCGCGCCCTTTCCTCTGTCGTTAAAAATATATTCCTCATAATACCCAATATAACACAAAATACCCCATTTTAAATACCTTTGCTGATATTAAATATTTATGTTAATATCTAAAAAAACTTAGCACATGGAAAATAATACCGAATTAATTACATTGACCCTAACTACTGGGGCACTTTGCCTAGTACTTAGTTTTTCACGCTTAACTGCAAATTTTAATCTCCTTTTTAAACTGATTATTATGTTGGGGGCTTTGGGCTTTGGAATATGGTACCCAGTAGTTATAAATTACAACATAGTCACAATGTACCGTTTAGAAAAAGAACTCGTGTTTTTCTTCTTCTTAGCACTATGCACAGTAATTGGCCACTATATTCAAATAGTGGCTAGACAGCGAAGATTAAGGCGCGAAAGTATTTAACCCCAAGGAGCCTCGGCTCCTTTTTTATTTCCCAACACTCCGTTTACCTATTCGTACGAATTAGAGAATACTAAATGTTGCCTATTAGTTTTATTTTCTTTTCCCTACTTAGCCTCTTTATCTGGGCTTCCCTTTTTCTAGCTTCAGCTAAAGTCTTAAATTCCTCAAAATACACCAATTTAACTGGTCGGCGGATTTTAGTATAGTGCGCACCTGATTTTAAATTATTATGTTCGTGCAACCTTTTGTCCAAATCATTCGTCGCCCCAACATACAATGTCGCATCAGCACATTTTAAAATATAAGTAAAAAACATAGAATTATTGCGACCTTATTTTTACTTCTTTACCAAGAAACAACTGGGTCTTGGTAAGCAAACTTTCACCCTCTTTTGTTGTTGGCCAAGTAAAATACATTACGTCTTTTGTTACTGACATTTTCTCTAGTGCTTTTAATACTACTTTCAATGCAAGACCCTTACCTCTGTGTTCAGGTACAGTAATAACTGAGGCAAAATAAATCGCATCATAAATATCACTAGGCATTGTTAGTTCCAGCAACTGCCGTTCAGTAATTTTTTTATTTAAAAAATTTATTGCCAAAGCCTTTTGGGTTGGCATAACAATGGCCCACGAAATTGGTTCGCCATATTCATCAAATTCTGAGCTAAGCCAACAATCACAAAGCGTATCTAATTTTTTGGTTGATTCAGAATTAATCGGCATTTGGTCTGGGTCATTTTCAGTACCAAAAAACTCCTCAGCTATTTTCATTTGTTTGGCTAATATTTCATCTCGTGTCATGCACTTATTATATCAGAAAATCTATTTGATTTTAGCACAAAAATTATTTTCCCAAAATTTTACCTAAATCAAATTCATGTTTTATTCGCAAGGACTGTCCTTGCGCAATTATTCCCTCCAAATTTTTATGACAAACATTGGTAATGGACAAATATAAAGGGCTTTGGAGATACGGTCAAAATACACTCCAACCCAAAAATCGTACCATAGGAATTTAAAACTAATTTTCATATTTTTATCCATATTTTAACTTGGCTGGGGTACAAGGACTCGAACCTCGATTAACTGGACCAAAACCAGGCGTCCTACCATTAGACGATACCCCAATATTTTATTTATTTTTACTGCCTTATAATACCAAAATTCCACAAAAAATCAACTGTGTGTTATACTAAAACCATATGAATGAAAATCCGTTAGAAAATAATATTGGGCCAAGCCCAGAGGAACAAAAACGACTTGAGGAAAAAGAAGAACTTGAACGTTATGAATTTTATATGCAAACTCACCCAGAGGTGCCATTTTCGCCTTATACAGAAGCAAAAGAGCCGGGCCCTGAAAGCGCAGAGTTTGAAAACTTAGTTAAGCAATTTGAACAAGAGCACTCGCTCGAGGCGCTGCATGCAATTACTGACCTAACACCAGAGGAGGCTAAAACACACCCTATTTTTTGGCCTGCTAAACTTGCACTTGCACCTATTTATGAAGCAGCAAAGGTATTTAGACATAATGAAGAACTTTGGGGAATGTATAACAAATTAGCCCGAGCAGTTGGAGTTATAGATAAAGATAATAAAGTTGACCATACACGCTAAATTTTAAAATAAAACTTTTAAATCCCCTTTGTAAATTAACTAAACTAGTGTAGAGTTGTGACTTATGGCACATGGCGAAGTTGTAATAAGATTTGAAAAGGTTTCATTTGAATATGGCCACAATAAACCCATATTAGATGAGGTGGATTTTTCAATTCGGCGAGGCATGAAGGTTACAATTATGGGCCAAAATGGGGCAGGCAAAAGTACCCTCTTTTCATTGATTACTGGCACTAATACCCCCGAGGATGGCCGAGTTATAGTTTCAGGCAATTCGACCGTGGCATTATCGCGCCAAGTAATACCGCCCAATGAGCTTGATTTAACTGTGCGCGAATTTTTTGAAAAATGCTTTAAAGAGAAAGTTTATGATATTGACCCGCGCATTGATGAAGTACTTGAGGTTGTGAATTTGAAAAATCATGAGCAAGTTCATAGTAAAATAATTCGGTCTTTTTCGGGTGGTCAGCAGGCACGGTTATTATTAGCATCGGCCCTAATTCAAGAGCCTGATATTTTATTGCTAGACGAGCCAACAAATAATTTAGACAAGGCCGGTATTGCCCACCTGACCGAATTTTTAATAAATTATAAAAAAACCGTGATTGTCATTTCGCATGATTCAGTATTTTTAAATGCTTTTACTGACGCGGTTTTATATTTAGACGTTTACACACGCAAAATAGAGCAATATGTTGGTGACTATAATGATGTACGCGACCAAATAACAAAACGGATGGAAATAGAAAACCGCAAAAATGCCCAACTGTCGAAAGAAATTTTAGCCAAAAAGGAGCAAGCCAATGCCTTTGCCATGAAGGGTGGTAATTTGCGGGCCGTGGCCAAACGTATGCGTGAATTAGCAAGTGATTTAGAAGATGAGAAGGTAGATGTCAGGAAGGAGGACAAAACAATCAAAGCTTTTACCATACCCTGCCAGCCCGACATTAATGGTGATATTATAACTATAAATTCAGTCGCTGTTTTAAAAAATGGAAAAATTAAAAGTGTTAGCGCGAATATAAAATTACGCAAAAACAAACACTTATTATTATCAGGCCCAAATGGTATTGGCAAAAGCACATTACTAGAGACACTTGCCAACAACACGGCAACTGGCGCAAATATTCAAAAAGACATTCGGGTTGGTTATTACCGTCAAGATTTTTCTACATTAAACTTTGATGATACGGTTTACAAATCGCTAGCTGATGTGTCACTGAAGGTATTGGGTAAAATTGATGAGGAAAAAATCCGTGCCACGGCGGCTGGATTTTTAATTACTGGCGAAATGGTCAAGTCAAAAATTGGCACACTGTCGGAGGGCCAAAAGGGCCTGGTGGCATTTGCCCGTTTAATTATTGAACAACCAGGACTACTAATACTAGACGAACCAACAAACCACATTAACTTTCGTCATCTACCGGTTATTGCAAAAGCATTAGACCAATACCAAGGCGCCATGATTATTGTGTCGCACGTACCAGAATTTGTTGAGCAAATTAGAATTGATGATGTGCTGGATTTAGATAAATAAATTAATCCCCTATCAATAAGCCTTCAATATAAATCCATGGGTATGTGGCGTGGCGTGCACTTTCGAAAACTTCTAAAAATTTAATTAAATTTTTAGA
>MFUC01000005.1 GCA_001785575.1 Candidatus Nomurabacteria bacterium RIFCSPHIGHO2_02_FULL_38_15
TTGTGGTAAGGTGGGCGTATTAATTAATATTAATCAACAATACATTTAAAGTTTTATGGAAAGAGATTATCCACTAGAGAAAGTTCGAAATTTTGGTATCATTGCCCACATTGATGCCGGTAAAACAACCACGTCTGAGCGGGTGCTTTACTACACTGGCATGAGCCACAAAATTGGTGAAGTGCACGATGGTGAGGCCACAACTGACTGGATGGAACAGGAAAAAGAGCGCGGCATTACAATTACCAGTGCTGCGATTACGTGTTTTTGGAATCCAACATATGCACCTGATGATAAAAACAAAAAATACCGATTTAATATTATTGACACTCCTGGGCACATTGATTTTACGGTTGAGGTGAAGAGGTCATTGCGCGTTTTGGACGGTGCGGTAGTGGTGTTTGATGGTGTGGCCGGTGTAGAACCGCAAAGTGAAACAAATTGGCGCTATGCCGACGAGGCCAATGTGCCACGTATTTGTTTTATAAATAAACTTGACCGGACTGGCGCATCGTTTGAATTTTCGTACAAATCTATTTTAGAGCGCTTGAACAAAAAAGCTGTGCGCATGCAAATACCAATTGGTGAGGAGGACAAGCACGAAGGTGTTGTTGACTTGCTTAAAATGAAAGCTTTTTACTTTGAAGGTGCCATGGGTGAAAAGATCGTTGAAGCCGAGATTCCAGCTGAATTAATGGCTGATGCCCAAAAATACCATAACGAATTAGTTGAACGAATTGTTGAACATGACGATGCCCAAATGAGTGCATATTTAGAGGGCGTGGTACCAAGCGTTGATGAATTGAAGGCAACGTTGCGCAAGGCAGTTATTTTAAATGCGATATTCCCAGTTTATGCCGGCTCGGCCTTGCATAACAAAGGTGTGCAATTAGTTTTGGACGGCGTGGTTGATTATTTACCCAGCCCAACTGACATTCCAGCCGCTCGCGGATTGGATGAAAATACTGGCGAGGAAGTTGAACGACCAGCTGATGACAAGGCGCCATTTTCAGCCTTGGCTTTCAAAGTGGCAGCTGACCCATTTGTGGGCAAGCTAATATTCTTTAGGGTTTATTCAGGTACTGTCGAGGCTGGCTCATATATTTTAAACACACGTACTGGTAACAAGGAACGTATTGGCCGCATATTACGTATGCATGCCAACGAACGCGAAGATGTTAAAAAAGTTTTTGCTGGTGAAATTGCGGCCGCTGTTGGATTGAAAGACACTATAACCTCTGACACACTATGTGCCGAGGATTCACCTGTGATTCTTGATCGCATGGTATTCCCCGAGCCAGTTATATCACTTCGTATTGAACCCAAGACCAAGGCCGACCAAGAAAAAATGGGTATGGCCCTTAATCGTTTGGCCGAGGAAGACCCAACGTTTAAAATTGTTTCAGATGGCGAAACTGGCGACACGGTTATTTATGGTATGGGCGAACTGCACCTTGAAATTATTGTTGACCGTTTGAAGCGCGAATTTTCAGTCGATGCCAATGTGGGCAAGCCAATGGTGGCGTACCGCGAAACAATTTTGGGCGAAGCAACTGCTGAAAATAAATATATTAAACAATCAGGTGGTAAGGGTCAATATGGCCATGTACGTTTGCGTATTAAACCAATGGATATGAATGTTGACCCTGATGATGTGCCAAAAAATGTTAAACGTTATGCGCACTTTGAATTCGTAAACAGTATCAAGGGAGGCGCGATTCCAAATGAATTTATCCCAGCTGTTGAAAAGGGTATCAAGGAGGGTATGGATCGCGGCGTAACAGCCGGCTTTAAAATGGTGAATATTTCGGCTGAATTGTATGATGGTTCGTACCATGATGTTGACTCATCTGAAATTGCCTTTAAATTGGCGGCTTCGTTTGCTTTTCAAGATGCGGCCAAACTTGCGCGACCAGTTATTTTGGAGCCAATGATGAAGGTAGAAGTCTTTACACCTGAAAAATTCATGGGTGATGTGTCGGGTAATTTGTCATCAAAACGTGGAATTATTGAAGGTATGGAAGAGCGAGGCCTGACTCGCGTTGTCAAAGCCATCGTGCCACTATCTGAAATGTTTGGTTATGTTACGTCATTACGATCAATGACTGAGGGCCGGGCAAACTTTTCAATGGAATTTTTGCGTTATGATGTTGTGCCTGCAAACGTTGCCAAGGAGATTGCTGAGTCACGCAAATAAAAAATCAAAACCTCACCCCCTAGCCCCTCTCCTGGAAGGCGAGGGGGAGAGCAAGAAAAAAACTAAAAAGCAAATAAAAGGGGCGGCCGTAGGCCGCCCCTTTTATAGTATTTGCCAAAATAATGTCTATGTGATAGTCTGATGGCAGATAATAACTTAAAAATGGAAGAAAGAGAAAGTTTATTTAAAAAATTTAAGTACAAAAACGACGACCGTGTTGTTTACACGGCGAGAATGAATTCGGCAAGATGTCTGGGTAAAAGAATTCTTTTGGCCACTCCTACTAAGCCTCAAAAATTAATCTTTAAACAAATTATTGATGAGTCCCAGCTTGCTGACGCTAGTGACTACGAGCTCAAAAAGCTTTGGCACCACAGGACAACCAAGAAAAAAGTTTATGGCGAAGCAGTAACTGAGCCCTTAATAGCTGGTGAACTAGAAGGGCGAGGCTATAGACTGGCACCAATCGGCGCTGGCAACAGACGTAAATGGGAAAAAATACCAGTCCTTGACGTTCGTACCCAAGTTTAAAATGTTCCCGTGCAAGGTTTTATCCCGTTAGAAACACACATTTCTAACGGGATTTATTTTTTGTTGACTTTAAACTTAATTCTGTTAATATAGGCCTATCGCTTACGCGCGTAATTATAAATTATTTTATGTTCTTGGTGTCTTCATTTTGCCGGCGTAAGTGATGAAGACCGCCAAAAACCACTAAAAATATATGGCAGATTTTAATCGATCAAAACCACACGTGAACGTGGGTACAATTGGTCACGTTGACCACGGTAAAACTACTCTTACCGCGGCTATTTTGCGTGTTTTATCACGCGAGGGTAATGGTTACTCGGCTCAAGTTAAAGGCATGGATGATATTGATAAGGCGCCTGAGGAGAAGGCACGCGGTATCACGATTAACCTTTCGCACTCTGAGTACGAAACACCAACTCGTCACTATGCGCACATTGATGCGCCAGGTCACGCTGACTACATTAAAAACATGATTACTGGTGCTGCTCAAATGGACGGTGCTGTAATTGTTGTGGCTGCGACTGATGGCCCAATGCCACAAACTCGTGAACATATCGTTTTGGCCCGCCAAGTTGGTGTGCCACAAATCGTTGTATTTCTAAACAAGTGCGATCAGGTTGATGATGAAGAAATGTTAATGTTGGTTGAAGAAGAAATTCGCGACCTGTTAACTAAATACAAATTCGACGGTGCCAACACTCCAATTATTCGCGGTTCAGGCCTAAAGGCTCTAGAGTCAGCTGACAACAGCGACCCATACGCGCAAAAAATCATGGAGCTTGTAAATGCTATGGATACATACTTCCCTAATCCAGTTCGTGAAACTGACAAGCCATTTCTTATGCCTATTGAAGACATCTTTTCAATTGAAGGTCGTGGAACAGTTTGTACAGGTAAAATTGAACGCGGTATTGTAAAGGTTGGTCAAGAAGTTGAAATTCTAGGTATTAAAGACACTATTAAAACAACTGTGACTGGTGTTGAAATGTTCAACAAATCATTGCAAGAGGGTATGGCTGGTGACAATGCCGGTATACTGCTTCGTGGTGTTAAAAAGGAAGACCTAACACGAGGACAGGTTCTTGCTTTTCCAGGCTCAGTCAAGCCTCATTCTGAATTTGAATGTGAAGTTTACATTTTGAAGAAGGAAGAGGGTGGCCGTGCAACTCCATTCTTTACAGGTTACAAACCGCAATTCTATATTCGTACAACTGATGTTACGGGTGATGTAACCCTAAATGCAGGGACTGAAATGGTTATGCCAGGTGATACTGTTAAACTTTCAGTTAAACTAATTACACCAATTGCACTTGAAGATCAGCAACGTTTTGCTATTCGTGAAGGTGGCCGAACAGTTGGTGCTGGCGTGGTCACAAAAATCATCGCTTAATATTCACAAATAGTTCTTCAAAAATATGACAGCACGTACACAAAAGAAAATAGAAGAGGGCACAAAGCTTCGTATTCGTGTGCGCGCATACGAAAATCGCGTACTTGATAATTCAGTTAGACAAATCGTTGACACAGCTTTGCGTTATGATGCGCAAATTGTTGGGCCAATACCACTGCCTACTGAAATTAAAAAGTACACAGTTAATCGCTCACCGTTCATTTATAAAAATGCGCGTGAGCAATTCGAAATGCGCACACACAAGCGAATGATTGATATTCTAAACCCAAATCAAAAAACCATAGAGGCATTGACCAATATGAATTTGCCAACGGGTGTTGATATTGACGTTAAAATGCTTTAATCGATACAGTATATTATAAGGTAATTATGTTTGTTCTATGTAAATAGAGCAAACCACTAATTTATGAAATTTATTCTAGGCACGAAGGGTGAAATGACCCAATATTTCGGCGAGGATGGTAGGGTTTACCCAGCCACGATCGTCAATGCTGGGCCCATAACAATCACTCAAATAAAAAATTCTACGGCTGATGGCTATGACGCTGTTCAATACGGTTTTGGAAACAGGAACGAAAAGAACATTTCAAAGTCAGTTTTAGGCCACACCAAAGGCGTAACTTTTCGCACACTCAAAGAGTTACGTTTGGATGAATCGGCAACTAAAGCTGTGGGCGAAGTTGTCACTGTTGATGAATTTGCCGTCGGTGACAAAATCACGGTCTCGGGAACTTCAAAAGGTAAGGGCTTCCAGGGTGTGGTCAAGCGTCATGGTTTTGCCGGTGGCCGGCGCTCACATGGCCAAAAACACTCTGAGCGTGAACATGGATCCATCGGTGGTGGTCTACGCAATCGAGTACCAGCTGGTACACGGATGGGTGGCCGGATGGGTGGTGACAGAATTACGGTTAAAAATCTTGAAATTCTTGCCATTGATAATAAAGCCAGCCAGCTTATTATTAAGGGAGCAATTCCCGGTCGACCAGGCACTTTACTTGAAATAGTCTCATAATATGGAAACAACAATTTATTCAAATAAGGGTATAGCATCTGGTAGCTTGAAATTACCTGAAGCAATCTTTGATCTTCCATGGAATGGTGATCTTGTGCACCAAGTAGCGGTGGCAATTCAAGCCAATATGCGTGATTCAATCGCGCATGCCAAAGACCGTAGTCAAGTTTCAGGTGGTGGTAAAAAGCCATGGGCCCAAAAGGGTACGGGGCGCGCTCGACATGGTTCGACCCGCTCACCAATTTGGCGTCATGGTGGCGTTACGCATGGCCCGCTATCTGAAAAAGATTATTCACAAAAAATTAATCGTAAAATGCGTACGAAAGCATTGTTCACAGTACTTTCACAAAAAATGCGTGATGGCGAAATAATGTTTGTTGATAATTTTGCGCTTGAAAATATCAAAACCAAAGAAGCGGCAAAGGTTTTGCTTGATTTGTCAAAAATTAAAGGCTTTGAACGTTTGGCAAGCAAGCGCAAAAACACAGCCCTAATTTCAGTCAAGGGCCGTAATGAAATAGTTGAAAAAAGCTTTTCCAACATTCCGTCGGTTATGGTTGACAAGGTAGAGGACATGAGTGTCGTCGATGCACTTTCTGCTCGTTATTTAATTATCACTGCACCCGAAGAAGCTATCAAGTTCTTTGAGTCCAAGAAATAAAAAGAATAAAATAATTATATGAAAAAAGCAGAAACAAAAGAATCAAAAAGCAGCGCAGTAAAATCAAGTTTGATTTTAACCAGCCCGCGTATTACTGAAAAATCGACAACTTTGGCTGAAACTAATAAATACACATTTAATGTAGCTGTTAGTACAAACAAGAATGAAATTAAAAAAGAGGTTAAAAAGCTGTATGGAGTTAAACCGCTTGATGTAAATATCATTGCTATTGCACCAAAATCAGTTTTTGTTCGCGGTCGACATGGCGTTAAAAAAGCCGGCAAAAAAGCAGTTATTACAGTTAAAAAAGGTGATAGCCTGCCACTGGCTTAAAATATATGAAAAAATATAAACCAACAACTCCTTCACGACGCAATATGCAAACCGTGAACTACAAGGAATATTTGACCGAATCAAAACCACACAAAAAATTGACTTCAGGTTTCAAGCGTTCAATGGGCCGCAATAATCAAGGCCGAATCACTACTCGCCACAAAGGTGGTGGTAATAAACGCCTATTCCGCGAAATTGACTTCAAGTACAATAAAATTGATATTCCGGCTAAAATTGAAAGCGTTGAGTATGATCCAAATCGCTCGGGCTTTATTGCCCTGGTTGTGTACAATGATGGCGAAAGGCGCTATATTTTGGCACCCAAGGGGGCCAAGGTTGATGACAAATTTATTGTTTCAGCTGATGCGCCAATTAATGCCGGTAATCGCATAATGCTTAAAAATATACCTGTCGGTACCTTTGTTTACAATGTTGAAATTAAACCTACCGGTGGTGCCAAGTTGGTACGCTCGGCTGGTAATTATGCGCAAGTTATTGCTAATGACCAAGGTTATACATTGTTAAAAATGCCTTCAAGTGAAGTTCGCAAAATCCCTGAAAAATGTTTTGCCACAATTGGTGAAGTTTCAAATCCTGAAAACAAACTTCGCAAATACGGCAAGGCTGGAGCTAGTCGCTGGAAGGGTATTCGTCCAACTGTGCGCGGGTCGGCCATGAACCCAGTTGATCACCCATATGGTGGTGGTGAGGGTGCCCAGGGCCGAGGTACGCGCCGACCAAAAACCTTTACCGGTAAGGTTACTGGTGGCCGTAAAACTCGAACTCCAAAGAAATACTCAAACTATCTAGTTGTCTCTCGCCGTAAAGTTGGCAAGAAAAGATAGAACCTCTCCCTAAACCCCTCTCCAAAGGAAAGAGGTTGAAGGAATCAAAACCAAAAGCCCGGCACCTAAGGTGCCGGGCTTTTGGTTTTGTATTTTGTTTGTGGTATAGTGAATATATGAATACTATTGAAATTCCGATAAAAGAATATAAACAATCGCTACAAGTGCAAAAATCTATTTTGTCTCATTTAGACTTTCTTCAAAAGATGGTTTTTGAAAGTTCAAGAGATGAAATTACTCCATCTGCAATGAGGCGCCTTGAAAAAATATCTTCTAAGTTAGACAAGGGGGCAGGCAAGCGTTTTTCTACTATTGCCTCATTTAAAAAGTATCTCAAAGAAATTTAAAATGTCTCAAGAGCAAAAATACACACTTGTTGTTCCGCCTGAGTTTGAAGCAATTTTAAAGAAATTAAAGCGAAAAAAGCCTGGCATACTTGCCTTATTAGTTAAAAAGATTGATAAAGTTGTAAATTCGCCAATTCTTGGTAAACCACTAAGAAATACTTTACGAAACTATCGTAGAGTGCACATTGATCCGTTTGTATTGATTTACGAAATACACTTGATGGAGGTGCGTCTTATTGATTTTGATCATCATGACAAAATTTATAAAAAGTATAAGTTTAACTAAGTTTTTTAATTGTTTTAATTTGGACAAGTGTTATAATGTAAATATGGAACCAATAATCATAGCTCCTGAGCCTAATTTACCAATACAGCCGAAAAAAATAAAAAATAAAAAATTGAAATTATTTTTTATAACCATTATTGGGCTATTTGTTATGCTACTTATATTAAGGCCTACTTTAGTTATTAATAGTATAACTCGTTTACCCATTAGTGGTGCTAATGTAAAATATAAAGCCAATGATTGGGATGGTTGTAGTGATAAATCCAGTAACAAGACTATTTTGGGCATATCTTCCTCTCCTCTTACTTTATCTCCATGTCAAATTACGGTAAGTAAAGAAGGCTACCATGTGAATGGCGCAAATAGAATAAACACACTTCCTGGAATTTTTGGTTTTAGAATTGTAGAACTGAATAAAATACGGGATCCTCAAGAAAACTTTATTCAATTCAACAGGGTTTTTACAAAAGAATACCCAGACATGAACGTATTGCTGTATTTATCTAAACTTAATGAGGGGCTTAATCCCAATGAAACAAAAAATGATGTAGATCCAGATTTCAAATTCAATGTTATTGGAAATACAGAATTAGCAGCAAATGCTATTGGTAGCGCTGTTTTGGAGATAGAATTTTTTGGCAACGGCGGGATTCAATCAATTAGCAAAGACTATACGGGAAGTGATGGCTGGGCCGAATATTACGATATGGAAAATTTGCTAGAGGCACCTATTGATGGTTATCAAAAAAACCTTAAAATTGAAGAGGGTAAATCGTATGTCACTAGATTAAAAGATGGAAAACACTATATGAAATTTCATGTGTTTGGCTCAAAAAATTATGAAAACAATACGTCTTATGCTTGTATGACTGGATATATTCAGCCATTAGAGTCAAGAAATCTTGAATTTGTTGATGTCTATGAAAACATTTTTTGCTCAGATGACTCTTCTGGTAATGATAACTCGAAACAAATATATTTGAATTTTAAAAAACAATTGACGGGTAAAAACTCCGTTATCAAAGTAGATTTTGTGAACAACATTGCCAAAAATGTGTTTTTAAAGGAAAATACTGGCAAGTACTATTTTATGTTATTGCCTAATAATAATCGTTTCTCAAATATCAGTGCTCCAATTTCAAGAAGTGTATTAGAAACATTAGAAATTGATGTCGAGTTACCTTCTTTCGAAGTTTTTAACGAATCTTACTATGAAGGAGAGGAGATGCCAATAGATCTTTTTCTAAATGGAAAATATATTGACCCAGTAATAATACTGAATTATTAATAACAAATTTTTCTTTATATGTGGAACCAACAACCTACTCAGTTACTGATTAAAAAAGAATTTAAAAAATCAAAAATCATTCTTGCTTTGGCATATCTTCAAGCTGCTTCTTTGGTAGTAATTATACTGGGCTCTGTTGTTGATGTAATATTCAGTGATAGTGGGTACCGTTTTGACACTAGAACATTTTTGGCTCTACTGGGTCCAATTTTTGCATCTGTTGTAATCTTTACTAAAAAATCTACAATTTATAAGATTGCAAGTTTTGTCCTTGTTGTCTATACTTTATTTCAAATTTTTAGCTGGATTAATTTGGCGAATAGAGACTTAAGTACTGACCTTCCAACAGTAAAAGCCTATTAAGTTATCCCCATTTTTACATTTCACACCCAATTTTTCATTGACATATTTTCGGGGGGGGGTAAAATTAGGTCATATGAAAAAATATTTAAAAATTGGTTTAATGAGTTTTGTTTTTTTAATGGCATTTGGTTTGTTTGCAGGGACGGCATTTGCATTAAAGTATAAGATAGAGCATTTCAAGGACGGTCGTTGTAAACTCACTATACAATATGATAATGGTAAACCTTATGTAACAGCAGAAGGTTCTTCCGTAAAAGATAGTAATGGAAACAAAACTGGTTGTAAGACTAGTGAAATGAATCCAGGAAAGCCTGATGATCTTTTTAGTTATGTGTCACCAGTTTTAGGTACTAAAAATAGTGATGCTGTTCGTACAATACAAACAGTATTAGTAAATAACGGTATACCAACTGTTATAGACGGAAATTTCGGTTCTGTAACACAGAGAGGGCTAAAATCTTTCCAGAGACAAAATGGTATACCTGCAACGGGTATGTTTGATGCAAAGACAAGAGTATTGATGGAGAAGAGTTTAAGTATACAGCCACCAAACCTACCAGTAGAAAAGCCTCTTCAACCAATTCCAATTATTATTAATTAATTTGTTATTAAATTTTTTATGAAAAAATATTTAAAAGTAGCATTGATGAGTTTTGTATTTATAATGGCTTTTGGTTTGTTTGCGGGAACAGCTTTTGCTGCACAAACTTGGATTATGAATTCAGTTCCTCCTCCTAATGGGGCGTGTTCGATTACTAGAATAACCGAAGGGACTTTTAATGATGGTACCCCTTATACCGAAACAAGAACATCAACCGTTGGTAAGATGGTAGATGGTTTTTGTGTTGGAGCAACATTTGATAGAAATAGCATAAACCCAGATGGCACTCTTATTAAAACAGAAAACTCACCGATAGATCAAGGCGAAGTTGCAAATCCAGCTGACCCTTTTGGTGACACAACACCAAGATACGGCAACAAGAACAGCGAAGCTGTTAGAAACATTCAAGCTGTCTTGTTAGAGTCAGGTATACCAGTAGTAATAGATGGTAACTTTGGCCCAAATACCAAACGAGGCATTATGACATTCCAAATACAAAACAATCTTCCTCAAACAGGTTTATTTGATCAAAATACCAGAGCAGTAATGGAAGCAAAATTACTAGGTACCGACACACCAAATCCAGCAATAGAAACACCGATTAATGATATAGTTTCACTAAAAAACACAACAACTGCACTAGAAAAGATTAAAAGTGAAATCGCTAGCCTATCAGACATGCTTTCAAAACTAGCCCAGCAAGCCTCAGCTATAATGGCTGGGTTGCCTAAGTAGTAGACAAGAAAATGTAAAGATAAAAACCCGAGTGCTATTAGGCGCTCGGGTTTTTAGTTTTATTGCATCCAGATTCAATTGTGGTATAGTTAAAGCATTATGAAGCAAACATCTAAAACATTTACTGCAGTCTATAAAAAGTCAGGCAAGTGGTATTCAGGTTGGATTGAGGAAATCCCAGGGGTAAATACACAGGGTAAAACTCTGTCTGAAACAAAATTAAACCTTAAGGAAGCACTAAGTCTTATTCTTGAAACAAATCGCATGATTTCTGAAAAATCAAAGGGGCGTTCTATGTTTATTCGTGAACGGCTGTCTATTTTTGCCTAATAGTGTATGAAGCAGGTCGATCTTGTAAAACATCTTCGTAAATATGGCTGTGTTTTTATGAGAGAGGGTGGTTCACATACTGTTTGGTATAATCCGTTGACCGGTAGAACCTCAACTATTCCTAGACACTCAGAGGTTAATACATATACAGGTAAAAAGATTTGTAGTGATTTGGGTGTGCCAATTATACAAAAAAGATAAAAATTATGAGGTAAGAGTTATCCCCATATTTATTGTTTGCACGTCAAATTTAAGGTATAATAAAAACAAGGAGGCGAAGGCCTGTTTTTATTTTGTCTAAAATCAAAGCAGTCTTTTGCTTCTTTTTAATTTAAAATTAATAACTTAAAACTAATTTAATATAAAAATATGATTAAAGAAATAGCTGGTCACAGTAAAATAAGATTTTTAGCTAATTTGTGGGTTGTAATTCTAGCGCTATTTATTGGTTTTAATATAGTTTCAGCTACTGGTGGCCAATGGCAAACAGTAGGCAAGGCTGGTTTTTCAAAAGGCTTTATTGGACAATTGTCATTTAGTTTAAACTCCAAAGACATTCCGTATATGGTTTTTGCTGATGTGGGGCAAAGTAATAAAGCAACTACTATGAAATACAATGGTTCATCGTGGGTAAATGTTGGTAGTGCTGGGTTTACACCAGATTCTGTAGATTTTGTTTCTTTAGCTTTTGATTCGAATGATAATCCTTACGTGGCTTTTTCAAGTCATAAAAATAATTATGAAATTACAGTAATGAAGTACAATGGTTCATCGTGGGTAAATGTTGGTAGCGCTGGATTTGCAACAAGTGGCGCCTTTATTTCTTTAGTTATTGACTCAAATGATAACCCATATATCGCTTTTAATGATTATGGTAATAATGGAAATCTTGCAGTAATGAAATATAATGGTTCATCATGGAATAACATTGGAAATCTAGGATCCTTTCGTGGGCTGATATATACCAAATCTTTTAAACTTGATTCAAAAAATGTTCCATACATAGTTTTTACAGATAGTTTAAAAAACAATAAAGCTTCTGTTGTATCGTTTAATGGCTCTAACTGGGTTAATGTTGGTAGTGCTGGATTTTCAGTTGGTATAGCCCATTCTTTAGCTCTAGGGATTAACTCAAATGATATTCCATACGTAGCCTTTTTAGATGTAGCAAATAATACTAAACCTACAGTAATGGAGTACAATGGTTCATCTTGGGTTAATGTTGGAAATGCTGGGTTTTCAACAGGTAGTGGATCTGACATGTTTATAACTTTTGATTCAAATGATAACCCTTACGTATCTTTTATTGAATATTATAATGGTTATTATATTTCCGTTATGAAGTTTAATGGTTCTAGTTGGGTTAATGTTGGGAATAATAATGATAAATCTTTATACCACTATGCATGGTTACCATTTCTTGCTTTTGACTCAAATGATGTAGTGTATGTAGGTTTTGGTGATGCTTCACAAGGCAATAAAGCCACCGTCAT
>MFUC01000006.1 GCA_001785575.1 Candidatus Nomurabacteria bacterium RIFCSPHIGHO2_02_FULL_38_15
GGAGTTGGTTGACGAAAAAATTCAAGAGTTGAGTGATGAAAATTTTTACAGTACATTCAAACGCATTTGTTTGTACACGAACGATTTGCTATGGGTTGACCACCTTGAAACGATGGAATATATGCGCAATTCGGTGAACTTACGGGCCTATGGTCAGCGTGAACCTTTAGTTGAATATAAAAAAGAAGGCATTGAACGCTTCAGGGCAATGGAGGTCAATTTTTTGGCTGAATGTCTTAATTTAATCAAGACAATGCAAAGGGCAGTTTAGAGTTTAAAATAGCCAAAAACCCTTATTTTGTATAGCTTTTTATACTATAAACACACTAAAAGTCAACTAAAATAGCTTGACTTTTGACCCTCATTTTGCTATACTCCAGGTAGTCCCAAATATGTATTGGGATTTTGCTTTTAAGGCAAAAAATACCACCTTGGAGTTCCGCAGGAGCACAACCTGCAACTATGCATACAAAAATAAAATTAACATTTTTCCAGTCTTTAA
Source organism: Candidatus Nomurabacteria bacterium RIFCSPHIGHO2_02_FULL_38_15 (assembly GCA_001785575.1). Classification (GTDB taxonomy): domain Bacteria; phylum Patescibacteriota; class Minisyncoccia; order Phycocordibacterales; family UBA9973; genus MFUC01. The sequence goes on from MFUC01000006.1 coordinate 503, forward strand.
TAGTAATGCCGCTTATGGTAACGAACATCCTCGCGGGTGTTCCAGGAAGTGCTACGATTATGACAGGTGAAATGAACTCTATAAATTTGGCTGTAACAGATGTTAGAGCCGAAAAGATTGACAAGTACTTTAAAGATCGTAATATGCCACTCGCTGGCTATGGTCAAAAAATGGTTGACGTCGCCGATAAAAACGATATCGATTGGAGACTAATACCAGCGATTGCTGTGCGTGAATCAACCGGAGGTAAGTTTGCTTGTAAAAGTAAAACTTTCAATCCCTTCGGTTGGGGATCGTGTAAAATTGGTTTTAAATCTTACGACCATGCGATCGAAGTACTTGGTCAAAATTTAGGAGGTAATAATCCAAATACGAAACGTCATTACGACGAAAAAACCGTAGATGGGATATTAAAAGCTTATAACCCCCCATCAGTTGTTCCTCAATATGCGTCCCAAGTAATAAAGATTATGGATGCTATCGAGAACATAGAGTTAAAATAATAAAAGCCCCTGCCCTAAGCGGGGGCTTTTATTATCTATAAATTTATTACAAAATACAAAGCCCCGCAGTGTGCGGGGCTCAAATATCGTGCTAGTGGTTTGAAAGTGTGAGTGGCTGATCTAGCTTATCATCCGCCCATTCTGGTGTGGACTTTGTATGCATATATTCTGCGTACATTTTTTCATCCGCAACCTGCTTCAACTCCGCGTCCTTTCTTTTTATACCACGCCTTTTTTTCAAATTGCGTGTTATCCAGCTTTTAAATGCTGAGATATCAAGGTCTGATTCTTCTGCAAAGCCTTGATATTTATAAAACAGGCTAGTGCAGATCTTTTCAAAGACGCCTTTTGTTGATTTTGAATTGCTTGTTTTTTTGAAGTTCCCGTACCTTGTACAGAATTCATCAATAATAAACTTAGCTTCCATAATCTGTCTGATTGAAGTATACTACATTATTTATTTTTTGTCAACATCACTTTTTACAGTGCTTTTACTGCTTCAATTATAATGCTCTTTTCGTCATTACGCAAGGTGATTTTGCCAGCTAGGCCAACTGGTTCAGATTTTTCAATAAGGGGGAATAATTCACGATAATTTTTAGGGAAAATTACGGCCTCGATACATCCGGTCTTGTCTTCAAATTTTACAAAAACCATTTGTTCGTTATTGCGTGTAAATATTTTGCGATAACTTACTGGCAAGGCTACGATTTTAACAACTTGATTGTTTTTGCCAGTTTCCAAGATGTCTTTAATTCTAATTTCAGATTTACCATCATATTTATCAAGTGGGTGGCCCGAAACATACAAGCCCAACAGCTCCTTCTCCCAATCTAATTTTTGTTTTTGTGTCGCTGGCTGGCAAACCTCTAACTGCATTGATTTAGATTCTAAACCTAATGAAAACAGTGAAGTTTGCTCGGTATTGGCCCCAATCGATTTGCGATGCTCTAGAATTTTTTCTAAATTAAACATTAACTGGTTGCGTTCGCCAAAGTCATCTAATGCACCTGAACAAATCAGGGCCTCCATAGATTTTTTGTTTAAATTTTTGTGTTGAACACGTTCAATAAAATTATCAATACTTGTAAACTTGCCATTATTTTTACGTTCAGTGATTATGGCTTTACCAATCTCATAGCCAAAGTTTTTAATACTGCGCAAGCCAAAGCGAATTTTGTCAGTTATAACTTCACCCTCTACAACTGTGGTAAAGTCTGAAAATGATTCATTCACACTAGGTGGTAAAATTTTAAAGCCCATGCGCTTGGCTTCAATGATCATTTCGCTGACTGTGTCTAAGTTGTCTGACTCACACGACAATACTGCACTCATATACTCTGAAGGGTAGTGCGCCTTCATATAAGCTGTTCTATAAGCCAATAATGCATAGACGGCCGAGTGTGATTTATTAAAGCCATAAGCCGCAAAAGTCTCAATCATTTGCCATAAATCTTTGGCATGTTTTGCCTGCATGCCATTTTCAACGCAGCCATCAATAAAATGGTCTTTTTGTTTGGCCATTTCTTCGGGGATTTTTTTACCCACGGCTTTACGAAATTTGTCAGATTCTCCGCGGGTATAGCCGGCCAGATCAGTAGCCATTCTCATCACGTCCTCTTGGTACACAATAATACCATATGTGTTTTTCAAAATAGCCTCCATGCGTGGGTCTAGATATTTAATTTTTTCGGGGTTATGTTTGCGTTCAACATAGTCTGGGATAAAGGCCATTGGTCCTGGACGGTACAACGAGGCCATGGCAATTAGGTCTTCCAAGGTTGTGGGTTTTAATTCTTTCAACCATTTTTGCATACCACTTGAGCCAAACTGAAAGACACTAATTGTTTCACCTCGGCCAAAAAGTTCATAAGTTAATTTGTCATCCATGGGTATTGTCTCTAGTGTCATGTCAATGTTCCTAATTTTTTTAACCCGCGTGATGGCTTCAGCAATAATTGACAAGTTACGTAAACCCAAAAAATCAAATTTGGGTAAATTAATAATACCTTCGCGGTCACCCGTGTACATGCTGTATTGGGTTATAATTTTATTCTCACCTTTGGGGTCAAACTGGACTGGTGAAAAGTCGTTGATGTTGCCGGTTGGTGAAATAACCACCCCGGCGGCGTGGACTGAAATATGGCGCACATTGCCCTCAATTTTTTTAGCCATATTAATAATCGTTGTCACGTCACGTTCTTTTTCATAAGCCTCCATTAACTCGGGTGTAATTTTTAAAGCACGATCTATAGTCATGGGGAAGCCCTGTGAGCCCATGGGTATTAATTTAGAAATTCTATCCCCCGTCATATATGGGTAGCCCAAGGCTCGAGCTACATCGCGCACGGCTCCACGGGCTGCCATTGTACCGAATGTGCCAATTTGAGCCACAGCATTACTGCCATATTTTGTTTTGGCATAATCAATAATTTCATCGCGTCGTGTGTCGGCAAAGTCCATGTCAATATCAGGTAATGACGGCCGGTCGGGGTTTAAAAATCTTTCAAACAACAAACCATATTCTATGGGGTTAATGTTTGAAATACCAACCAAATATGAAACCATCGATCCTGCCGCGGACCCTCTCGTTTGGTTAAAAATCCCCATTCGGGTAGCATTATTTATAAAATCCGCCACACACAAAAAATATGACGAATAGCCTTTGTCGCTGATAATTTTTAATTCAAATTCTACTCGCTCAGTAATTTCAGGTGTCTTTTGGATTTTTCGGTCAACATAGCCCTGCTCGACTAATTTTATTAACTCAGCGTTAAATGTTGTATTGGCATCTATTGGAAAAGCCGGGAAGAACCATGAAGTAGTGTCAATATCAATATCAACTAAATCAGCCACACCCATTGTATTTTCTACAGCCTCCGGTATTTCAGCAAACTCTTCGAGGGCCTTTTTTTCATCGATAAATGACCAGTTGCCGTCCATTTTAAATTCGGCACTATTTGTATTTATTTTCAATAAAGTATCGTGAGCCTCCTTGTCGTCCTCGCATAAATAATGCGAATCCCAGGTGCCAACAATTGGTATGCCAAACTCGGCCGAGATTTTTTTAATTTCAGGTATTACATTTTTATACCATTCATTATAAAAATTAGTCTCACGGTGGCACATAACTTCTAAAAATACATGATCAAAACATTCAATATAAAATTTAATTAAGTCACGTGCCTCGGCGTAATGTTTGTTTTTTAATAGCTGTATAAATTCACCGCCTGGGCAACCAGACAGGCAAATTATGCCTGCACCATACTGCTTCAATAAATCTTTATCCATGCGGGGCTTGTAATAAAAGCCTTCTAAATTAGCCAGTGACACCATCTTCATTAAATTTTTATAACCCAAATTATTTTTAGCAAGCAATGTTAAATGGTAGCGTTTAGTATCAGTGCCTGGCTCTTTGTCGAATCTGGTACGATTGGCAATATAAGCCTCAACTCCAATAATTGGTTTAATGCCATTTTTTTTGCACGCTTTATAAAATTCAATTGCCCCATACATCGCCCCGTGGTCGGTCAATGCCAGTGCCGGCATACCAAATTCTTTAGCCTTTTTAACTAAATCAGGAATTTTTGAAAGCCCATCCAATAATGAATAATGCGAATGCACGTGCAAATGCACAAAACCTTTATTAATTTCTTTTTCAGCTTCCATTGTCTACATTATACTACTTTGTTACCGGTCAATGCCAAAATTTTGTGTGGTATAATTTAGCTTATGAATAAGGGCCAAATGGAATATATTATTGGTATAGACGAAGTCGGGCGGGGGCCATTGGCTGGGCCTGTGGCCGTTTGTGCGTTTATGTTCTGCACCAGGCAAGACCTGGTGCAGGTTTTACCCAAGAATTTAAAATTGCGGGATTCCAAACAACTTTCAGTCAAACAGCGTCAAAAGTGGTTTGAAGTTATTTTGAATTGGAAAAAAGAAGGGCTAAGCGATTTTGCTATTTCGTATGTAGATTCAGTTAATATTGATAAATTTGGTATTGTGCCATGTATTAAAAAAGCTTTAGCTGAGTGTTTAAAAAAACTTTTAATTTCTAATAAAATAAACCCCGCTGACTGCAAAGTCTTATTAGATGGGGGATTAAAAGCACCTGTTGAATATGTAAACCAGCAAACTTTTATCAAGGGCGACGAAGACTACCCGCAAATTTCATTGGCCTCGATTGTTGCCAAAGTCTCGCGCGATAAAATCATGGCCACTTATGCCAAAAAGTACCCCCAATATGGCCTTGGAACCAATTCAGGCTATGGCACATCTGTCCATATGCAAGCCATCAAAACCCACGGCCTAACCCCCATCCACCGCAAAACTTTTATACATCTGTAAAATCCCCTTTAAAATAAACATAAAAAGTGACTAAGGTCGAACCTTGAACATTATTTGTAATTTTTAAATTTTATGAGCTTTTTTAAACTCGGTAAAAGTAATTGGTTTTTTGCCCTCGGGGGTTACAAGGGTAGGGGTGAATTGATTGTCTGCAAAAATAGCTTTGTTGATTTTGACATGTAATTTACTTGGGGGCTTAGCTCCCAATTTAGTTTGGTGTGGGTTATCTATTTCAAAATATAGGCCTGGCCATGGGTAATAGGCGCGCCATTTTGCCCACAGTATTTTAGGGTCATCAGAGAGATTTATTTTAGCATCTAATTTTTTAGTTTTATATGTTAGTGTTGCTTGTGTGTGATCTTGATCAGTAGAATTTATTTTGCCCTCTAGCCACTTGGGTATAATATTGACTAGCATTTTGCCACCAATTTCAAATAAATTTTTGGCCAAGTCGTGACTAAATTCATTGCCATTTAAAACTATTTCTTCTTGAGCAAGTATCGGCCCATGGTCAACTAATTGGTCAAGTAATATTATCGTTACTCCGGTTTTAGTATCACCATTTAAAATAGGTGCAATTTCTGGTGCAGGGCCCCGATATTTTGGCAGTAATGATGGGTGCACATTTAAAAAGCCATATGGCACAGCGTCTAACAAAATGTTTGGTAAAATTTTGCCATAGGCTGCTACAACTGCATATGCGGGTGCGTATTTTAAAATTCCATCTACTGTTGCCTGGTCAATTTTTGTTGGCTGTAGTATGGGCATGTTATTTTGAAGTGCGAAAAGTTTAGCCGGTGGGGCCGTTAATATTTGCTTGCGACCAACTTTGGCATCGGGCGAACATACTATTAAAGACGGTAAAAAGCCTGAAAGTTTTAAAGATTCAAGTGTGTGTACGGCATAATCAGGCGTACCAAAAAATATAAAGTTATTGTTTTTCATTAGTAGTATTGTTTTCGGGTAAAATTTCTTCAACATCGGTGGCTTTGTCAATAAATAAAATACCATTCAAGTGGTCAACTTCATGCTGAAAAATGTGGGCCAAAAGTCTGCCCGAACCGCGCACGTTTAGTTTGCCGTTTTGATCATGGTATTTAAGTGTGACGTTACTGTGGCGCACAACTTTACCATACAGCCATCTGACTGATAGACAACCCTCACCCTCTTTTAGGACAGTTTTTTTGGAAAACTTAATAATTTCAGGATTAATAAAGGCTTGATTAGGTATTTTTTTACTAGCTGGATTTTTATCGTCCTGGAAAATTTTACCAGAAACCATAAAAATACGTAGGCCAATGCCTATTTGTGGGGCGGCAATCGCAACACCATCACTTTGCGAATCAAGTGCTAGCGACATGTCATGCAAAATCTTTTTTATTTTCGGGCTTTTGATTTCAGCAATTTTTACTTCCTTACTAATTTTGCGCAAGACTTTATTGTTTTGATCAACAATTTTATCACCAGCTTTATTTTTTTCGTGAATAAGTTTTTTCATCACGTTCTTTTTATATGATTATTTCTACTTAAGTTTTTTAAGATATTCAGCTAAATGATCAAGCTTGATTGTTTCCTGCTTGCGGTTTTGCATGTCACGTACAATAACGGTATTATCAATGGCTTCCTTGTGGCCAAAAATCAAGGCATAAGGCGCGCCTGATTTTTCGGCAATGGCTAGCTGTATACCCAAGGTATCCTTGGAAATTGACTGCATAATTGGAATATGCGCCATGCGTAATTGCTCAACAACATTCAGGCTTTTTAGTTTAGCCTCAAAGCCAAGTTGAATAAAGTAAATTTTTGGTTTTTTCATGATGCGGGGCTCTAATTTTTTAAACCAAGTAGCCTCAACAACACGATCAACACCAATAGCCATACCCATAGCTGGCACGTCCTTTTTAGCTCCCAAAGTTTTAGCTAAATAATCATACCGGCCACCGCCACCAATAGCTAATGGTGTAACATCAGTACCACCGCTTGTCTCAAGAATTTCAAATACGGTGTGTGAGTAATATGAAAGCCCGCGTACTAAATTTTTATTGATACGATAAGCAATATTCATTTGATCCAAGTATTCCAGCACTTGCTTGAAGTGTTTTTTACCAGCTGAACTTAAACTGGCAATTGAGTCAGGCGCATTTTCATTGATCTTGATTGTGCGGGGGTCTTTGGAATCCAAAATTCGCAAGGGATTTGTTTTCAAACGCTCGCGGTCAATTGGCGATAAATCAGCAATGTGTTTTTTGTAATAATTTACCAATTCTTTGATATATACTGGACGTGATTCTTTGTCGCCAATTGAATTGATATCAACGATAATTTCTTGGGCACCAGCTTCCTTTAAAATTGAAACGGCTGTTTTAATAATCAAGGCATCAGCAATACTTTTTTCAGTGCCTAGAATTTCTAAATTAAATTGACGAAATTCGCGGTAACGACCATTTTGTGGGTTATCGTGGCGATAAACTGGGCCATAGCTGTACAGCATGACTGGTTGAGGTAATGACTGCATTCCTTTTTCAAAATAGGCTCGCATAATTGAGGCTGTATATTCTGGGCGAATAGCCAATTTGTCGCCACCTTTGGTTTTTAAAGTGTACATTTCCTTGTCGATAATATCGGTACCTTCACCTATACCGCTAGTCCATAAAGCTTCTTGCTCCATAATTGGAGTCTCAATTGGTTTAAAGCCGTAATACATGGCAACTTCTTGGGCCTTTTCAAAAAAGCCTTGATAATAGTAATAGTCTTCGTTGAAAATATCACGCATACCACGAACTGACTGAGCCATTTCTTTCTTTGGCTCTTTTTTGATCTCATTTTTTTGATTTATTTTTTTATCTGTCATATTTTTTATTACAAAGCTTTATTGATTAAGTAAATTAGTTTTGCCTGGTAGATAATCAATGCGAGTAAGTGGCCAAAGTCGTAAATAAACTCGACCAACCATCCTGTCTTCATCTAGTAAACCCCAAGCTCTGGAATCGTAACTGACTGGTCGGTTATCACCCAAAACAAAAACCTTTTTTTCGGGTACGGTGATTGTTAAATTATAGCCATCATGATTTTCTAAATAATCCTCGGCTACTGTAAAGCCATTTGGATGAAGTCTGTTTTTGATTGTCACTGTGCCATCAGATCTAAGAGTTACTGTGTCGCCCGGCAGGCCGATCAGGCGTTTGACCAAGTACTTACGCTTTTCCAAGGGGAAGTGAAAAACCACGGCATCGCCTCGGTGGATTTTGTTTAGGTTGTAGCTTAGTTTATCAACAATTAAATATTCGTTATTATGGAATGTTGGGTCCATTGACGAACCTGAAACAACAAATGGTTGCATAATAAAGTATCTAATTGGCACGACAATTATAGCCGCAACAAGTAAAAACCTAAAAAGCTCTTTTGCATCAGTCATTGAAAAGCCTCCTTTTTTTACAATTTCCACCTTACTTTCTTCGTTCATTTGTGTAAGTATACACTTTTTTAAACATTGACACAAACACACCCCACCCCTAACCCCTCCCCGGCAGAGCCAAGGAGGGGGAAAGCTACAATAATGTGATATAATTTAAAATATGTATGTATTTGGTTTAGGCAATCCTGGCAAGAAATATGAAAATACCCCACACAATGCGGGCCAGATTGCCTTGGGTAATTTGCCCAGTATTGTGGGTGTAGAAATAATTTACCCTGACACATTCATGAACGAGTCGGGCAAATTTATTAAAAAGTTTTTAAGCTACAAAAATCTTTCTAAAAATACAAATACTAATCAATATGCAAATATAGTAATAGTGTATGATGATATTGACTTGCCACTAGGTGAGTTTAAACTGGCATTTGGGCGGGGTGATGGTGGCCATAATGGCTTAACTTCAGTTATTAACGAATTAGGCACAAAAGATTTTATTAGATTGCGCATTGGTATTTGCCCAACTGATAAAGATGGCCTTATGCGCAAACCAAAAAATATTTTTGGTGGGAATGCTACGCATAAATATGTTTTACGCCCTCTTTCAGAGACAGGGTTTCAAAAAATAAAATCAAACAGTTTAAAAATTAAAGCCATTTTAGAATCTCTTTCTACAAATGGCTACGAAAAAACCACCAGTTTTATGGGGGTTTTGTCGTAAATTATTAAGCTTCAGTTTTTGCTTCTTCTATTTTTGCTTCAGCTTTTTTATCAGGATCTATATATACCAATGTCATACGCTGATCTTTGGGCTCAAACAATGTTACTTGAAAGCCATAAGTTTTGCCCAAGGTTAATTTTTCGCGCAAGCGTTGCTCGCCCCCAATTGATGAATTATGAATCAATCCGGCCACGCCCTCTTTGATTGAAACTAACGCTCCATGTTTGTTGTATTTAATAACAACACCTTGCACAACATCACCCTTCTTCAAAGAGTTTTCAAAATCACGCCATGGGTTTTCGCGCAAAGCTTTAATTGACAGCGAAACTTTACCATCTTTAATTTCAATAATTTTAGCTTTAACCTTGTCGCCGATTTTAAATCTTGAACGTGTATCATCAACCAAGCCCCAATCAATTTCAGAAATGTGCACCAAACCCTCTAATCGGTCTTCTAGTTTTAGAAATACTCCAAAATCTACGATACCAGCAACAGATGTTTCAACCTCATCGCCAACATTGTATTTGATTAGCATTTCGCCACGGCCTGCATCCTCGCCAGTCTTTTCAGAAAAAATTAGCTTGCCTTCTTTGGGTAATGCCGAGATCATAGTTAGATTTAGTTTTTGGCCAACTAATTTTTTTAATTCAGTATGAATTTTGTCTTTGTCTGAATCAGCCACCCGTGGATAATTTTCAGGTGATAGTTGCGAAGCCGGCAAAAAGCCCATAATACCATTCCACTCAATAATCAAACCACCTTTGTTGGCATCTTTGACGACTACTTCAATAGGAGTTTTAGCCTTAATTAGTTTATCAGCCTCGCTCCAAATCAATGCTTGCTTGGCCTCTTTTAGTGATAGCTCAACATAGCCATTTTCGTTTTCAGTATCAACTACCTTGGCCTTGATTGAATCGCCAACGGCTACCTTTTTAATAATGTCACGCGCGACCATAAATTCACGACCGTAAATTATACCTGTGCTTGCGGGCCCCAGGTTAACGTAAACTGCGCTTTTGGTAATTGAAATTACTGGGCCTTCAACCAATGTATCAATAGCTGGTTTGTCGCCAGTTTTTTCCAATAAACTTTTAGCCTCACTTACTTTGTGAATTATTATATCGTCTGCACCATTTGCATTACTTGTATTATTTGTATCATTCATAAATATAAAATCCGCACTATTTGCGGAGGCCTCAAGTGTTCCTATTAATCCAAAATCTTTGAACGAGTAGGGGTTACATCTTGTGGCTCTATGTCTGGGGTATTCCCTAGACCTCCTAATAATATTTAAGTACATCAACCTTACTACAAAACCCTAACTTTTGCAACTCTACTCCCAATGATATAATAAATTTATGAAGTCTAAAATCACTTTATTTGAAGGTCAAAACATAAGGCGAGAATGGGACGGCGAAAATGAGCTTTGGTATTTTTCAGTTGTTGATATTGTAAAAGCACTAACGGAGCAGTCAGATTTCCAAACAGCTCGAAATTATTGGAAAGTCTTAAAACACAGGCTTATTGCCGAAGGAAGTGAACTGGTTACAAAATGTAACCAGTTGAAAATGATAGCTGATGACGGCAAAATGCGAGAAACTGATGTTCTAGATACAGAAAATATGCTTCGCTTGGTGCAATCTATTCCAAGTCCAAAAGCTGAACCATTCAAACTTTGGCTTGCGCAAGTTGGCTATGAAAGATTAGAGGAAACGGCTGACCCAGAGCTGGCTATTAATCGAGCGCTTAAAACATATTTTGTCGCAAGGACAGTCCTTGCGAATGGTTGCATAGTTTTTTGACTAGATATATAATTGGACTATGAAAAAGAAAGCCACTACAATTGAAGATTTGGCAGTTCTAATCACTAAAAATAGTGATAGTTTAGAAAAACGTTTAGGTGATCGTATTGCAAAAAGTTCTGATGCTCTAGAAAAACGTTTAGGTGATCGTATTGCAAAAAGTTCTGACTTTTTAGACAAGCGCATTGATGATTTGGCGCTAATGACAGCCAGGGGGTTTACTAGTGTTGATGAGAGATTTGAAAAAGTAGAAACTCGCCTAGACTCTTTAAACGAGAATATTAAATCCACTCGTCGTGATGTATTGGCAATAGGCGATAGATATGTACCACGTTATGAATTTGACAGTCTTTTGATACGCTTTAATAGCCTAGAGGAAAAGTTAAGACCTAAAAGATAGTATGAAAATGTTTAATTTGTTTAAAAAGAAAAAGGACTCAGTTTTTTCTTGGTTAAAAAGAATAAACAAAGCGGAGCAACCGCAAGCAGAAATAAATTCCTTTCATTTTGGAATCCTTGAATTTGAAGACACTGGGTATTCTTTATATCTTACTGGTTCATCAAAATATGGTAAAGATGAAGAATGGTATTGTTTTTCAGACTTCACTCCAAAGGAAAAATATTTTAATTTAAAGGAGCAGTTTGAAAAAGTATATTCAAGCGAAGAATGGAAAGACGTTTTATATAATACAGAATTTCTTATAAGGGAGTTTGTTGCTTCACCTGAATTTAAGAAACATTTTATTTCCAAAGCAGAAGCAATAACTTTGGCTTTTGATGACGGTGATTTGGTAAGAATAATTTAGGGCTGTTTGCGCTAGGTCTTGCCTAGCGCAACTATACAAGTGAATTTTTAGGCCTAAATGGGTTTTATTGTTCACTCATATATGCTATAATGGTTGTATGATAATTTCTTATTTGGGCAAGGAGTGTTTTAAAATAACCCAGGGGGATTTTACCTGCGTTTTAAACCCACCTAACAAGGACTCGGCGTGGTCAAAGGGCATGTCGCGCTTTGGGGCGAATGTGGCTATTTCCACCACATTGACTGATGACTTTTCAGGCACAGATTTATTTTCGTATGGCGAAACAGTGCCTTTTGAAATTCGCGGGGCAGGAAGGTACGAAATTGACGGCATTGAGGTTACGGGTGCGGGTTTTTATATTGACAGGGCAGTTGGCAATGGCAAGGGGACTGAAAAAATCTTGAACACAGTTTATAGCATAACAATAGACGACATTGACATTGCCTTTTTGGGGCCAATTAATACAGCTGAAATTACCGGTGAGGCACGTGAAGTTTTGGGTAGTCCACATATTTTATTTGTACCAATTGGCGGGGCCGATGTGATTGACCCAAAACAAGCGGCTAAAATTGCCGTGATGCTAGACGCCCACATTACCATACCCATGGATTATGGTAGTGACCAAAATCCTGACGCCTTGAAAATGTTTTTGAAGGAAATGGGCGCCGAGGGTGTAAAACCCGAGGACAAGCTAACCCTAAAACGTCGCGACATTGAATCAAAAGAAGGCGAAGTTATGGTTTTGAGCTGTTAAATTTTTTATGTAAATATTATAAAAGATATTATGGACGATCAAAATAATCACACTAATAACAAGCAGGCAAATAATACCAAAGATTTGCAACACAAAATCAAGGCGGGTTTTTATACAGCTATAATTTTTGCTATAATCGTTGTAATTTGGGTTTATACTAACCCAATGTTTAATAAAAAAAGCTTAACAAACGGTAGTGCAGGTAATATAATAACCCCTGATATTGTGGGGCAAGTGCAGTCAATTGGGCAAAGCTTCAGCACAATGTGGGCCGACATGGTTAATGGTGTTAGGAATCTAAAAAAATAAAACTAAACTAAAAACAGCTATGCCAAAAGAAAAAGCTTCAAAACTAAATGATGATTTTGACCCAAACGCAAACAACGGTGGGGTTAATAATACTGGCATAAATGTAGCGGGCTTTAAAAGTATTTTGCCTGTGTCTATCGTGGACGAAATGAAAAGCTCATATTTGGACTATGCCATGAGCGTGATTACGTCGCGAGCCTTGCCCGATGTTAGGGACGGCTTGAAGCCCGTACACCGCCGGATACTTTTTTCAATGTATGAAAATGGCCTAACCGCCAGTGCCAAGTTTAAAAAATCAGCTTTTATTGTGGGTGATGTATTGGGTAAATACCACCCGCATGGTGATGCGTCAGTGTATGATGCCATGGTTAATTTGGCTCAACCTTTTTCAACTCGCTACCCATTGGTTTTTGGGCAGGGTAACTTTGGTTCAATTGATGGTGACAGTCAGGCCGCCATGCGTTATACCGAGGCCCGCATGTCTAAAATCGCCATGGAAATGATGCGCGACATTAACAAGGAAACTGTCAGTTTTTCACCTAACTATGACGGCACCCGCAAGGAACCAACGGTTATGCCTACTGTTGTGCCACAGCTATTATTGAACGGTACATTGGGTATTGCCGTTGGTATGGCTACAAATATGGCACCGCATAATTTGCGCGAAGTTGTTGATGCAACCGTGCATATGATTGATAATCCAAATGCCACAACCGAGGACTTGATGGACTATATACAAGGCCCCGATTTCCCAATAGGTGGTATTGCTTATGGCAAGGCCGACATTTTGCGAGCCTATTCATCGGGCCGGGGCGGGGTAGTTACACGAGGCGAGGCTGAAATTGTTGAAACAAAAAGCGGGCAATTTAATATTATTATTTCATCGATCCCATACAGGGTAGTTAAACAAAATTTAGTCACAGCTATTGCCGAGTTGGTACATGAAAAAAAGCTGGAGGGTATCAAAGACATGCGCGACGAATCAACCGATGAAATTCGCGTTGTCATAGAATTAAAAAACGGTGTGGCCCCTGAAAGAGTTTTAAATTATTTATATAAACACACACAATTGGAACAAGCCTTTCATTTTAACATGGTGGCATTAGTTGATGGCGTACCCCAAACATTGTCATTGTCATCATTAATTAGTAATTTTATATTGCACCGCGAAACGGTTGTGCGCTTGCGTACTGAATATGACTTGAAAAAGGCCAAAGAGCGCGAGCACATATTACTGGGCTTGAAAAAGGCACTTGACCACATTGATCAAGTTATAAAAATTATTCGCGAATCCAAAGACGCGAGTGTGGCCAAAGTTAATTTGATGAAGGAATTCAAATTCTCGGAACTGCAAACAATGGCAATATTGGAAATGCGTTTGCAAAAACTGGCTGGCCTTGAGCGCAAAGCCGTTGAGTTGGAGTTGAAGGAAATACAGGTGTTAATTGGCGAGTTGGAAGCAATTTTGGCTTCACGCCCTAAAATGCTTAAAATTATCAAGGACGAATTGTTGGAAGTGCGTGAAAAATACGGTGACGACCGCCGAACTAAAATTGTCAAAGGTGGGGTTAAATCTATTAATGACGAGGACTTGATCCCCAACAAAGAAACAGTTTTGGTTTATACAAAAGGTGGCTATATCAAACGTACCGATCCTGATGAGTACCGCGCCCAAAAACGTGGCGGTGTGGGGGTAATTGATATTGAAACCAAGGACGAGGATTTCGTAACGATGTTGATTTCAGCCAATACGCATGCTGACTTGCTATTTTTTACCAATTTAGGCAAAGCTTACCAAATAAAAATGTACGATATCCCCGAGGGTAAAAAGGCGACCAAGGGCAAATCGATTATGAACTTTTTGTCTATTACCCAAAACGAATTTATTACATCTATTTTGCCAATCTCCAAGGAAAATAAAGACAGCGTAAAAGCTTTGGTTTTGGTCACGAAAAATGGTGATGCCAAGAAAGTCTCGGCTAGTAGTTTTAAAGATGTGCGTCGCAGTGGCATAATTTCTATCAAATTAGGCGCTGGCGACGAACTGGTTTCAGTGCTACCTGTAACTGACTCTGACGAAGTCGTGATTGTTTCAACCGAGGGTCAATCAATTAGGTTCAAAGAATCAGACATTCGCGAAATGGGTCGTTCGGCCGGTGGGGTGCGTGCTATGAAGCTTGATAAAACTGATTTTATTGTAGGTGTAGATGTTATTAAAAAGAATGGCGACAACAAAAGTGCCGGTAAGCTCTTAACTATGAGCGCGCATGGTTTGGGCAAACAAACAAATTTAAACGAATATAAAGTTCAAAAGCGTGGTGGTAGTGGTATTAAAACTGCCAAGGTCACTGAAAAAACTGGTAATTTAATTATTGCCAAAGTCATAAATGATCAAGAGGAATTAATTGCCGTTTCGCAAAAAGGCCAAATAATTCGTACCAGCATACAATCAGTGCCAACACTGGGCCGTGACACCCAAGGTGTTACCGTCATGAAGCTTCGCCCCGGCGACAGTATTGCCTCGTTTACGTGTTTGTAGAAAGGGGTGGGTAATTCGTGTCGTGTTTGATATACTATGTACATGATCGATGCGCCGCATAAAATTTTGGCACAGTTAGTTATACACCCCGGGGCGTGTGTAATTGATTTTGGGGCGGGCTTTGGTACGTATTCATTACTACTTTCAGATATGGTTGGCCCCAAGGGTAGCGTTTTTGCCGTTGATGTACAAAGCCATTTAATTGACCAAATAAAAAAGAGTGCGAATGATAAGGGTAAAAAAAATGTGTACCCCATGCATGCCGATGTTGAAAAATTAGGTGGCGTGCCATTAAATTCGGACGTAGCCGACTATATTTTTATTGTAAATGTTTTAAACGAAGTAGATGACAAAAGGATTGTTTTTGAAGAGGCTAAAAGGTTGTTAAAAAACTCGGGCCACCTAGTCGTTGTTGAGCATGCCAATACGCCCTTGCCAGGCATAAAAGAGTTTAAACTAAACGAATGTGAGGCGGTGGCCAAAAATATTGGCTTTAATAAAATTGAAAAAGTTGATGCGGGCGAATTTGCTTATGGTATAATATATCAAGCATAATATATGAAAGACGGACAAAGTAAAAAAAGATTTGCCATAATACTAGCCTTTGTGGGGGCGGGAGTTTTTATTTTAGGTGTCTTGTTCTTTTCGGGCAAATTGGGTGGCAACAATAGTAATACGGCCACAGCCCCTGAGGGTACAATTGTAGTATGGGGTACATTGCCTGATGAGGCTTTTAATAATGCCGTGCAAGTTATAACCAACAAGCAAAGCAAAATCGCAGTTTTGTATACGCAAGTTAAACCAGATGAATTAAAATCTAAATTAGTTGAGGCAATTGCCTCGGATGTCAGCCCCGACATGATTGTGTCCGACACTGCAACTTTTTATAGTATCAAGCAATACACCCAAGCCTTGCCCTATACGACCTACCCCGAGGCTGGCTTTAGGCAAAGCTTTTCAAATGCAACACATGACATGGTTGCACCCGAGGGTATTTTAGCTATACCAATTGGTATTGATCCAATGATGATGTTTTATAACCGCGAAATCTTGGCGGCCGCCGGTTATGCCAACCCGCCAACTACTTGGGCCAACGTATACAGTATGGCACCTGATATTATAAAAATTGAAAAAGGCCAACTAATTCGCCAGGAATTGTTGCCTTTTGGGCAGTATAAAAATGTTGATAATGCATGGGCCATACTTTCAACACTGTTTGCCCAATCACGCGTGCCAATTGCTAAAACTGACCCTACAATGGGTAAGGCCGTGAATATGGCTACATCTGACGTTGGTGAACTGTCCAATGCCGGGCAAAAAGTTTTAGAATTTTACACCCAATTCTCTGACCCCAAGAGCGAATTTTACACTTGGAACCGGTCAATGTTGGATTCAAAAAAAGAATTTTTAGAGGGTCGGTTGGCTTTTTTACCAAACTTTGCCTCATTGACCAAAGACATTCGTGACCGCAACCCAAATTTGAATTTTGCCGTGGCCAGCATGCCCCAGTTAAATACTGACCCTAAATATCAGGCCACATTTGGTAATGTATATGTGGCTAGTGTTTTAAAAAAGACCACGAACCCCAATGCCGCCTATGCAATTTGGTTTGAAATGGCCGGGGCCGACTTTCAAAAGGCTTTTGCCCAAAGCCTAATGATGGCTCCGGCCCTAAACACACTACTAATGTTGCCACCTGAAACAACCTATTTGCCGGTTGTGTATAAAAGCGCCCTGATTGCTAAAACTTGGTATAATGATGACATGCTTAAAACTAACCAAGCCTTTAATCAAATGATTGAAGGGGTCATTTCAGGCAAGCAAACACCCCAAGAGGCAATTTATCAGGCCGAAAGGATTTTAAGCGGCGATAACTTCTAAATGATCAAAAGAATTAAAAACAAAATACTTTTTTTGCTAGCTTTAGGTAGTATATTTATTGGTGGGGGTGTCAGTGCCGCAGGACTTGTGCCATGCGAGGGAATTGACGATTGCAACTTTGACACATTGATTTTGCTTTTAAACAATATTGCCAGTTTTATATTCTTTCGTTTACCTATTATATTATTGGTCGTGTTTTTTGCCTGGAACGGTATTAATTTAATAATTTACCGCGACCGCCCAGCCTTTATGAAGCTTTTTAAAAAAAATATTTGGAATGTTTTGCTGGGTTACCTGCTGGTCGTGGGGGCATATTTGCTGGTTAAAACATTTATTACCATTATTGCTGGTCAAGACTTAACATTTAAGGTATTCTTTAATTAGTATGAAAATTATGAATTCTAAAATATTTACAAATAATTTCAAGAGAGTTTTTATAAGTTTATTTTTTGTCAGCATTTTGTTTACTGGCACGTTGGTTGTAAATAACCAAAGTGCTTTTGCCGATAAACACGAAAAAGTTGATGTTAAAGCTGACAAGGATGATGCCGACGTAAAAGCTGATGATCCAGCGGGCGCAAAACCAGGCCTACAAATAACCCTAACCAACCCTCTAAAATCAGAAAATCTAGAGGATTTTGTGCAAGTTGTGCTGGCGGTGATTCTTAAATTTTTAATCCCAATCTTGGCGATTTTGTTTATTTATACCGGCTTTCAGCTGGTTATGTCAGGTGGTGACAAAGCTGCCAGGAAGACGGCTAAAGACAACTTCTTTAACCTAGTTATTGGGGCAGTGTTGATTTTGGGTGCTTGGACATTTGGTAATGTTATATTAAATACATTAAGAGAAACTGGAATTTTAAACTAAATACTATGATTAAAACAAAAAACATATTAAAAAAATCATTAAAAACTTTACCCCTAGCCTTTTTACCGCTCATAGCTTTTGCCCAAACTGGCAGTACTTTGTGCGGGCCAATTAAGTACTCTAAATCATTGCAATGGTATTTGTGCGAAGTGTACAAAATTATTGGCCAGTATTTAATACCTTTGTTAATGTTGGCGGCCACTGGGTTTTTTATTTACGGCATTGTAATGTTTATTAAAAATGCCAACAATGAAACCAAGCGCACAGAGTACAAAAATTACATGACCTGGGGTATTGTGGCATTGTTTGTGATGGTTTCAGTTTGGGGTATTGTGGCGATTTTGGGCCAAATTGTGGGTACAGATACATCAGTTATTCCACAAATTCGGTATAAATAGTTGACTTTTTATTTATGATATATGCTATAATCTAACTATAAAGGTTTTTATTAGTAAACATTTATTTAATTTAATTATGAAAAAAGTATTATTGATTTTAGGTTCAGCCTTGGCACCAGTTTTAGCTTTTGCGCAAGCAACGCCTAATTTTGGGTATGTTACAAGTGGTGTTACTCAAATATACACCTTATTTACAACCTACCTTATACCAGGGTTAATGCTAATAGCTACGGGCTTCTTCATTTGGGGAGTTATTGGTTATATAAGGGCTAGCAGTGACGATGCCAAGAAGGAGGCTAAACACCGATTGGTTCAAAGCGTCATTGCCTTGGCCGTTATTGTATCAGTTTGGGGTATTATTGCATTGTTGCAAAGTATTTTAGGTGTTAGGGCGTCATCAACAACAAATGTTGTTTGTCCTCCTGGGTATACTGCTGTTGGTGCACGTTGCCTACCTATATAAATAATAATGTTTATAAACCATTATGTTTAACATTGCCTATGCTGAAACAGACTCAGTTGTAAATGCAATTTTTGCCAAAGTTGTTGATCCAGTAATAAACTTTTTGTTTATCCTAGCCTTCCTATACTTTATTTATGGCATTGTTGTGTTTATTCAAAATGCTAACAACGAGGAAGCCCGTGCAAAAGGCAAACAGCATATGGTATGGGGGATTGTGGGCCTACTAATAATGTTTAGCGCCTTTACCATAATGCAAATTATTGTAAATACGCTTGACCTGGAATCGCCACCCAATGGCCCAAATTACCGCCAAATTGACCAAAATTAAATTCGTGTAAAATAAAAAAGCCCCCACCTAAATGGGGGCTTTTGGCAAGTGTTTGTTAAAAGACTCGCCATTCTCTTACTGTAGCTTCTCCTCTGACCTCTTCAAAAAGTACTCTACTCCCAACTCTGGCTCTTTCTGGGTCACCTTTTATTATTTGGTCTGTTTGAATACCAAGCGAATCAGTGGTGAGCTTTTTCTCAAAACCATTGCCCCTAATCGAGACTTCTGAGTTTGGTTCAAGCATAACCCTAAATCTACCACCATCTAAAACGGTTGTTATAAAAACTCCGTTAATTTGGGTTTCAGTTGTGTCAGGCACTTGAGGTTTACTTTTGTCCATCAAACCTGATGCTGGTGGGTCTTTGGACACAACGGGATTATTTTTGAACTCAAGGTATGTTACAAAAATTGGTATTATTACAAGAAGTATGTAATACCAACTTGAACTAACAAACCTCAAGAAATTTAAAATTACAGCTGTTGCTATTGCGACCAAGCTTATCCAAAATGCGAATGAGCCCATCCAAACATTCCATATGCCATCAAGGTGATACCTTACAATCATGTGAATCAAAATGATTGCAACAATTGGGCCAATTAGAAACAGCAAACTATTCCTGTTTCTGGCCATCCAATTTGGGTTGTTTGTGTTTCTGTTCTGTGGCGTTGTACCTGTACCTGAAAGGGACCACGCTGCTATAAATAGTGATATTATCACAATTACCAGCAGTACTATTATTACTATTGTTGTTGTTTCCATAAAATGTACAATTAATTAACTTTGCTAACTATAGCATATACAAACATAAAAGTCAAATAAAAAGCCCCTACCTTAAAGTAGGGGCAAAATCGCTAATTAATCTAAGGCTTTTTTGGTTTTTTAGCCTCAACTTTACTTTTTAGGTGTTCGTCAACATTCAATATCATTGACGCATCACCACCCAGTGAAAGCAACTCGCTTTCTTTCAACTGTTCGGATATATACATACTATGGCCGTTATTCTCAGCAACAGCCTTGTATTTTTCTCTTATAACTGCGGTCTCAGCTTTGCCGATGTTTTCTTTCGCGGTAGATTCTGCGACAGATTTTGAAGTTATTCTTCGATTTTCTCCATCTTGCTGAACATCCAACTTTTCTTGTCTCACAACCTCAGCCTTTTTTAGGTATACTTCTTTTTGCTCCTCCAATTGGATTTCTTTCATTGCTGCATTCTCAGCACTTTCAAAAAGTACTATTTCTACATCAATGATTGCAACTCCCACAGTATAAACAAGGTGAATATCGTTTGCCGAATCCTTAGGAACAAACTGATCATCTTCAAATCTATGCCCAGATAATTCAATCAGCTTATTGTAAATCGAATCACTTTCCAAGTCCTTGTACTGAGCTTCGCTGTTTAGACTTGTAAAATCTTTTGAAGCAACATAGTCACGACAAATGGATTCTATTTCTGCCTTAGCTTTTACCAACCAATTACCGGGACTGTCATTTTTGAACAATTGTTTTTTAGGGAATATGGAGTGAAATGTAATTACAAAACCATAGTTAACCCTTTCTAACCCCTTTGTTTCAAGGTCTCTTACTGTGACATACTGTTGTTGGCGTATTCGTAAGCCATAAACCAACTCTTCTCGAAGGATCGGGTCAATATTGTTTGGATCTTTTATTTTAGTCCATTCCCAGTTGTAAGTGAAGATTCTTCTAATGGGTGGAATTCCAACCCAGTAAAGTCCTCCAAAATAGGTCGGCATTGAGTTCTTACCTTTAACAAGTATTCCGTCTATTTCATTTTCGTTACTTGCTTTGTTTACGTAATAACCCCTAGGCGTTAATGTTTTAATAAGTTGATTACTTTGGTCAACAACAAATTTTATATCATTTTCACCAACACCTGTGAACCAAAGAGTTCTAAACTGAGCATTCAAACCAAAAACTTTGGATAGTGCCAAGTAAAGAGGCCAATACATAACAGACCACAAGGCAAGTATGGTTATACCAGCCAATATGTTATCAGTAATCGAAATTAGTAAACCTAACACAAAACCTAATACGAAGTAAAAGGTCTTTAAGATTATTTTTGTCACAGATACTTGTTCTATAGAAGATTTTTCCCTCCAATTTTTCAAAAACTTCTTGAACCATGACTCTTTTTTAGGTCTTGGATTTGATGGTTGAGGGTTAAGAATTGGCATAAGTTCCTCAAAATGAGCAAATTCCGCTTCTTCTTTTTCGATAGGTTTTCCTGAAAATAAGTCTATTAGACCCAATATCAGGAATATAGTTACGATAAATATAACCGCAACTACTAGGGCAAGCGAGGGTTTGTTAAGTACAACCCATGCTATAACTAGCAATGGCAAAAATATGCACATCACCACAGAATCATTCTTATTCTTTTTCATAATTTTTTAAGGTTCTATTTCAGCCCATACTATAGCACGAAAGGGTAGTAAAAGTCAAGCCCAAAAAAGTTCTTAAGTTTATGCTGTCCACCCGGTTGGATTCGAACCAACGACCCTCCGCTTAAGAGGCGGGTGCTCTACCAACTGAGCTACGGGTGGATATTTAAATAAAGGTTCTTAACCAGTCTTAGGATTATAGATTAAAAACTCTAAAATTTCAACACCTATTGAAAAAATTTTATTTTCGTGTAGACTGTTATGATAATAGTTAAATAATAAAATATGCCCAGGTGGCGAAATTGGTAGACGCACTGCTCTTAGGAAGCAGCGAGGTGACTCATGAAGGTTCAAGTCCTTTCCTGGGCACAAAGGTTATACGCTAACCATGTGCTAGAATTTTGTTAGCAATAACTCTTTTTCTACTTAGAGCAATGCTATTTCTTGTGTATAGTATGGGTAGTATTTTTATTGCATCATACTTACCGAAAACAAGCGTGTACACAGAAGATTTCTTGGGTTTATGAATTGATCCACCACTTATCTTGTAAAGCTTACTTACTTGAGAAAGTATCCAAACAAGAAAGTTTTTACTAGCAGAAGATAACCTGAGTTTATATTGAGGTTGCTTACTTTGTGAATGTTTAAAAATCGAAATGCAACCATCACCATCTATACAGCCTCTTAAAAAATCTTTGAAGTATTTTTCAGGTATCTTTAACACATCAATAGTTTTTGACTTATTTGTAGTTAAGCCAATACTTACTAAAAATTCAAAAAAGTTCACATCGCTAAATTGTAATACAAAATATTTTTTATCATGTTCTCCACCACGTGCTTTTTTAGAATATTTCATTTCTATTTTTAAACCTATTGCGCAGTTACTAATCATTTCTAGATCTTTAGACGTGATAACTACATGCCTTTGGTCGGGTGACAAATTACCATCAGTCGCAATAACGCCTATTGTATAAGCAAAATTAGAATTCCACTTTGTTTGAACCTTTGATTTTCTGTGGGCCATATGTTTATTATACTATGACATATAGCGTTTACCAAATATCTTTTGTGGATTTAAGCTAATAAAAATAGTATACTTGTTATTACAAGGTCTAGTCGCCAAGTGGTAAGGCAAGAGTCTGCAAAACTCTTATACGGCGGTTCGATTCCGCCCTAGACCTCAAAAATTTTATTGAAACGATGTTAATTTTATGATATATTTCAACAACAAGGGCCAGTGGCGAAATCGGTATACGCGCGACACTTAAAATGTCGTTCCATTATTGGGGTGCGGGTTCAAGTCCCGCCTGGCCCACAAAAACAAAAAACACCTTATGATAAAGTGTTTTTTGTTTACTTTTTTTCATCAGCGCGTAATAAGTCATTAATATGTCTAAAGTTTTTCTCGCCATCATCAACCATTACATCAAGGTAGGGTATAGTATGAGTTTTAATGCGCGATTCGCAAAATTCACGAATACCAGTTAGGCTGCGTTTTAAAAATCCAAAGGCCGCATTTTCCTTGTCTTCAGGTATGCAGGTATAGTAAATCATTGCCCGGCGACCTTTTTCATCCAGCACTACACGAGTAATTGTAATAATAGACGTTGTGCCGCCTTCACGTGCCACATATAAACCCGCCGCTTCGCGAATGGCTTCCTCTATTCTGTTATGCTTGATATTGTTCATTATTTTACAACTATTTTAAAAGCTTCTAAATAATCACCAGGGGCGATTTCGGTTTTTGATTCAACTGTCAGGCCACATTCGTTGCCCTCGCCTAACTCTTTAATTTTAATTTTTTGACTTTGAATTTCAATAATTTTTCCAACACCAATTTCGTTCTCACGGCGCAATATCTTAACCAAACTACCTGAAATAATCACACCCTCATCAATGCGCCCACCAATAACTTGCTTGTCTTTGGTTTTACTAAAAAACTTCAAGACTTTTATTTTACCAATTGATTCATGTACTTCTTGGCGGGGGCGTAGGGTTTCGATATATTCATCTAACCATTCGGTTAGTTTATAAATAATATTAAAAATTTCAACCCGCACACCCACCTGCACCTGCTCGTTAATGTCGCGAGCAATGTTACCAATTTTTACATTAAAACCAACAATAATAGCTTCTTTGTCGCCACTGGCTAATTTAATATCACCCTCGTTAATATCGCCCACACCAACTGAAATAATTTTATAGCTAATACATTCCTTTTTGATTTTACCAATTTCACGAACTATAGCCTCGGCAGTGCCAGCCACATCAGTTTTAATAATGATGGGTATAATTTTATCACCCTCGGGGCAAGTATTATTATCCAGTACACTTTTATTTTGCTCTTGATTATTTTCAACGCATAAACCCTCGGCTTCTTTTTTAGTTTTTGTTGTTTGGAATAAGTCTCCAACATTTGGCACGTTGCTAAAGCCGGTCAAGGTTATGGGTTGCGATGGGCCGGCCATGTCAATGCTTTTACCAAAGTAATTTTCAAGCATACGAGTCGTCGCAAAGCTTTGACCAGTGGCTATAAATTCACCCTTTTTAACTACGCCGTCTAAAATTACCAATGTGGCTTTAGCACCGGTCTTGGCATCAATATGTGACTCTATCACAATGCCTGTGGCCAGATTTGTGTAATCACCCTTCAGTTCGGTAATATCAGCCACTAATAAAACAGTTTCTAGTAATTCATCAATGCCTGTGCCCTTCAGGCTGGAAATTGGTACAAAGGGCACGTCGCCACCCAGGCCTTCCAAGTATACTTCGTGTTCAAGTAATTCGTATTTAACTTTTTCAACATTGGCGTTGGGCTTGTCTATTTTATTAATCGCCACTATGTAGGGCATATGGCTTTTTTTAATCAGCTCAATAACTTCTTTGGTTTGGGCCTTGATACCATCCTCGGCCGAAATAACTAAAATCGCAATATCGGCCACGGTTGCACCCCGCGAACGCATACCGGTAAAAGCCTCGTGACCAGGAGTGTCCAAGAAAGTAATTTTGCGCATCTTGCCATCCTTGTCGGTATGCTCTACTTCATAGGCCGAAAGGTGTTGAGTAATGCCACCAGCTTCGCGGTCAACGATATTGGTTTTGCGAATGTAATCAAGTAAAGTTGATTTGCCATGATCAACGTGACCCATAACTACAACAATGGGGGGGCGTTCGCGCAAATCGGTGCCGGCAGTTTTTTTAGCGTTCATTAAGTAATTCTTTTTCTTCGTCTGATAATTCTTGCTCGGTCGACCAATTGTTTACAGGTTTGGCAAAAACTGAAGTTTTTTCGCGTGCGTAAAGTGTAGAAACAATTACGCCATTGCCATTTTCGTCAAGCAATCGGGTTGTAAAGCTTTGGTTACCCGATACATCACCCCAAGCATTAAACCTGATGGTTTTGGGTGTGGTTATACTTTTTTTAATTCTGTTTTCGTGGTCGCTTAAAACTTTTTTATT
Organism: Candidatus Nomurabacteria bacterium RIFCSPHIGHO2_02_FULL_38_15; assembly: GCA_001785575.1. Classification (GTDB taxonomy): domain Bacteria; phylum Patescibacteriota; class Minisyncoccia; order Phycocordibacterales; family UBA9973; genus MFUC01. The sequence goes on from MFUC01000006.1 coordinate 25,493, forward strand.
TTGATCAAAATTTTCGTATAAATCCTCAATGGCTACACGATAGGCAGTTAATATTTCGTCAATACTTTTAGGTTGACCACCCTTGAAAAGCTTTTTTAAACGCACATATAAAATTAAGTGCAGTATTAATGTTAGAACTGCTACTGTGCCAATAGCTATAATTATAATAAGTTCTGTCCCCAACATAATTGTTAGTCTACCACATTTTTGTTGTCTTTTCAATGTTTTTTTGCTTAAATCAAGCTATGGGATTTATAAACAAGTTTAAGGCTAAATTCAAGCGCCAAGTCTATGCTGATAATGCTTCGTGCACCAAGCCTGATAAGTCAGTTTTAAAGGTGATACGCGAGGCTGAAAATTTATTTGCCAACCCAGGTAGTTTGCATCGCCCGGGCGTTTTAGCGCGTCAAAAAATAGAATATTCACGGTCAATTGTGGCGGGCTTTATTGGGGCGCACAGCGATGAAGTAATTTTTACCACTAGTGGTACCGAGAGCGATAGCTTGGCTATTTTAGGCGTGATTGAAGAGGCTACAATTTTTGGTATAGAAATTCCACATATTATTATTTGCGAAATAGAGCATTCGGCCATTTTGGATTTGGTTAAAAAGTTGGAGCAAAAAAATAAAATAAAAGTTAGTTATTTAAAAGTAGATGAAAATGGCTTGATAAATCCAAAAGAACTTTTTGGGCTTATCAATACCGAGACAGTCTTAATTTCAGTACATTTAGTTAATAACGAAATTGGTACATTAGAGCCAGTTAAAGAAATTGCCAAAATTGTCAGGCAATATAAAAAATTAAAAAACCAAACAACTTATCCATTGGTGCACACTGATGCTGCCCAAGCTACTGCCTACATATCAATCAATATTAACCAACTAGGTGTTGACTTATTATCGTTTAACGGCCAAAAAATGTATGGGCCCAAGGGTGTTGGTGTATTATTTGTTAAACGCAACACACCAATTAAAATAGCTTTTAGGGGGACTGAGGCTTTACCGCAAATTGCGGGATTGGCCCAAGCTTGCAAAATTACAAAATTACATCAACAAAAAGATTTTGATAATTTAACTAATTTGCGCGAATATTTTATCGAAAAATTAGAAACAGAGTTTAAAAATATTTGCAGTGTGCATTTGTATGCTAAAAATGTTTTAGTCAGTCCACATATTCTAAATGTAACTTTTAAAAATATTGCCAGTGAAACTTTAATTTTATATTTAGATGCACGGGGCATTTACGTAACTGGCAAAAGTGCTTGCAAGTCGGGTGAGCCAGGCGAATCACACGTGCTTGAGGCCTTAAAACGTGCTAAAATGAATGAATACAAGGAGGGCAGTGTTAGATTTTCATTCGGTCGAGAAACTAAAAAATCTGATGTTGACTATATAATTAAAAGTCTAAAAGAAATTTTTAAAATCTTAAATATTAATTAAATTATGATTCCATCATTTAACCAATTTACAACCAAAGCCAAAGAGACAATCAAAAGGGCTCATGAATTTGCGATTGAGCGCGGGCAAAATCATGTTAATTCAATGCATCTTTTAGCGGCCATCATGTTTCAGGAAGAAGGCATTGTTTTTTCAATGCTGGAGTCAATCAATGTTGACGTTATGTTACTGTCTGATAATGTGGTTGATACTCTTGAGGAACCGACCAGTCAAAGTGTTTTGTCGCAATCGTATCAAATGTATTTGGCCCAAGACTTGGCCACAATATTGGAAACTTCGCCCGAGGTGGCCAAGTCAATCGGTGAGGAATTTGTTTCAACTGAACATTTATTTTTGACTATACTTGAGGTTGATTCGCCAGCTTTGGAATTATTAAAAAAGTTTTCAATAGACGCAAAACAAATTAGAAATTTTTTAGCTGAAAATAAAGACAATAAAGATTTAAATAAGAATGTAGATAAAAAAAATCGCAACTTAAATAAATTTACGCGTAATTTAACTAATTTGGCGCGGGCCGACAAACTTGACCCAGTCATTGGTCGTGATAATGAAATTATGCGTGTAATGCAAATATTGTCACGGCGCACCAAAAATAATCCAATTTTAATTGGCGAGCCAGGTACTGGTAAAACCGCCATTGTTGAGGGCTTGGCTGTGAGGATTGCTAAAAATGACGTGCCTGAATCGCTAAAGGACAAAGAGGTTGTATCATTAGACATTGGCTTGTTACTAGCTGGTACAAAATACAGGGGTGAATTTGAGGATAGGTTACGTGGGATTATTAAAGAGGTTGAAAAATCTGAAGGCAAGATTATTTTATTCATTGATGAAATCCATACAATTGTTGGTGCAGGCGCCGCCGAGGGTAGTGTTGATATGGCCAATATGTTAAAACCGGCCCTGGCCCGGGGTGAATTAAAGGCCGTGGGTGCTACAACTTTAAAAGAGTATCAAAAATATATTGAGCGTGACCCGGCCCTTGCACGACGTTTTCAGCCTGTGTATATTGATGAACCAAACATTGAAGATGCTGTGGCGATTTTGCGAGGCTTGAAGGACAAGTATGAATTATTCCATGGTGTGCGTATTACCGACGACGCAATTGTTTCAGCGGTTGAATTGTCGTCGCGCTATATCACTAGTAGATATTTGCCCGACAAGGCCGTGGATTTGATTGATGAGGCCTCATCAACTTTAAAAATGTCACTTGAAAATAAGCCGGCCGTTTTGGAGGAAGCCGAGCGCAAAATTATGCGCTTAGAAATTGAGCGCCAAGCATTGAACAGTGATTTGAGTAAAGATATTGGTATTAGTAATTTGGATGCCAAGCAAACTAAAGACATAAAAGCCCGAATAAAAGAAATTGAAATAAGTATGGCCGATATTGGCGAAAAGACCAATGAAATTGGTATTCGTTGGAAGAACGAAAAAAGTATTCTTGTTGATATGCGCGCCATGAAAAAGGAATTAGAGCAATTAAAAATTGAGGCCGAGAACGCTGAAATGCAAAGCGACTTGAGCCTCGCCGCTGAAATTCGCTATGGCAAGATTCCAAATTTACAAAAAGAGATTGATCAAAAAATTGACAAATTGCGCAAACTGCAAAAAAGTCGCCGAATTTTAAAAGAGGAAATTAATGCCGAGGACATTGCCAATGTTGTGTCACGCTGGACTGGTATACCACTATCACGCATGCTTGAGGAAGAGCGCGCTAAATTGATGCGCATGGAGGCGGAGCTTGCTACACGAGTCAAAGGCCAAACTGAAGCGATTGAAAAAATCACCAGTGTTATTCGTCGTAACCGAGCCGGTATTTCAGACCCAAACAAACCAATTGGTTCATTTATATTCCTAGGCCCAACGGGTGTGGGTAAAACTGAATTAACCAAAACTTTAGCTGAGTTTTTATTTGATGACGAGAAGGCCTTAATACGAGTTGACATGAGCGAATACATGGATAGGCACAGCACTTCAAAACTAGTTGGTTCACCGCCTGGCTATGTTGGTTATGACGAAGCCGGCCAATTGACCGAAGCCGTACGTCACAGACCCTATTCAGTGGTTTTGTTTGACGAAATTGAAAAGGCTCATCCTGAAGTTTTCAACGTGCTTTTGCAAGTTTTAGATGAAGGTGTACTAACCGATTCAAAGGGGCGTAAAGTTAACTTTAAAAATACGGTCATTGTTTTGACTTCTAATATTGGTAGCGAGCATATTCAAAAAATGGAAAGCCTGGGCTTTTCAAACGGTGATCAAGTTGGTGAGTATAATTTAACTAAAGAAAAAGTCATGGATTCGTTAAAAAATCACTTCAGGCCTGAGTTTTTAAATCGTTTGGACGAAGTTGTAGTTTTTGATGTTCTTTCACCTGGGGTTGTGCGCGAAATTGTTGACGTGCGTATTGCCGAGATCAGTGAAAGGCTTAAACAAAAAGGCATTAATTTAATTATCAGTGGCAACGCGGTTGATTTTATGGCACGTGCTGGTTACGACCCGGCCTATGGTGCACGACCATTAAACCGCCTAATTCAAACTAAAATTTTAAATCCAGTAGCCAACCACATAATTCGTGATGGCGTAAAGCCCGGCGAAAGTGTACTGGTAGATGTTGTGGACGGCCAGCTAGTTGTTGAAACTAAAAAGAAAAACAAAAAAACTATTTCAAATATTGCAACTAAAAGCCTAAAAGCTAGAAAGTAAAATATAAATAAACTCTTGAAAAGCACCACAAAACCTGCTATGATGCTTTTTGTACATGTGATTTAAGTATGGAATTTAATAAGCGTCGGTGGTGGAGTGGTCTATCACAACAGACTGTAAATCTGTCGCCTTCGGGCTTCGTTGGTTCGAATCCAACCCGGCGCACAAAATAAAAAACAAATAAAAAACCTGCTTGAAAATTTTTCAAAAATTTTCAAGCAGGTAGGATTATTTCTATCTTTTTCCAAACAACCTCGTCATCGTCACTGGCGTCTTCGTCTGGGTCTATAGGGATTTCTATTATCGAACCTTCTGTAGCAAGAATGACGGTGTAGGCGATATTTTTAGGATGATAAATTGTTTTGACCCAGCCGTTCATGCGTTTGTAGGCTCTTCTTTTTAAAAGTATTAGCAACAAGTCCCGTTCTCCACTTTGTTGTGCAGTGAAAAACAATGACCCGCCTACATCAATACAATTAGCGTCATAAATAAAATCTTTAATTACTTCAGGCTGGTCTTTTTTATACGTATAACCTCTGGCAAGTTGCAAGGGTCTAGTTTGAGTGTGGAGCTGAACAAATTGGTCACCCCCCGGTTCAGTCGCAATGCACTTAATCCCTCGGGTTATGGCACCCTTTTTATCAATTGTTAATGTTTTCATAGTTAAAGCACGTTTATTTCTAAGCTGACTGTACAGCATTTATAAAATTTTGCAAGAGTTTAAAAGGGTTTGTTTATTTTGGGGTTTATGCTATATTAGACAGACTATGGCATGGTATAAAGACAAATTGGTAAAACTAATGAATAAAGACACCAATGAGGTGCGTTTTGTTCGTAAAAATAAAAAACAAGTTCAACGCAAGCTGGAATTGAAAAAGTTCTCAAAAAAGCTTAAAAAACGTATTGTATTTAAAGAGGCTAAAAAATAACCCCACCCCCTGGCCCCCTCCCCATTAAAATGGAGAGGGGGTTTGGTTTTTTATTTCACTTTCGCCAATAAATTTGCTAGAATGATGGGTAATGGGTCTATAGTTCAGTGGTAGAATTCTCGTCTCCAAAACGAGCGACCGAGGTTCAAATCCTCGTGGGCCCGCAAAAATAAGGAGTGAAAAGACTTTTTATTTTTTGCTTGCCCTTTACAGGATCTTCGAGGTGACGTACTGCAAAGTACGGCCGAGCAAAATAGAGTCAGAAATAACACAAGAATAATAATATGACTAAAAAAACAAAAAACAGAATAGCGATTTTTGAAAATAAAGAAATTCGTCGTCATTGGGATGATGAAAAAGAGGAATGGTATTTTTCTGTTGTTGATATTATTTTTGCATTAACAGGCAGTATTAATCCACAAGTTTATTGGCGTGTTTTAAAGAAACGCCTTATAGACGAAGGCTCAAATGAAACCGTTACAAAGTGTAACGAGTTGAAAATGATAGTCATAGATGGCAAAATACGTATTACTGATGTAGCTGATACAAAAACAGTTCTTCGGCTTGTGCAGTCTATCCCTTCGCCAAAAGCTGAACCTTTCAAATTGTGGCTTGCAAGAGTTGGCTATGAAAGATTGGAGGAAACAGCCGATCCTGAAATAGGCATACACCGAGCATTGAAAACTAAAAATTTAAAAGGATTAAAAAAAGAAAGCTTACGAGACAATATGACCAATCTGGAACTTGTACTAAATATGCTTGCGGAAACAGCAACTAATGAAATACACAAAAAAGAAAATTCAAAAGGTATGGTAAAATTAAAATCTGATGCCAAGGCAGGAGGTAGTGTTGCAGGAGGAGCTCGTAAAAAACTTGAAAAGCGTCTCAAGCATCCCATAGTATCAAAATCGAATTTCTTGAAAAATAAAGAAAATGTAAAGAGTTTAAAAGGTAAAAAATAAGTTTATAAGCAAAATGGCAAAATCAATAAACAAAATTTTAATACTCTCAGCCTTCCTTTTTCTTTTTTCCGCAAGTCATGCCTTTGCCGCGAATAGGTATTGGGTAGGGGGAACTGGTAACTGGAGTGACGATGATAACCATTGGTCTACAACGGATGGTGGTGCTCCAGGTGATGGTAATGTTCCGAGTGGTTCGGACAATGTAATTTTTAATACTAATTCAGGGTCTGCGGATTATACTGTAACTGTTACATCTGGAGCAACAAGTCTTAATTTAACAGCATCTGCTCCATCTTCAGGTAATTTGACAGTAAATGTTGCTAATACATTTACTGTGAATGGAAGTTTTACATTATATTCTGGTTTAGTACTTAGTAATGCTTCAACTATTTTGTTTTCTGGCTCTGGCACAACTAAGACGGTTACGATGGCAGGAACTACTTATGCAGGTCGCATGTTGTTTAACACAAGTGGAGCGAAATGGACTTTACAAGATACATTTTCAATTACAGATGATATTCAATTAACAGCAGGAACGCTGGATACTAACGGGCAAGCTGTTACAGCTAGAGCACTTTTTACATTTGGCTCAAGCACTAAAGTCCTTACATTTGGAGCTAGCGTAATCACTTTAACAGGATCCTCTGGTTTAGGAAATGTTGTTGACTTTTCTGGAGGCAATTTGACTGTTAATGCGAACACTTCAACAATTAAATTAACTGATTCTAGTACAAGTACAAAAACAATCGGTGGTAACGGAAAGACGTTTAATAAAATATGGATAGCTACAGGTAGCACTGGTTCGACAAACATAACTGGATCAAACACTTATGATGAAATTTATATTGATGGTAATGATAGGATTGTTAAATTTACCGCTGGAACAACTCAAACATTTACATCAGCGGGTCCTGGAATTACAACAAATGGAACTGGCATAACATTGGGTTCTATTACGTCTGCAACTCACACACTTACAAAGCCATCTGGTACTGTATCTATTTCAAATACAACACTTTCATATTCTGTTGCACAAGGTGGGGCACCTTGGAGAGCATATACTTCTAATACTAATGTTGATGGAGGAAATAATTCAGGTTGGTTTTTTACGCCATTTAGCATTTCAGGAACAGCCAATGGCAACAATGGAGCCACCGTAAAAGTTGCAATCAATGGCACAGTCCAAGCCCAAACGGGAACAATTGCAAGTTCTGCTTGGAGTATAGCAAGTGTGACTGAACCATCAGTCAACGACATCATTACTGTATGGGTTGATGGTGCAACTGCTGGAGATGTTTCAGATGCCAATGAATCAACCGCTGTGACGAAATACAATGCTGGCGATGTGACTGGTATGGTCCTTAACACTGGAGTTTTGACCGTGGGTAGTAGTCAAAATACAAGTGTGTCCACGACAAATATGACTCAATATGAAAATAGTGATGACGAAGATGTGATGCATAGTTCAACGAGTGGAGCATTAACTGTAGATGCTGGGGGTGTATATAGTGGAGAAACATTATCAATATTGGCAAGCAATACTTTAACCGTGGCTAGTGCATCGACTGAAACTGTCACGACTGAGAAAATTACTAATGCCGGGACAATTACATCAACAGGTAGTCCGACATATACTTTAACAGGAACATCAGGAACTTTGTTTACAAATACAGGCACATTTACAGCGGACAGTTCAACTGTAACTATGAATCCTGATGGTGCAGTTACACTTACGTCAGGTAGTATCACATTTTATAATTTAACCTTAAATCCTACAATTACAAGTAGTCGGGTATATACTTTTGGTTCTAGTGCTTTGGCGATTAATGGAGATTTTAATATTAATCCAACAGCAGGATCAGCTCTTTCTTTGACTGTGAATGCAGGTGCAAATATTACTGTTGCAAGTGGCAAAACAACAACAATTTCAAGAGCAAATTCAGCTACATCAATCCTTGATATGCGTCCATCAGCATCTGATTATGATTTATCCACTGGTTTATTAAATGTAGCAACTGGTGGAACTCTTGATTTAACTTCTGTGGCGTCTGAAACTGCCCTGACTTTAACTGCAACATCTGGAACACTATTTACACTTGCTGGTACATTTACAATTACCAGTGGTACACCGACGGTTGTAATGTCAGGTAATGGTGATGCTACGATCAACTCAGGTGCGATCACATTTTATAATTTAACTTCTTCAGGTACAGGCACAAAAACCCTTGGAGCAGCTATCGAAGCTGGTGGAGCCCTGACTATTTCAGCTGGAACTTTTGCTGGAAGCTCATACACCATTACACTTTCAGGTACTGGCACGGTATTTAATAACACGGCGACATATTCGGCAGGAACTTCAACAATCAAATTTACAAATAATTCTTCTAGCGCTAAAACTTTTGCTGGTGGTGGTTCGACATTTAATAACTTTTGGTATGCACCTGGATCGGGTACTGGATCGTTAACAATTACAGGTTCTAACACTTTTGCTGATTTTAAAGATGATGGAACAGCTGCTCATTCAATATTGTTTACAACTGGAACGACTCAAACAGTTACGACATTTACGGTTAATGGTACTGCCGGGAATTTAATTACAATCAACAGTACCGATACTGGTACCCATGCATTAGTAAAGTCTGGTGGTGGGACTATTACTTCAGATTATTTAAGCATTCAACACTCAGTTGCTACTCCAACTTCAACGTGGCTGGCCACCAACAGTACAAACAATCAAGCTGTTACAACTGCCGGCAGTGGTTGGTATTTTGGAGCTTTTAATGCCAATCCTGATACGCCAACATCTCTCGGTGCCACTGCCTACGTTAACGGCTCACTAGGCAATGACAATACCCCTACACTTACTTTTACGCTAGCCGACAGTGACGTAGCCGATACTGTAAAATTCCAAATTCAAATTGATGACAGTTCAGATTTTGCTTCGGCTGTTGTGGACTATACTTCTGCACTGGCCGCACAAGGTAGCGCCTCATTCACTGTTGGTCAAGCCGCTGGTTCGGGCACATATACTACCGGTTCCTCTGGTCAAACACTTAACGACACAAGTTATTATTGGCGAGTCAAAGCCATAGATAATAGTGACGCTGCTTCAAGCTATGCTACGGCCAATTCTGGAAGTGTTGCATTTATTCTAGAAACTGTTGTGCCAACTATTACAAACGTCTCCTCTGACAAAACTAACGGTACATATACCACAGGTGAAGTCATTGATATAGATGTTACATTCTCTGAAGCTGTCACTTCAACCGGTAATGTGACCGTAACTTTAGAAACTGGCACCACTGACCGAACTTGTACATTTACGGTCTCAGCCAGTACGACCGGTACATGTAACTATACTGTCCAAGCCGGGGATACCACTTCTGACTTAACGGTCTCAACCATCTCAGGTACGATTGCTGATGCTGCCGGCAATGCCGTCTCTGACTTTGCCCCAGCTACTAATTTAGCCGCTAACAAAGCTTTGGTCATTGACACCACGGCTCCGACTATTACAAACGTCTCTTCTTCTATCCCTTCTTCATCCACAACAACAGCCACCATCACGTGGACTACCGACGAAGCCGCATCTTCGATTGTTGAATATGGCGAAACAACAAGCT
>MFUC01000007.1 GCA_001785575.1 Candidatus Nomurabacteria bacterium RIFCSPHIGHO2_02_FULL_38_15
ACTTATTGGTCAAAAATTAGGTGGAAAAGATCACACAACCGTCATTCATTCCTGTGAAAAAATTAAGCGAGATTTAGAAAATAACCCAAACTTAATAAAAGAGTTAGAAGATATTAAAATCTTATTCAGGTAGAATCCACAAAATAATTCTTTAAATAAGTTTACAGGGATTAATAAAAATAGTTTATCAACAAATTAACAGACCTATAATATAAATAATGTTATGTATATAGAATGTAATATAAAAGATATACAAAAAGTAGTTTCATTTGCTGAAAAAGTTTCTAGTAAAAACTCAACTCTTCCAGCCCTTGAAACAATTATATTTACTTGCAAAAATAATACTTGTGAAGTTAAATCAACTAATTTATCTCTTGGTTTTTGTGCCACCATACCAGCTAGTGTTAAAAAGGAGGGAACCATCTCAATAAAAGCTCAAATAATTGCGTCCGTTATTTTAAATCTAAATGATGATGGAATTGTAGCTTTAGAGGAAGGTGATGGTTTTTTAATAATTTCAACTAAAAATACAACCGCTAAATTTTTAACCACACCACATGAAGATTTCCCCGCAATACCATTTGGTGGTGACAAGAGTTTTTCCATCAATAAAACAGATTTTATTGAGCTATTAAAAACAACTTTTTGGAGCGCTTCACAGTCAGATATTAAACCAGAAATGGCTTGTGTTTATATTTACTCAAATAATAATTCACTAACTGCTGTGGCAACTGATGGTTATAGATTGGCCGAAAAAAAGACCCCCTTTAAAGATATAAAAGAATTAAATATCTCCTTTCTAATTCCGGTAAAAAATATACCGGATATAATTAAAATTGTGTCAGAGTGGGAAAATAACTTAATTGTTTCATATACTAAAAACCAACTAACTTTCTCGGATCTTAAAAATCAATATTTATTATCAACACGTCTAATTGATGGAGTTTTTCCTGACTATAAACAAATTCTACCTACTAATCACACAACTAAAGTAACTCTACTAAAAGATGATGTTTTAAAAAACATCAGGCTTTCTAATGCTTTTATTGATAAATTTAATCATATTAAGTTTAATATTGATAGTATTAATAAAAACCTTTCAATTTATGCTGGTAATAATGAATCTGGTGAAATAGAGTCACTTATTGAAGCTAAAATAGAAGGTGAGGGTTTATTAATAAATTTTAACCATAGATATTTTTTAGATTGCTTCCAGTCAGTAAATGAACAAATAATTACATTAAACCTAACCACACCTAATAAACCACTAGTTATAAAAGGTCTTAACAATCAAGATTTTTTATATTTAATAATGCCTTTAAATAGATAGGTTTATTACTTTACTTAAATAAAAAATGCAAAAAATAAATATTTATTTAAAAAATATTTTAAATAAAAAAAATCAAAAACTTTTAGTTAGAAAAAACATTATAGAAATAGTTTTTCTAATTACTAATATAAAACTAAAAAACACCGAAGTTATTTTTGTCGGTAATAAATTAAACCTAAAAACAAAACCAATTTTTAAACATAAAATTGGTTTACATAAAAAAAATATTTTAAATGAAATTAGTAATAAGCTTAATTTAAATTTTATAGACTTAATTTAAAATTCAAACCACATTAAAAATAAATTGTTTTTGAGGTTGATGTTCCAGATGAATCTTCAACTATAAGGGTGAGTGAGTTTTGCTCTAATATTTGGTCTGGATTAATTGGTTTTGAAAAGTTGTTAGTTTTGGTTTCACCTAAATATTTACCATTTAAAAACACATTAGTTTTTACTAATTTATTATTAGATGTAAATAAATAGTCAAAAATTAAGACTGAGTTTGTGATTATTGTGTAAGGATTTGTTGTGATAACCACGTCGGATTTATTGGGGTTGGTGTTTATGTTTAAATCCAACGTCATACTGTCACCATAGCGTCCGCTATTTTTTGCCCACCAATTTTGTACACCATACTCCCAATTCTTAAACATAGGGTTATTATATGGATTAGTCGGCTTGGCATTAAGGGGATTGTCTTTATCTACCCAATAAAGTATTGAGTGGACATTTGCAGTAATAACTTCCTTTTTAAATTCAATAGGTGTAGATGTGTCAGCCAAAAGGCCTGTACGTGAATCTATAATTTTTGAAGCATCGCCCATCCATGAGCCACGAAGCACTGGGCTAATGCTGGTATTTATTACTGGGGCCTCCTCAAAAACCTCGGCTGGGTATTTTGACAGTACATAGCGCATAAACTCATTCCATGAAGGCCCAGCAATAGCCACACCACCCTTTTTCATTTCTTTATTATTATTATTACCAGCCCATACCCCCACAGTGATATTTGGTGTGTAACCAATTAGCCAAGCATCCCGGTTATTATTTGTTGTGCCCGTCTTAGCTGCAACTTGAAAGCCTGGGATATATAGAGCTGAGTTTGCCCCAAACGTTGGTGTACGGGCAGTATTATCAGTCAGGACACTAGCCAGGGTTTTAGTTGCATCTTCACTAATAACTTGGCGACCCTCAGTATCAACATACTCTTCTAAAATACCACCCCGAGCGTCAACAATACGCAAAATACCAGTTGTTGGCATAAACTTACCTTTATTGGCCAACGTACTATAACCATGAACCATATCTAAAAGCGATACTTCGCCACCACCCAAAACTAATGATAGGCCATATTGATTTTTATCACCTAATAATTCAATCCCTAAATCATTAGCAGTTTTTAAAACATCATCAATACCAATTAAATACAAAAGCTTAACCGCGGGTATATTAATTGATTGTTGTAATGCGTCACGTAACTTTATTGGTCCGCGAAACAGTCCGTCAAAATTACTTGGACTATAACACTCTTTAGCTTCACTGCCCCATGGTGGACAACCAGTATTGAATTCAGTTGCTACGTCAAATAAAACCGTTTCAGGAGTATAGCCTTTTTCAAAAGCCTTGGCGTAAACAACCGGCTTAAAGGCTGAGCCGGGTTGGCGCTTAGCAGTGGCGACATTAAAGGCTCCGTCGATTTCTTTATTAAAATAATCGCGCGAACCAACCATAACTAATATTTGCCCAGTTTTAGGATCCATAGTTACTAGGGCTTGATTTCCAGCATCATACACTTTTTCAGCCTCAGTGGCCCGTTTTTTTAAAATCTCCTCGGCCCTTTTTTGTAAATCATAATCTAGGGTTGTATAAACAGAAAGCCCACCACTCTCAACGGCTTCCTCGCCATATTTTTCAGCTAAATATTTTTTAATATAAAAAACAAAATGGTTGGCCTTCACGCCGCGATTTTCGGCTGGTGAAAATACAACTTTCTCGGCCAGGGCACTTTCATACTCCTCGTTTGTTATTGCCCCGGTGTCTAGTATTCTTTTTAAAACATAATTTTTACGGTCTTCTAGTTTTTGTTTATTTTCACCATATGGTGAATAAATACTTGGACCCTTAGGTATAGCTGCCATATAAGCTGACTCAGCCAAAGTTAAATCTTTTGGGTCTTTATTGAAAAGACCGTGCGCTCCTTCGTAGGCGCCATAAGTTACACCGCCATAAGGGTTTTGGTTTAAGTAAATTTCTAGTATCTGATCTTTACTTAATGTGCTTTCAATCCGAATAGCCAATACCCACTCTTTCAATTTTCTTGAAATAGTTCTATCACGTGTTAAAATTGCATTTTTAACAACTTGTTGAGTTATGGTTGAGCCACCCTGTTTTTTACCCGTGGTTAAGGTTTTAAAAATAGCTCTGACAACCGATTTTGGGCGTACGCCACTGTGCGTATAAAAAGTCTCATCTTCAACTGCAATTGTGGCCTTTTTTAAATTCTCACCCATGTTGTTCAAGGGTATTTCAGTGCGCCTGACGGAGCCCTGTAGGTCATATAAAACAATATCGCCCGTACGGTCGTAAATTTTCGTTGAGTTGCTAATTTTATAATCCATAAAATTATTAAAATCTGGCAATTTCATTTGACTATAAGCCAACACTGTAACCGCAATAAAAACAAAAATTAAACCCAAAAACCCCAAAAGCATATTTTTTGATACAGATGTTGTATGTTTCTTCATAAAAATACTCTAACACAAAAACCAAGCTTTTGCTTGGTTTTTGTGCTGAATTAAAAAAATTAATTAGTTTCACCAGCGCTTGATTCTCGCTCCTCGTCGGCATCAGCTTGAAAGCCAACCGAGAACTCGTCATCAACAACCTCGTCAACTGGCACCTCTAAATCCTCCTCGTCGCCAGTTTTAAACGCCTCATCACTAAAGCGATTAATTTTATTTGGCAGAACGCCGTCGGTGTCTAATTCATTGATGTCTTTAATATCTTTTTCTTCGTCGTACATAATTTTTTAATAAATTAATAATTATGAAATGTTATATCAAGATTAAAAAAACTTTGCAAGTTTTTTTAATCAATTTTTACCTAAAATGGGCAAAAAAAGTTAAGCCAATACAAATCGCGTCAATTTCATCGTCTAGCATTTTGGTTTTTGGTAGGTCAATTAGTTTTTTGGCCATAAAATAGATAGCTTTTTTGTCGGCTGTACCTGACCCAGTAATCGCAATTTTAATAGCACTCGGGTGGAATTCATTTATTTTTAAACCATACTTTTTTGCTAAATACAAGATGACGCCTCGGGCTTCAGCTACCAGCATAGCTGTCTTTTTATTCACACTAAAAAATAATTTTTCGGTGGCTAAAAACTCTGGCTGATACTTTAAAATAATTTCTTCAAGCTTCTGGCCAATCAAAAATAACCTTTCAATATGTTCTGTTTTTGAATTGGTCTTAAAACAGTCTGAGAAAATAATTTCTTCCACCGCTTTATTGTTTGCGTCTTTTTTTAAAACCGCAATTCCTAAACGTTCGTATCCGGGGTCAATCGCTAAAATTATCATGATACGTGCGTGCGGGCTTTAGGGGTTGCAACTCGACCTCGGCTGGTACGTTCAATAAAGCCTTGTTGGATTAAATATGGTTCAACTACATCCTCAATGGTTGATTCTTCTTCGGATAACGCTTGAGCTAATGTTTGCACACCGACTGGGCCCCCATTAAATTTTTCAATTAAAACTTCTAAATACTTTCGGTCTGACTGATTCAGTCCATGTTCATCAACACCTAACATGTCTAATGCTTGCTTGGCTACTTCTTTACTTGTAGGCTTGTCGTAAACTTGGGCAAAGTCGCGCACACGTTTTAAAAAGTAATTAGCTGTGCGTGGAGTTTGACGACTGCGAATAACGACTTCTAAAATCGCTTCAGCTTCAGCCTCAAGGCCTAATAATTTAGCCGACCTTTCAACAATTTGCATTAATTCGGTTTGGCTATAATACTCTAGCCTATATGCTCCGCCTGAAAAACGCGACCGAAGTGGTGCCGACAATGACGCTACGCGGGTTGTGGCGCCAATCAATGTAAAAGCAGGCAAGTCCAATTGAATTGTGCGCGCCGATGGGCCCTTACCAATAATAATATCCAATACGCCCGATTCCATGGCGGGGTATAAAACTTCCTCAATCATTTTGTTTAGCCGGTGAATTTCGTCAATAAATAAAATATCACCTGGCTGTAAATTGGTTAATATAGAGGCTAAGTCGCCAACTTTTTCAATCGCCGGGCCTGAAGTTATACGAATTTGTCGGCCGGTTTCGCGGGCAATCAGGTGGGCTAGGGTTGTTTTGCCCAAGCCTGGTGGCCCATAAAATAAAAGATGCTCGGCCGGGTGGTTACGCTGACTGGCCGCTAATAAAAGGATTTTGACATTTTCTTTAATATGGTCTTGGCCAATATATTCAGCCCAGGTGTTGGGGCGCAGGGTACTGTCCAAAAAACCTTCGGTTTCAAGGGTATTTTGGCTATTTATTTGATTATTTAAAGGGGTTTTTTTAGGCATTTTGTCCACAATATTCACACTACCCACAAGCTTTTAGATATGCGTCAACCTTGACAACAAAAATCAGCTTGCTATAATAGAAGTCCGATAACCTAGGTAATGTTTACTTTTAACGAGTTTTAAAAATTTGTTAAAACTGCTTACCCCTAGTATATCAAAGAAGGCACAACTCTCTAAGTGGCCAGCTCCGGCCCAGGGGATATCAAAGAGGACGTTCTGGTCTCGACTGGAACTATCCTTTAAGGCATTCCTACTCGCTTTTAAATATAATCGCGAGGGCCGTTTAGAGATTTGTGCTTTTTTTATTTGCCTACTCCTCAAAATCTAAATAAAAAAGCCACCAATTGGTGGCTAAATGGGTGACTGCTCATCAGTATCTATTGGCTTATCAAATGAAAGGTTTGTCGTGGTGTAAATATTTTTCCACCAATCCGACGGGTTAGTGTCATAAATAGACCTACCTAATTGCTTGGATGATTCTAGGTGTAATCTTTCTAACCAAGCATAAGGTCTTTTTTTAGACTTACCCGTAAGCCACAATGTTGCCTCTTTGTTTCCTTGCCACTCATATTCCTTTAATAAGAGTAACTGGTCAAGTGTGTCGGCGTCTTTCGCAACCATTGATTCTCTTGATTGCCTTTTCTCATATTCCTCTATTGTTGTAGTTAGGCTTGGAAAAGAATACGTTTGTGCTTGAGCCTGAATAATTTCAAGTGTATTGATGGCGACATGTCTTTTGTGTACCCAGTTGTGGTCGCCCGATCTAGTCTCGGGCCAATCATGACTCAACGCCATTAATACAACCCTACCTACATCCACTTGTTCCATTTGAGCCAAGAATATACTTATAACTGCAACTCGGTACGAATGGCTGGCGATGTTGTCACTGTCATCGTTGGTTAAAAGAGTTTGTCTGTGTGATCTATTAATTTTACGCAAAGAGCCTATTTCAAATAGGAAATTTGCCAATTTTTCTTCATCTTTCATAAAAATCTTTTTAGTGAACAATTTTCATCATCATACTCTTTTTGGGCACAAGGTCAACCTAGGCCGTATGCCATTGACATATTTTGTAGATGTGCTATACTTCAAGAAGCACAAATTGCTCTATAAAATTATGAAAAAATATTTTGTTTCATTTTGGTGTCCTAGTTACATAAGTAGATCGGATTCATATTGCGGTAATTCCGTAATCGAATTTCAGGAAATTAAGAACGGAAACGATGTTGTTAACCTTGAGGGGTTTTTACAAAAAGAGAATGCAAATACTGCACTAGCGCTTCTTGGTTGGCATGTTTTGGAAAGTAACTAAAAGAATCCTAGATAACGTTATCCGCTCATTAAAATAATGGGCGGTTTTTTTAATTCTACTCCTCAAAATCTAAATCAATGGCGCCAAGGACTTCTTCGTACGAGGTAATACCTTTTAATAATTTAACCACGCCGTCCTCGCGCATATTTAAAATATTCTGCTTGTCGGCGATTTTTTCAATTTCATGTTCAGATGGTGAAGTGGGGATTAGTTCGGCCAGGGCATTGTCGGTGAGTATGGCTTCAAACACACCAATACGGCCCTTGTAGCCGGTAAAATTACACTTATCGCAACCAACTGGTTCATAAACTTCAAAAGGTGAATTAATTTTAATATCATAACTTGTAAAATCTTTGCCATTTTTTTGAGCATAATTTATTATTTTTGTAATTCGTTTTTCAGCATCGGCACCCAAGACGGTTTTTTGTTTACACTCAACACATAGTTTGCGCACCAATCTTTGGGCCATTGAAACACTTAAGGCCGAGACTAAAATTTTAGGATTAGCACCCAAGTCAATTAGGCGCGGTATAACACCCGCGGCTGAATTGGTGTGCAGGGTTGAAAAAACCATGTGGCCCGTTAAGGCAAAGTTTATGGCAACCCCCGCTGTTTCCTTGTCCCTAATTTCGCCAACCATACACACCTCGGGGTCTTGGCGCACGGCTGACCTGACGGCATCGGCAAAAGCGTACTTAACCGTGTCGGCCTGGGTTTGGGTAATACCTGGTAGGTGGTATTCAATAGGGTCTTCAACTGTAATAATTTTAATTTCACTTGAATAAATGCGACGTAAAAATGAATACAAGGTTGTCGTTTTACCGCTACCTGTGGGGCCAGTAATTAAAATTAGGCCATGAGGTTTTTTTATTTGTTCGTCCAGGATGGCAAAAAGTTTAGGCTCAATACCCAAGTCCTCAAATTTAACTTGGGTCGTTTTAGGGTCAAGTAGGCGCATGACGATACCTTCGCCATAGGCGCCGGGCACGGTTGATGTACGAATACCAATCTCTTCATCTTTATAAAAAATACTAAAGCGCCCATCTTGGGCCGTATCGGTTTGAGTTAGCTTTAGGCCTGAAAGTAATTTCAAGCGTGAATTTATTAAATGGTATTTTGCCAAGTTTAGTTGGGCAATTTCCTCAAGCACACCATCAAGCCGATAACGTAGGCGAATAAAATCCTCCTCGGGCTCAATGTGAATGTCTGATGCGCCGACAATAATGGCGCCGGCTAAAATAATTTCCAACAACCTTGATGTTGAATGCAGGTCATTTAATTTAGCCACAGCATTAATATCATTGGAAACATCCTGCATGGTTTTAATTTGTGCACCTAGTCGCGCCAGCGTCTCGCCTGAAATATCAATGCCACCCTCGCGCGATACAGTTGCATGCGAAATTTCGGCATATCTTTCGTAAACACGATTCAGGCTGGCTAGGCTGGCCAGGTAAAAGTGAGTGATCATTCCTTGGTCGGCTAAACTTTTTTTAATTGCTTCTAAGTTTTTATTTTCAGGTGTGCGAATCGCAATATGAATATGTTTGCCACCGGCCTTGAAGGGGGCCAGGCCCGCTTGACGTGCCATATCCTCGGGAATGTATTTTAGTGAGTCAGCCTCGATGGGCATGCCAGCCAAATTAATATAAGGCATACCAAAATTACTTTGGGCCACGGCCTCAACTAATTGCTCCTCTTCTTTCAAAACCGAGTCACTGATTTTGCTTTTAGATTTTTCATCACTAAAAGGAATTGTCATGCGTAAATTATAACATAGAAAGTTTTTAACCCCACCTCACCCTAAATCCCTCTCCTGATTAGGCGAGGGACTTTCGCTACACCCCTCTCCTTTTGCCAGGAGAGGGGTCGGGGGTGAGGTAGTGCTAAATTTGCAGACAAAATGCATCCCCTTGACTTTTTCTACACATTTGCTATAATCCTAGTAGTTAATACATACAGATAAATGACACGAAATAGTCCTTTGAAAAAAGTCCTGTTGGCAATAATCGCGGTAGCCGCGGTTATGCTTTCAGGCACAAAAGCTTTTGCAAGCAACCATACCGCCTTTTTCACAAAGGCGTATACCTCAACAACACAACTAGCCAATGACCTGGATAAGGGCAAGATGGCTTTGGTGAAAAACGTCGACACACTGACGTTTATTAACAATTTGTTGAAGGGCTGGAATACGCAGTTGGTAGTTAAAAAGGTTTTGGACGTTAACGGGCACACTTTTCAATTGCCCACGTTTACGTCCATAGCTACTGCTCGTCCGTACTTTTCTGACATCTTGCGCAATCATTGTGCAGATGAACAGCTAACTTGGAATAATGGCGACTTACTGTTAGATAGAGTGAATAAAACGACAGGTGCAATTACCAGCGATTGGCTACGGGAAAACAAGCCGGGTGAAATATCTGCTTGTCTTGACCCAAACACCTTTAACGAGGTGGATGGTTCAGACGGGCAGTATGAAACTCTACCCGGGTTCTCACTTTTGTGTGGCAACAAGTATACTATTAAAAAAGTTACCGCACAACCACCAGCTATCGTCTACACACCTCCTGGCCCAATTTCGCCAGGGTATTACACGGTCGGGTATAATCCTATCCCTAACCCGTATGATGCGCCAGTGAACAATACTGGCACGCCAACGATTAATGGGTCAAATAATAACATAACCATTAACAACACCTCTACGACAACAAACCCGTCACCAACTGTCGTTAAAGACAGGCGAAATGGTGAGATGTGGGTGATGATTGGTGCAATGGTCGTTGGGCAAGTTTTAACCACAGGTATTCAGCTATGGGCCATGGACAGGCAGTATAAAATGAGTCAGGCGCAGATGAGCAATTATCAGCAAATGCCGGGTTACTACTATCAGCAGCCACCGTACATACCACCATATATACCACCAGTTACTCCACCGGTTACACCAACATACTATCCGCCAATCGAGGGCAACACTGGACCAGCTATTTACCCACCAATTCAAGGTAACACTGGTAATACTGTGGGCTATAACCCAATTCAGGGCAACGCCTTTGGTGTTAATCCAAACTTCAACTCAATTGAAGGCAAGGTTTGGTAGTATCACAACCGCAAAAGCTTTTTCGACCCCCGCATCACACAATGATGCGGGTTTTTTGTTGTCCAAAATTAAGCCGTACAAAAGCTTGACTTTTTCACTTGGGTTTGTTATAATGCCATAGTCAAATACAGTATTAATAATTACTCTGTTTTACGTAAATATATGAAAAACATTATAAAAAATTCAATTAAATATCTAACAGCCTTTGCCATGGCGGTTTTCGTCTTTGGTTTGGCCTTTAATGCGTCAGCTCAAGTTTGGGTTAACGACATTCAAGTTTTAAAGGTTGCTAAAAGTGGCGAATTTGCCGGTACTAATGCAACAACTGAAAATGTTACCAGTGGTGACTTTGTTTCAGTCCAAGTTTACTATCGCGCTGGTGCCAATGTTAACGACGCTGTTGTGCGTTTAACTGGTGGCAACAGTACCGGTGGTAGCCAAATAATTTCAGGTGGTGTGTATTCATCAGCTGGTAATTCAATCGGTCAGGTCAGTATAAATGGCTCACAGCCTTTTACCTTGAATCCAGTTTCAGCCACATGGTTTAGAAACGATGGTATGGGCAACCGCAGTCAAGTTGATATTTCAGGCAACGTCAATCAAATTGCTAATGGCTCTGGATTATCACTTGGTCAAATTACCCAAAATTTAAATACGCAGGGTGCAATAGTTGTAAAGTATCAAGTTATTGGTCAATCGGGCCCAACTTGTTATCCAAACTGTAATCCAGTCTATCCTCCAATTTACCCACCAACTTGCCAACCTTACTGTCAGCCAACACAAACTAGCCCGTCAGTTATTACTAATCCAGCCAGTTACGTAACTGAAACAAGTGCTCGTTTAAATAGCAATGCTTCAGCCAACGGTGTTGATTCGATTACTTGGTACGAATGGGGCAAAACAGTCAACATGACAAGTCGTACAAATAGCCAACCAATTGGTTTAGCTAACAATGCGGTTGTGGCTGATAACTTAAGTGGCCTTACGCCTGGCACACTGTATTTCTACCGGGCGATGGTGCGTAATGCCCAAGGCATTGAACGCAGTGGAGGGGTAGAAACTTTCAAAACTGCCGGCACTGTTGTTGTTGTCCCACCAACTGTTCGAACAGTTGTGCAAACAATTTACCGTAATGTTCCAGTTGTAACTACTGCACCTCAGGTTAATTTAATGGTCGCCAATAATTTAGTGCCTGGTTTAGTTGCGCTTCGCGTAACTGACACAACACTAAATGCGGGCAACAATATAAATGCTTGTGTTGGCGATGAGTTTAACTACGAAATTATTTATCAAAATGTTTCAGGTAAAACTTTAACTAACGCCGTGCTTGAAATACGAATTCCAACCGAGCTTGAATATGTTAAGTCAACCAATGGCGGGACTTATTCAAACAATAATCGTAGTTTGGTTTACAGCCTGGGTACATTAAACCCTGGCCAAGGTGGCAAGCTATTTGTTGAGGTTCGTGCACTATCAATTGCGCGTGGTAAAGACTCAGTGGTTACGTCGCTGTCATTGTCATACACTAACCCCGACACATTGGCCCAAGAAGAGGCCATCGCCTATGTTATTCATAACTTTGGTGATTGTAATGTAAATGGTACAGCCCTGGCCTTCTTTGGTGGAGCATTTTTGCCCACAACTTTGGCGGGTTGGTTACTGCTAATAATTTTGATTTTAGCCTTAGTCTTGCTTGCCCGTACTGTTTACGAACGTACTCGCAAAACAGGTACCAAAACAACAACCTACCAAACTACTCAAGAAACCCGACAGCAATAAAGATAAAGACCCCCTCCGCTTCGCTTACTGATGTAAGCTCAGCACCTCCCCCTTGATAAGGGGGAGGCTGGGAGGGGGTCTTTTACTATTAGTTGTAGTAAACTAAGGATATGAAAAATATTGATCAAAAGTCTTGGCAAACGAATAATTTAGGGGAGTTTGAGAGTATGACAAACGAGCTTTTTGATATTTTAAAGCAACCTAATCTGCACCAGGCAAGACCTGGTGCAGAGGGTAGTGGCAATAATATGATTGTTGGCTTGGTTGGTAATTTGGGAGCGGGTAAAACCATATTGGCTAAAATTATTGCCAAAAAATTGGGTGTGGTAAATGAAGTAGTCAGCCCGACTTTTAATATTATGAAAATTTACGAAACCGCCGATAGTATGTTTAAAAAATTTATACACATAGATGCATATAGAATAGATGTTGATGATAAAAATAATAAACAGGATGTTCAGAGCTTAAACAAGAATCTAAAACTACAAGATTATTTTAAATTACCTAATACTTTAATTTTTATTGAATGGCCTGAAAATATAAAAAATATTTTGCCTGAAAATATAAAATATATTGAAATTCTACATAACTCTGAAGATTCTGAAAAAAGGAATATTTCACTACAGTAGGTTATAATGGGACTATGGAGAAAGTATCGAAAAAACCCTTAAAACAATCAATAAATACTGCTAAAAAAAGGCTTGTATTACTAGACACGCATGCAATTATTCACCGGGCCTATCATGCCATACCCGACTTTACAACCAGTAGTGGCAAGCCTACGGGCGCCTTGTATGGCCTGTCTACAATGATTATGCGCATTATTGCTGACCTAAAGCCTGACTATATTTTGGCCGCGTATGACCTACCTCAAAAAACCTTTCGCCACGAAGCCTATGAGGCCTATAAGGGTACCCGCCAAAAAACCGACGACATTCTAGTTACGCAATTAATTGAGTCTCGTGAATTGGTCAAAGATTTTGGCATACCGATTCTTGATGCGCCGGGTTTTGAGGCTGATGATATTTTGGGTACCATCGTGCACCAAATAAAAAATAATAAAGATAATAAAAATATTGAAGTAATCATTGCTTCGGGTGACATGGATACCATGCAGTTAGTTAATAACACACATGTATTTGTTTATACTTTGAAAAAAACATTGAGCGAAACTATTTTATATAACGAAGATATGGTGGTTGAAAGGTATGGTTTCAAGCCTGAATTTATACCTGACTACAAAGGCCTACGTGGCGACACCTCTGACAATATCATAGGTATTGCTGGCATTGGCGAGAAAACCGCCACAATTTTAATTGCTAAATACGGCACGATTGAAAATATGTACAAAGCTTTAGAAAAAGACATTGTAAAATTTAAAAACGAAGTCGGACTAAGTGACAGACTAATTAATTTAATTAAAGATGGCCAGGATGAAGCGATTTTTTCAAAAACTTTAGCGACCATCAGGCATGATGCGCCAATTGAATTTAAAATTGATGAATGTGATTTTCGTAAAAATTTAGATGTTGAAAAATTACACAGGGCTTTTACAAACTTAGAATTTCGCTCATTGCTAACTAAAATTGATGTTTTAAAAAATGGGCAAAGCCAACCAGTTCAAAATCCAGAGCCAAAAAATGAAATAAAAAAAGAACAAGAAATTAAAACAGAGATAGAAAAAAAGCCCGTGCCCAAAGACATCGCCCTAATGACAACTTTGATTTACTCTGATTATGTTGACCCAAGCTGGGGTAATGTTTTGCAGGTGGCTAAATTAAATAGCATGCCTGATAAAGAAAACGAAATTAGGGATTTATTATTGGCACGCATGGAGGCCGAGGGCGTGCTGAATGTTTATAAACACATTGAACAGCCGCTGATTGGGATTGTTGAAAAAATGGAGGTCAACGGTATTTTAATAGATGTAAAACTTTTGGAACAGTTGAGTAAAAAATATCATACTGAGTTAGACGAAATAGAAAAAAGCATTTTCGGGCTTGTAGGTAGCGAGTTTAATATTAACTCGCCCAAGCAAGTCTCTGAAATTTTGTTTGACAAATTAGAGTTGAACAAAAATCTTAAAATTAAAAAAAGTGCCGGCGGTAAAATTTCAACCCGCGAAAGTGAGCTTGAAAAAATGCGCGACCTGCACCCGGCAATTGGCAAAATATTGGAGTATCGCGAACTGCAAAAATTACTTTCAACTTATTTAGATGTTTTGCCAACTTTGGCCGGCACTGACGGTCGTATTCACGCTACCTTTAACCAAATTGGGGCAGTGACGGGGCGTTTTTCATCTAAAAATCCTAATTTGCAAAATATTCCAATTAAAACTGAAAAGGGCAGAGTTATTAGAAATGCTTTTATTTCAGAGGATGGTTATTCGCTAGTTGTATTGGACTACGCCCAGGTTGAGTTGCGCCTGGCGGCTTTATTTTCGCAAGACACCGCCATGCTTGAGGCCTTCAATAGTGGCAAAGACATTCACACCGTTGTAGCGGCCAAGATTTTTCATGTGCCTGAGGCCCAGGTTACCCGCGAACAAAGACGCAGCGCCAAAACTATAAACTTTGGTATTTTGTACGGTATGGGCGTTAATGCTTTGCGCGAGGGCTTGGGCACCAGCCGGGCTGAGGCGCAAATTTTTTACGACGCTTATTACCAAGAGTTTGCCACATTGGCTAATTATTTGGAATCGGTTAAGGTCTTTGCACGTGAGAATGGTTTTACACGTACGTTGTTTGGGCGCAAGCGAATTTTTAACAACATAAAATCAGTGTTGCCTTTTTTACGAGCTCAGGCCGAGCGCATGGCCATAAATGCCCCAATTCAAGGTACGCAGGCCGACATGACCAAGTTGGCCATGATTGCCCTAAACAGCTTGATTGCAAAAAAATACAATGACAATGATGTAAAAATCGTTTTGCAAATTCATGACGAGTTGGCTTATGAAGTCAAGGACGAAATTGCTAATAATTTTTTGGTCGATGCGGTTGGTGTTATGTCGGGCGTTGTGCCACCTGGATTATTTGAGGGTAAAATCCCGGTTAAATTTGAAGTCTCGGGGGGTATTGCCAAAGACTGGGGTAGTGTGAAATAATCAAGCTATGCAAACTCAAAGCCTTAGAAAAACAATTCACGGAGTTTTGACCGAGTCGTATATGGTGTATATGGTATGTCTTTTGGCGGGTATTATTTTAGATGGCTTTTTCAAAATTAACTTTACTAATGTTGGTATGCAGTACTTGGGTTTGGCCTGCATGGTTTTAAGTCCACTCTTAATTTCATGGGCTCAAAAAGCCTCACGCAAATTCAAGCACGTTCATTCATTGCGCGAAGTTACCCCGCATGATTTTATGTACGGGCCGTATAAATTTTTGCAGTCGCCAACCCACATGGGCATTTTCCTGCTGTCACTTGGATTTTCGCTAGTTATTAATTCTGTTGCACTAGTTTTGGCAACATTTGTGGCCTATTTAATAACTCACTTAATTTTTATACCCACACAGCAAAAACTTTTGAAGAAAAAGTATGGCGCCACATATGAAGCCTATTTAAAAAAGGTTAGACTTTCAATCTAATGATTTCTGTCTTTATAAATCATACCCGCGATGATATCCGAGCTTTTTTGAACAAAAAGAAGCTGGCCTATAAAAATATTGAAAATCCTGACAGTGTAATACTTGAGGATTTAGCTAAACAGAATAATATTTTTGAAAGCCAAAACAATTATTTAATTTTTGAATATCCTAATAATAAAGACGAAGCCAGTATTTTAAGTAGCGACTTTTTGATCAATTCGCCCCATAATTTTTATTTTGAATGTTTGTGCGCCAAAACTTCATTACCTAAAAAAGCCCAAGATTTTGTTGTTCAAAAAACCGAAGAAAAAAACTCAGCAAAAAATTCAAAGAACAAAGATGCTACAAATATTTTTTTACTGTCTGAAGCCTTTTTTTCAGGTGATACTAAAAAAACCTGGCTGGCTTTTCAAAGACTTAAAAATATCAGCAGTCCCGAGGAATTACACGGCACGTACCTGTGGGCCATTAAAACACTATCAATGGCTCGCGATAGCGGGGCTAAAAAAACTTTGTCACCTTTTGTTTTAAACAAAATCAGCCCCAGCCTAATTAAACTTGATAAAGATACTTTAAATACATATTACAAGCAGGTATTATTTTTAAGCATAGACGCCCACCTTGGTAAAATAGACTTTGAAAAAGGCCTTGAAAAACTGATTTTGCAAATGCCTAAATAGTTTACATATTACGTTTTGACAAATGCGTACTAAAAAGCTATCATTCCACCAAGTATGGAAATAATGACTGCAATATTTTTATTAGCGCCAATAGCTTCATTGCTAATCGCGTACTTATTTTTCTCAAAAAGCGGGCATGATCGGGGGCACTTTTTCCATGTATTTTCAGTGGCTTATTTGGCCACATTGGCCTTTAGGGAAATAAACGAAATTGTAAAACATAGCGTTTGGTTTTGGTTACTAATTATTTTAATAATCTTAGGTATAATTTTTGCTGTCAGGAAGTTCATTAGGGCTAAATCAAACTGGAACATATTTTCGCATCATCACCATAGGGAGTTTTCATATGTATTGGGGTGCCTGTTCATATTTCATTCTTTTGTAGATGGTTTGATTTTTGGAGGCTC
>MFUC01000008.1 GCA_001785575.1 Candidatus Nomurabacteria bacterium RIFCSPHIGHO2_02_FULL_38_15
TGGCGAAAAAGATAATGACAAAAAGGCTGGCGAAGTTTTGGCTAAAAACTTCGCCAGCCTGGCTGATTTTTACATCAATGACGCTTTTTCAGTTTCGCATCGCGATCATATGTCTATAACTAGCTTGTCTAAATACTTACCCTCATATACTGGATTTTTGTTTGAAAATGAAGTACTTAATTTAAGCAAGGCTCTCGTCCCCAAGCACCCAATGCTGTTTTTATTGGGTGGTTTTAAATTTGAAACGAAACTGCCAGTTTTAAAAAAGTTCAGTCGTATAGCTGATAAATATTTTGTCGGTGGGGCACTGGCTAATAATTATATTTTAGCTGACGGCTACAATGTTGGTAAGTCACTGATTGATAAAGATTTTAAAATCACCAATCGCATGTTAAATGACAAAAACTTGATACCGATTGTTGATGTAATTATCGAGCGCAATAAAAAACAACAAGTTTGCAGTTTAGACGAAGTTTCAAAAAATGACATTATTGCTGACATCGGCCCAGCTACCGTAGAATTGCTGAAGGTTTATATTATTGAAGCCAAAACAATTTTGTGGAACGGCCCCATGGGTTTGTATGAACGTGGCTACACTCAATCAACTATTGATATTTTAAGTTTATTAGCCAAGCAGGTAAAAAATAAGAAATCCACAGTTATAATCGGTGGTGGTGATACCGTATTGTTAGTCCATAAAATGAAAATGCAAAACTCCTTCACCTTCGTTTCAACCGCCGGTGGCGCCGCCCTAGACTTCCTTGCCCACGGCACCACATTGGGCCTTGAAGCGATTTTAAAAAGCGGGAAATAAAAACCCCAAGCATAATGCGAGGGGCTGAAACAATTTAATTTATGTGTGACAGTAAACTGTCAATATCACGCTCGTCTATGGGTGTACCAAACATCGGTATGCAGTGGTCAATTAATTCCCTAGGTAAAGACGCTAAGTCCTTAATATTAAACAGTATGCATAACAATGCTTTTTTACCTGTCTCATCAACTTGCTTTGTGATGAGATGTTTGAACACTCTTTTTCGAAAGTCCAAGTCGCTTTCGCCACTAAGTCTTCTTTGGCTATAATTAGCAAAGACTATGTCTAAGTCTTTGTAACTGTATGGGCCAGTGATTGTAGGCATGGTTAAGGTTTCCTTAAAAAGGCTCATCAATAGAATAACAAATGCCAATATCCACGAGAAGGCCCCTATTAAGCTTATTGGTAAAAACAGAATACCTAGTGTAACCTCTGACATTTCTAGGTTTAAATAATTTTGGGCAATAACCATTGTTGAATAAATTGGGAGTATCCAAACTCCAAATATTATCAACCAAAGAGCGATCATTCTTGTCCCCCTGCTTTTGTTCATTTGAGTTTTAAGCCAGTCTGGAAATTTACCGAGTCCTACCATGAATGACAGGTAAATCGTAAAAAGTGTTAATGGCGTACAGCATATGTATGCCAGGATGATTTTACTTTTGCTGTCATAGTCACAAAACCAGAGGCCAAAAGTCAGAATAAATAATTGAATTACCATAAAACTTATTGCCGATACTCTTTCTAATCTTTTATTTTTCATGTGCTTTTTCTTTTCCATCATAATATACGCATTAAGCACACTTGTCAAGTTTTTCCCAGCAGTTCGACTGTGGAGTTTTTATAAAAAGTTACGCTTCAATTATTTTCTCAGCGACTAGTTCAGCCTCGCCATCTTCATATTTACGGGCGCCGTGCCAGTGTTGGTGGCCATCGCCGGTATAGCGGGGCACAATATGAATATGTGCATGAAACACAACTTGCCCTGCAACACTATCATTATTCATTATTATATTTATACCTTCGGCATCAAGCGCACTTTTAATTTTTATAGCTAGCATTTGCGTGATTTGCATAGCATAGCCAAAATCTTCAGCCGGTATTTCGTAAATATTAGCCCAAGGGTATTTAGGTATGACCAATGTGTGGCCAATGTTTACTGGATTTGTGTCCAAAATACCAATAACTCTGTCATCCTCATATATAATTTGGGCCGGTATTTCATTGTCTATAATTTTTTCAAATATTGTTTTTTCCATTTATAGATTATAGCAAAAAAATATAGCTTCAAGCACACATACAATACCCCAGACCGCTCGGGCTTTTCCTGCGAAGCCCTCTCTTGTCCTCAAAAATTTTTCCAATACACATTGGAACCAAGCAAAATTCTCTGTGGCTGTCTGAAGTATCTGTATGTAGGCTTTTGCTATCAAAAACCCCAAAATAGTTCTTTACGAAATGGCCTTGCGCAGGCTGGCGAGCCGAGCAGAGAAATTTTCCCTCAAGAAAATATTCGCGCCTTTCGTGGAGAAGCTATTTTGGTTTTTTATGGTAGAAATTAGTATGCTATAATACCCACATGAGTTTACCGGCAGTTGTGGAATTAATCTTGAGCCGACTGGGTTTGAATAGTGAACAAGAACGAGAAAATTTTTTAAACCCCAAATACGAAGACTTAAACGACCCCTTTTTAATGAAAGATCTAGAGAGGGCGGTTATTCGCATTTTCGAGGCGATTGAGGGTAAGGAAAAAATTTATATTTACGCTGATTATGATTGTGATGGCATACCTAGTGCCAGTCTGTTATATAAATTTTTTGAAAAATTAAATTACGCCCACAATGTGAGTGTGTATTTACCCGATAGGCATGACGAAGGTTATGGTTTACACCTGGACGCTGTTGAAAAAATTATTCAAAGTGGTGCAACGTTGATAATTACAACTGATGTGGGCATCACTGCCATTGATGAAGTTTTATTTGCCCAAACAAACGGTGTTGATGTTATTGTCACTGATCATCACTTACCGCGCCAAAATCTGCCCGAAAATGTTCAGGCAGGTTTTGGCGAAGGTGATACTGAAAGAGTTGATGATTTGCCCAAAGCCTATGCCGTTGTAAACCCAAAGCAGGTATTATGTAAGTATCCATTTAAAGATTTATGCGGTACGGGTGTAGCCTTTACTTTAATTCGGGGATTTTTACAAAAATATGGTGAGTATTTTAAAGTTGGTGCTGGCGCCGAAAAGTGGTGGCTTGATTTGGTTGCCGTAGCCACAATCTCTGACATGGTGCCGCTATTGGGTGAGAACAGGATTTTGGCCTATTGGGGCATGAATGTTTTGCGCAAAACTCAAAATCAAGGCTTGCGAATTTTGTTTGAAAAAAATAATATTAAATTGTATCAAATTAGCGAGGATGATATTGCCTTTACATTAGCACCACGTATTAATGCTGCATCGCGCATGGCCCACCCCAATGTGGCGCTGAATGTTTTAATATCAAAGGATTATGGCGAAGCCGTCAAAAATGTTTTGGAGCTTGAGGATTTTAATGCAAAACGCAAAACTGTTAGTGCAACAATTATGCGCAAGGCTAATGTTATGGCCAAGTTGCAAGAATTAAATAAAGTTTTAGTTATTGGCGAGCCCGATTGGCATATTGGTGTATTGGGTATTATTGCCATGAAGGTCGGCGAGCAGTATAAAAAAAGCGTGATGGTGTGGGGCCGTGACCCAAATGGTAATATCAAGGGCTCGGCACGCAGTTTTGGTGACATACACTTGGCGCAATATTTTACCGAGTTCCCCGAGAATACTTTTAGTGCCCATGGTGGCCATGTCAAAGCTGGTGGTTTTACTGTTGTGCCCGATGCAATTTATAATTTGACCGATGTTGCCCAAACTGTGTACGAAAATCACAAACCAATTATTGAAGTTGAACAAAGTACAGATTTAATTATTGATACAAATTTAGGTAGTATTACGCACGAATTATACAGTGGCATGAAGAAGCTGGCCCCTTTTGGATTGGCGAACCCTAAACCAATTTTTCGTTTCGCGGGTGTGCAAGTTTCAGGTGTTAAAATTTTTGGCAAAAGCAAAGAGCACCTAGAGTTAACAGTTAATGATGCGGGTAAAAAAATGAGTGTGATTTCATTTTTCAATGCCAGCGAGCCGTGGGTTGCGGGTATTTATGGCAAAAACATTACCTTCACTGCCACACTGGACGAAAGCAACTTTGCCGGCCGAACCTTTTACCGCCTAAGGTTACATAATATTGAATAGTTCATTTAATTTAAAGCCCTCACATTCGGGGGCTTTTTTAGTTGTGGTATACTGGGTAACATGATAATTATTGTTTCAGATGGGGCGTCAAAGGGTAACCCGGGTTCGGGCGGGTACGGTACGATTGTAATCCATGGTGATACGGCAACTGAATTTGCCGGCTATGAGCGTAAAAGCACCAATAATAGAATGGAAATTATGGGTGTAATTGTGGGGCTTGATTTCGTTTTAAAAAGCAAACTGGGTGACAGTGTGCGTGTGTATAGCGACTCGGCCTATGTGTTGGGTGGTATAGAATCATGGTTAAAAAATTGGAAGAAAAACGGTTGGAAGACAGCCGCTAAAAAGGCTGTATTGAATCAAGATTTATGGGAGGTATTAGATGGTCAAATTGAAAAATTAAAAAAGGTTGAATGCGTCAAGGTCAAAGGCCATGCAGGTGTTGTATTAAACGAGCGGGCCGATTATTTGGCATCAACATTTGCCTCGGGGCTTGAAATTAATTTGTATCACGGCGACAAAGAAGTTTATAAAAAAATGTTACGCCCCAGTAATTAAAAGTTTAAAAATAGCAAGTAAAGTATGAGCGACAAATTATTTTATGAAGTATTTATAAGTTTTATTTTAGGCTTAGGGATATATACATTAAATGCCAACTATTTTTTAGTCGGTATTTTTTTGTTTTTAATATGCGCCGGCTATTTTTACTTTACCTATAAAGGTCAGGCAAGAAGTTCATTTTTGCAGATTTTAATTTGTTTGATTTTATTTGGTGTGGGCATGACTTGGGCCAAATTGCGTACACCAGTTATGCCAATTTTTCAAGCTGACTTGGTTAGTGTGCAAGGCAAAATAATTTCAATACCTGACGATGATTTGGGCAAGACTAGCTATGTTTTAAAAACTAAAAATTACAATGTTTTGTTAACTGAGGCGACTTATGAAAAACGCCAAATGGGTGAGCTTGTAAATGTTGAATTTGAAGTTTTAGCACTTGAAAGCCAGGCTAAAAATTCTAACAATAAAAATTATATAGAGTATTTATTAGCTAAAAACATTACGGCCAAAGGTAAAGTTACAAGTTTTGAAAGTTTAAAACAGCCGGGTAAATTTTTAAATGCTATAAACAATATACGCGAATATATTAACCAAAGTTTTAACAATTTTATGAGCTACCCTGAATCGGGCCTGGCCTCGGGGTTGATATTGGGTAATAAAAGTTGGATGAATAGTAGTTTATATAATGATTTTATCAAGTCAGGCACAATTCATATTGTGGCGTTGTCGGGCTATAACATTAGTGTATTGGTTAAAATTATTCGTGATGGCTTGATTTATATACTGCCAGTTGTACTTATTGAATATATTTTGATTATTTTTATAGCCCTATTTTTATTAATGACAGGCTTTTCAGTCACGGGCTTGCGGGCAGGGTTGATGGCTATAATTATTATTGTCACACGCAACTACGGATTTCTAGCCCAAAAGGATAGGCTGTTAATTATCGCTGGCACATTGTTGTTAATTTGGCGACCATACAGTTTGTGGTACGATTTGTCGTTTCAACTTTCTATTATCGCCACATTCAGCGTTTTGTTTTTAGCACCAGTTATTGATCAAAGGCTTGCGCGTAAAAAATTATTAGCCAATAATTTTTTACGCGATCTATTTGCCACAACATTTGCGGCCACAATTTTTACTATGCCCATAATTATGTATAGCATGCAACAAGTTTCATTAGTTTCCATTTTTGCCAATTTAATTATTGGCCCCATCGTACCAATCGTCACTGGTTTTAATTTAGCCTTAATTTTTACATCTTTCATAACACCGTTGGCTTATATTGTTGGTGGCCTTGCCAGCATTTTGCACAGTTTTATTTTATTTGTAACTCACTTTTTCGCGGGGCTACCCTTTGCCCAAGTCCAAATCGGCCTGCCTGTGATTTTATTAATTATAATTTACGCCCTGTTTACATATTGGGTGGTAAGGGAATATAAAAAGTTGGAATCATAGATTGTGGGTCTATTTACCCATTCGTACGAATTAGCCGATTGGATTACTCAGTAAATCTTTTTTCAGCCACCTGCCAGTTTAGGTTTTTGAAAAAGGCTTCTATGTAATTTTTTTTCTCGCTGGTTGGATAATCATAAACAAATGCATGCTCCCACATATCCAGCGCTATGATTAATTTACAGTTTTGCAACTGACCAATATGTTGTTCGTCAACCCAGGCATTTAATAGTTTACCTTCAGTTTTGTCATAATACAACATGGCCCAGCCTACACCACGAGTCGTGGCAATAGCCTTAAACTCAACTAACCAATTTTCAAACGAACCCCACTGTGTGGTTATGGCTTTGTGCAAATCACCTGACTCATTAATGTTTTGGGCACCGTTTTCAAGCAAGCTAAAATAAACTTCATGGTTGCGCATGCCATTGTATTCAAAACCAAGCCTTCTTTGTAGGCCGCTTATTAAGCCCATATTTTTTTCGGCCTCACTTGATAATTCACGTATTTTTTCAAGTACAAGATTTGTGTGAGTAACATAGCCAGCATAAAGCTTTAGATGCTCTTCTATGTTTTTGGTACTAACGCCAGATAATTGCCCAATGTTAAAATTTTTGGCTGTGAACATATGTATTTATGGTTATATGGATAATGTATAATAAAGTATAACACATATGAAAAAAAGACTTTTTTGGCTTATTGCCATGGTAATCATAATCGCTGCTGGAGCTTTTGTTTATTTATATAAACCGCCTCAAAAAACTTTAAAAGTTTATTTTTTAGATGTGGGGCAGGGTGATGCTATATTTATCAAAACTCCCAGTGGCACGACAATGTTAATTGATGCCGGGCCCAAAGACAATGTTTTAAAGCCTCTATCTAAAAATTTTTTGTTCAAGAAGAAACATATAGACGTATTATTGGCCACCCACCCCGATGCTGACCATGTGGCCGGCTTTGTGCCAGTCATGAAAAATTATAGTAGTGACGTTTTTATTGAATCAGCTTACGAAAAAGACAATCAAATTTTAAGCGAAATTCATAACTTAATTAATCAAAAAGTTGCCCAGCATGTTATTGCAACGGTTGATACACAAATTAATTTGGGCGATGGTGTGGAGTTTAAAATTCTAAGTCCAAATAATAGTGAATTAGACGGTGACAGCAACAACGCTTCTATTGTGGGTAAATTAATTTATGGTGACACAAGTTTTTTATTAACTGGTGATGCGTCTATCAGCAATGAAATAAGATTGGTAAAAGATTACCCTTCGACAGGCTCAGGGCAAGTAGGTCTTAAAGCAAATGTTTTAAAGTTGGGTCACCATGGTTCGCGTACATCCAGCAGTATTGAGTTTTTGGAAAGTGTAAAACCCGATATTGCTATAATCTCAGCCGGTCTTAATAATCAATATGGCCACCCCCACCCCGAAGTTATAAACCGCCTAAAAAACCTGAATATTCCATATATCTTAACGGCTAAAGTGGGTACTATTTGCATGCAAAGTAACGGCCAAAAAGTAAGTACGTGTAATTAGTTGTGCTATTTTGGCTGTGTTATATAATAAATACATGCAAGACAATAAAAATAAAACTTTAATAAAAGCCGGTTTGATTTTAGTTATTGGTGCCTTATTATTTACTAATTTCTATATTTTAAAAAACAATATCAGTAGTCACCCACTTAATCCACAAGAGGCACAAGTCTCAAGTTTATATTTAGAGCAAGGTGAAATAGGTGACCCAGTTAGTACTACTAGTCAAACATCAACAGGTTTTTTTTCAAGTCTACTTAGGGTTTTAACTGGCCAAGAAATACAAAATCCTGATGGTATTGTACAAGAGAGTATTTGGGAGGAAGACCCTGACTATCTTGAAGAAGAAGTAAATACTACCTACGAACCTAACCAACAAAGAAGCCTTGTTGATAACGGGGAAGGTCAGAATCAGTGTATAAAAAATACTATCGGTGAAAAACTTTTTGTTTTGACTGGTGAAAAAATTGATCCAAAGTATCCGCACACAAAAACCGCCTTGGCTGATATTTGGTCAACCCTTGATGGCGAGAATTGGAAACAGGAAGCCAAGACAACTGTTATGGGTACAAAATTTTTGTCAGCTTTGGTTAAAGTAAAAGAAAGGGGCACAGATGCTGTCTATATTTTTGGTGGAGCTTATGATTCTAAAAACCAATTTGATACAAGTGTTTACAAAACTAACGACATGATTAATTTTAACCTTGTTGGTAAATTGCCTTCAACTGGCAAAGGTGATATGCGCAGAAACATTGTTGTTTATTATCAAAATAAATTTTGGCTATTAAATGGCTCTGGCATTGAAGGTATTTGGACATCATATGATGGTGCAAACTGGACACAGGAAATGAAAGAGGCGCCTTGGAAAGACAATCCAAATTATGTTTATTTGCAGTCAGCCCTTGCCTTAAAAGACCAAATTTTATTTGTGTCATCACTGCCATCTGTGCCTTGGATAGCTTTTAACTATACATCAAGTGATGGCAAAAATTGGACTGGCTATAATTCTCTTACGCCAGGCTATTTCCCTTCATGGCGTGGAATGTATAGCCCGCTTGTCTTTAAAGATAAAATTTTGACATTTGCCAGGCATGATTCTGAAGATACGGGTATACCAATTACCTATGGTTACTTTTATAATATTTGGCATATAGCATTGGCCGATAGCTTGAATCCTTCCAAGCCTCAAGAAAGGTGGACATCGACTTCATATCCACCAACAATACCTTTCGCAATTGAAAAACATCACTCCGAAGAATTAGCTGAAGTATTTGTTCCGTTTAATAATAAACTTTATTCTATTGGTGGAGCATTGCACGGTAAGAGTAGCGGTGAAAAATGGATACCTGGTGGCAATGACAAGACTAATACATCTGGTAAGGTTTGGGTATCGGATGATGGTTTGAAATGGGCCGAAGCTCCTCAAAAAGGAGTAACATACCCAGGCCCAGCTGACCGGTCAATGGCTGTGGCCACAACTTTGCCTTGGTTTTACTCTTCACCGTCAGCTCCTGATTTAGAAATTACTTCATACAAAGGTACAAGTTATATATCAAAATCTGTTCAAGATAATGTGACGCTTGGTGAATGGAAACTCTCAGCTAATTCAAAAGATGGGCGTACAACATTCACAGGTAAGATTAAAATTAAAGCATTAGAATTAGATGGCACTGCCATACCTCCCGACTCTTCAACCCTTGAAGCCATGCAAAATATTCGAGTTTATATAGATGGAGATTTGTCTAATAGTGTTCTTCATTTTGATCCACCAT
The DNA here is from genome assembly GCA_001785575.1 of Candidatus Nomurabacteria bacterium RIFCSPHIGHO2_02_FULL_38_15. GTDB lineage: Bacteria > Patescibacteriota > Minisyncoccia > Phycocordibacterales > UBA9973 > MFUC01. The sequence continues at coordinate 9,421 of MFUC01000008.1, forward strand.
ATTACTATAATCCATGTGCTCCATCTTTTGACTGTGGATTTACAGTGCAAAAAAAGATTTATATTTTCCCTGGTGGCAAGTATGATCTGTTGTTGTCACAAGGCCAATCAGTCATGATCAAAGTTGTAGCTGATCTTAACGGTGCGCCACTTGTTTCTACAAATTATCTGTATGGATTAATTTATAATACTAAACAACCAATTTGGAAACCGTGTACTGTTTATATGACTGACCCAGCTGATTCCACAATAAAAATTCCCGGCAAGACCATCAAAATAAATAAACATATACTACCCGTAATTCCCAAAAACATTAAAAAGGGAATACCAAATTAAGTTGAAATAAAAACACTCGCCGTATATGCGAGGGGATTTTACTTAATGATGCCCGCCTTTTTCAAAACTACGAAGGCACCGTTTTTGTTAATTGTGCGTAGGGCATGGGTTGAAATAGTTAGAGTAAAAGTCTTCTTCAGTTCAGGCACATAAACGCGCTTCTTTTGTAGATTGACGTATTTGCGAGACATACCAACTGGGTTAAATTTGGTCGCACGAACTTTGGTCGAGTAGCCCCCGCCCATCAAAGATTTTTTATTTGTCATGATTGCACATGTCTTTGCCATAAAGACTGATATTAGCATAGGTTTTGTTATAGTGCAAGCTTAAAAATTCTCACAAGAAATCTGCTCTTCCTCGGGTCCTCGGGTCGCCCTGCTGGGCTCAACCAGACCAGCTCGTCATAGCAATTTCTTGCTCGAATTTAAATCTGCTATAATGTTTTCTATGAATCTTAGCAGTAGTATATTGTATTTAGTCATTTTAATATTTTCAGTCGTTATTCACGAAGTGGCGCACGGTTACGCGGCCCGACGTAATGGTGATGAAACAGCCGCTTTGGCTGGGCGTTTAACCTTAAACCCAATTTCACATATTGATTTATTTGGCTCTATATTATTGCCGGCAATTTTGCTTGTTATGCACTCGCCAATTTTGCTGGGCTGGGCCAAGCCCGTGCCAGTTAATCCAAATAATTTTGTAAATCAAAAACGAGGCACACTACATGTTTCACTAGCTGGGGTAGTAGCTAATTTTGGTATAGCAATAGTTTTTGGTTTAGTGGCCAGGTTTGGTGTAGAGCTTGGAATGCCTGAAAGTGCAATGGGTGCGGTATATTTAATTGTTCTAGTTAATGTAGTATTAGGATTTTTTAACCTCATACCCATACCACCCCTGGATGGCTCAAAAGTTTTATTTGCCTTATTGCCAGCCCGGTATGCATATATTGAAATCTTTTTAAATAGGTATGCTTTTATTATATTAATTGCTTTTGTGTTTTTTGGAGCCAGTTTTATACTTGAGCCGTTGGTTAAATATTCATTTATATTTTTAACCGGGGTGCCTTTTTAAAGGTGCTTGCAAAAAAATTGAATTATAGTATACTTCGGTTTACATAAATTATGCCAACAATTAACCAATTAATTAAAAGCCCCCGCAAGAAACAGTCAAAATTAAAAAAGACTGTGGCCTTGGCGCGTGGCTTTAATCATTTAAAAAATCGCCCAACATTTTACCCGTCACCTTTCAAGCGGGGGGTATGTGTTAAAGTCACTACAACTACGCCTAAAAAGCCTAACTCGGCCGTGCGTAAAATTGCGCGTATTCGTTTAACCAATGGCTCTGAGGTTACAGCCTACATCCCAGGTATTGGCCACAAATTACAAGAGCACTCGGTGGTAGTTATTCGCGGTGGTAGGGTCAAGGACTTGATTGGTGTGCGTTATACCGTTGTACGTGGACGATTGGATACAACGGGTGTTGAAGGTCGCAAGAAGTCACGTTCACTGTATGGTGTTAAACGACCAAAAGTTGAGAAAAAGAAGTAACTTTAAAAAATATTATGCGAAGAAAAGTAAACAATAGAATATATCCCAAAGCTGATCGTCTATACAACAACGAGCGTGTTGGTAAATTTATTAATTATATGATGTGGGATGGTAATAAATCAGCCGCTGAGAAAATCGTTTATGGAGCATTGGATATTATTCGCGAGAAAACTGGTGATGACCCAATGATAACTTTTGAGGAAGCTATTAAAAATACCAGTCCAATTATCGAGGTGCGCAGTCGTCGTATTGGTGGGGCCAACTACCAAGTGCCTCGCGAAGTTCGCCCTGAACGCCGTTTGGCATTGTCTATGCGTTGGATGAAGGAGGCTACCCGGGCTAAAAAGGGTATGGCTACTCACAAAAAATTAGCTGATGAATTGCTAGCCGCCGCCAAAGGTGAGGGTGTCGCTGTTAAAAAACGCGAAGATACTCACAAAATGGCTGAAGCCAACAAGGCTTTCGCTCACTTTGCGTGGTAAAAATTGCTTCGCAATTTTTACCCATAAAAAACTACATTAAAATGTAGTTTTTTATTTTACTGGACAAATCCATAAATAAAGAGTAAAAAGGGGTTAGAAATTTAAAAAGATTATGGAAAATCGTGGACTACGCCTATACGAACTGAGTCAAAAG
>MFUC01000009.1 GCA_001785575.1 Candidatus Nomurabacteria bacterium RIFCSPHIGHO2_02_FULL_38_15
GTCCAAGAGCCTGCTGCCATCAAAGAATCCAACGCCACCAAAGAAGTTCCTGAAGATGTTTTGAAAAGAATTTTAAATCAGGATTAAGGTAAATATTTATGAAAAATTGTTTAAGCCAGATAATCACAATAACTTTTCTAGCAATTAGTTTATTATCACCTGTAGGGCGGGCTTGGGCCGGAGTTATTTTTTCAGAGATTGCTTGGATGGGCGGTTCAAACTCAAGCGCCGATGAATGGATTGAAATATATAATGATAGTGAAAGTGATGTTAATTTAGATGGTTATACTATTGTTATCGAAGCTATAATTAACGAAACAGAAAGTAAAAAAACTTCAATTAAACTCTCTGGTATTATTGGATCTAAAAAATATTACCTAATTGAACGAACGGATGATAACTCTGTGCCAAATATTACTTCTGATTTACCACCAGCACCTTTTGGTTCAGGTCTGAATAACTCAGGCAATAATTTGTATTTAAAAAATGCCGAAGGCCAAAATGCTGACTCACTTTTATTTTCAAGTGGTTGGCCGGCCGGTGATAATGCAACTAAACAAACCATGCAGTTTGTTGGTGGTCAGTGGCTAACGGCTGAATCAACGCCAAAAAGTGCGCCCCTAGATTCAAGTACGAGTGATCAAACAAATAATCTGCCAGTGAATAATCCACCTAATAATCCAGGCGCTAGTCAATCAACAGGTGGCAGTGTTTATGTACCACTCAAAAACCAATCTCGTTTTATTGTCAGTATTGCCGGTGACATGTTGGCGCAAATACCAACTCTAGTGGAATTAGACCACCGTGATGATCAGGGTATTAAAAATAATTATGGTATCTACCGAGTAAATTTTGGTGACGGTAACACTAAGGATTTTAAGCCTGATGAAAAAATTACCCATACGTATGAATATCCTGGCTATTATAGAATCACACTCAAGTTTATGGATTCGGCTTGGTCAATCATTCCTAAAAAGCAAACATTCATAAATGTCCAAATAGATGAGCCATTAATCTATATTGATACCAGTCGTGCGCCAATTTTAATTATTAAGAATAAAAGCTCTAAAGATATTGATTTGGGTGGTTTTACATTTACCGATGGAGTGAAGACGTTCAGTCCACCCGAGGGCTCGATCGTTTTTGCTAACAAAGAAGTTTGGCTGGCTCCATCTGTGACTGGTTTTTCACAAAATGAAATTCTAGGTTTGAACCTACTATCTAAGGCGGGCCAAGCCATTGCTTTGCAAACAAATTCACAGCCCAATACCTTAAATACTAAAACGGCAAGTACGCTAAAACCAAAAATTTTAAGCCAAAATAAAATGCCAGCCCAGTTATTAGGTGCGATTGAACCAACATGGTCACTAGAATCGCGCGATAGTATCCAAAGTCAAAGCGCTAATATAAGTGAAGCCCAGCCAGTTCAAAATCAAAATAAAAAGAATCTGTTTATTTGGTTTTTATTTGGAGCTTTAATTTTAGGCGGTTCGTTGGTTTTTATTAAATTACGCAAAATAGAAAATAAAGAGGCCAACGAATTTAGTCTACTTGAGGAATAGTCTTATTCTTTGTTATCGCTTAGCCTGTCTTCGCCAGTTCCAGCTGGAATATCGGTAGTCTCTAGGCCGGTTTCAATTTGGGATACATCATAATCAAGTTGATCAGTTTCAGATTTTTTTGGCAAGGCAATGTCTTTGATGGCATCAGTAATAGAGTCTTTATTCTTTGTTATAGCTTCAGTCAATTCATTTCCAGTCGAGCCAGTTTCTTTATTTTTTTCATCAACTAAAGCTGTTAGGATTTTTACATCACTAGCAATATTGGCCTCAAGATCTTTAACTTCAATTAGGGCTTCTTTTTGGTCAGCTTCATTTGAGCCACTAGCAACTATTGTGGCATTATCCTTGGCGTCTTTAATGTGGCTTTCTAATTCTTTTGAGGCGATAGCAATTTTCTCAGCAACTTTTTCGTCAGTACCGGTATCGTTTGCTAAAATAGTTTTCATTTCATTCAAGCGAGTTTCAGCGCGTAACTTGCTGTAAATAATTTTCTTTTTAGGAGTGTTTTTAGTGATACCTTTTATATTTTCAAGTTGAAGTTTAATTGGATAGGTTGAATCACCCGGTAGGGCATTTTGGGAAGCGAAGCTAACACCTGAACCTGAGACTAAAATTAAAAAGGCAAAAGCCATACTGTACCTAACCCACGGCAGAGTCATAAAAGGTGACTTAACCGGGTTTTGATTTGATCGAACATGCCAAACTAGTGATGAGCGCATCACATTTTTTTCATTAGCTGTCATAACAACATCTTTGACTATTTGGTTGTATTGTTTATTCAGGTTCATATTTTTTAAAACTTTCTCTTAAGGCTTCTTTGGCTCGGTGTAATCTAACTGAGGCCAAGTTGTTTGATATCTCTAAGACCTCAGCAATTTCATTTGAATTTAAACCAGCTTCAATATGCAGTAATAACACTTCTTTGTATTTATCAGGCAGTGTGTTAGCTTCTTCAAACAATTTTTTTACATCATCTATAACTTCGTGATTAACTGCATGACTTTTTACATCAAAACCATTCTCGATCATTTCATCAAGCGAGTAGCTTTTGCTTTTGCGATAATGATCAATAATTTTATTGCGAGCAATATGATAAATCAAGGCCCGACTATTTTCGATTGGTTTATCTTGCAACAAAACTTCCCAAAATTTAGTGAAGCTTTCCTGGGTCAAATCAAGCGCAATTTCGCGATTACTGACCCTAAATAATACAAAACGAAAAACTTCATCATTGTGAGACTCGAAAATATCAAGGAATATTTGCTCTTTTTTGTTCACGTTAATTTATAGTAGCCTTCAAATATAATGACGTTTTAATCGACCCTTTATTACACTATAATAGTACCATAAGTATCAAAGTAGAGCTAAAAAGCGTTTTTTCTGCTAGAATAAGAATATATGAGTATTAGCAAAAAGCATCTAGTAATTGTTGGCTCAGGTTTTGCTGGTGTTGAATTAGCCCGTCGAATGGTGCCTCTAATAAAAAAAGGTCTATATGAAGTTAGTTTAATTTCTAATCATGGCTACTTTGAATATTATCCAGGTATTTATCGAATCATGATTGGTGAAACGCCCATTCAAGTTAAAATTCGTTTAGACCAAATTGTGCCTAGTTGCGTAAAAATTATTGAAGATACTATTAGTAGAATTGATACTGTTAATAAAAAAATTTACAGTAATGATGACATTGAAAATGAGTATGAATATGACGAATTAGTTTTGGGTTTGGGTTCGGTACCGAATTATTTTAGTATTCCAGGACTTGAAGACGGGGCCTTTGTTTTTCGAACAACTGGCAATGCTGTGGAATTACGCAATCATTTACACGAACTGTTAATTAAAACTAGGGCTGAAGAGATAAATAATGAGCCAGTTTTAATGCATAACTTACATATTATTATTGGCGGCGGGGGACCCGTGGGTGTTGAACTAGCTGGCGCACTTTCAAGTTATATGCGCCAAATGGCTAAGGCTAATAAAATTCCACCAGATAAAGTCACGATTGATTTGATTGAAGCCGGCCCACGATTATTACCGAGAGTGCCCGAAAATGGCTCGGCTGAAATTGCCGAATTTTTAGGCAAACGCGGTGTGAATATTTTCGTAAACAGGCCGATAAAAAGCATAGCCAAAGAAACTGTGATGTTAGAAGACGTTACGCTGAATGCTAAAACAATTGTCTGGACTGGGGGCATAATACCAAACCCATTGTATACACAGGTGTCTAATTTCACCTGCGATCGTGGTCGGGTATGTGTTGACGAATTTATGCAAGCCACTGGGTGTGTTGATATTTATATTGTCGGCGATGGGGCCAATACGAAAGGTGCGGGCCTGGCTCAAGGCGCCATCCATGACGGTAAGTACTTAGCTAAACTTTTTAAAGCTAAAGCCCTAAGTCGGGCTTGGCCTAAATACAAGCAAGCCAAAACTGGTTTTGTTATACCGATTGGCTCAAACTGGGCAATGATGGTTTTTGGTAATTTTGTTTGGGCTGGATTTATCCCTGGAGTTATACGCTACTTTATTGATGTTGAATATTTCTTCAAGCGTCTATCTATAGCTAAATTCCTTGACCTTTACTGGGAGGGCTTTAAATACCGCCGACATAGATATATTGAATTGCCAATTGAAGAATCACTTAAAAAACCTAAAAATTCTGGCTTGCCTGCGCAGTCAGGCCGGGCGCTTGTTTATATTATCGGCTTTTTGGCCATTATCTTTCTAGGTGTTGTTGGTTTAGGCTATATAAATAATAAAATTAGCGGGGGAGATAATTCAACCTTTACCGCAGGGTCTTTGTTTAAATAAGAGTTAGACCACTTGGGAGTTGAGCTCCCAAGTAAGAATTTGACTTTGGTAATTTCAAAGAGTAGACTGACAAAAAATCAGTTCGTATGAAAAATCAGAAAAAATTATTTCTCGTGGCGCTTCATGTAGAAAGTACTAAACAATCTTTTGATGAAGCAAAAAAAATCTTTGCTGGCGGGGCCGATGGTGTGCTGTTGGTAAATAATGGTTTTATGGTGTTTGCAAAAGATTTGTTTTCCGTAGCTGAAGCTATCAAAAAACAATATGCAAATTGGATTGTTGGAATTAATCCGCTTGACATAGAAGCCGGTGATGCTGTCCGCATGTTTGGCGAACATGGTAAGAATTTAGACACTCTGTGGGTTGACGATGGAGGGATTATTGAGGGCAGTGACGTAATGATTTTAAATAGGTACGTTGATACATACCTAAAGTTGCTAAATCAAAAGCAGCAATACTATGGCAGTATAGATTTTAAATACAAGCAACCTGCCAAGGATTTGGTTGCAGTTTCTAAACTCGCGGCTGAAAAGTTTGGCGTGGTAATTACCAGCGGTCCTGCTACTGGCAAGGAGCCCGACCTTCAAAAAATCATGACCATTAAGCAGGCGATTGGTGATACACCGTTAGGTATTGCTAGCGGTATGTCGACAGATAATATTGGTTTGTTTTTGCCTTACGCCGACATTTTTATTGTCGGAACATCATTGTTGGTAGACCATAGTGATCAGTTTTTTTATGATCAAGAAAAGATTGAAAAGTTCAGAGCTCGGATTGATGACTACGAGGGCGAACTTATTGCTCAAGTCTAAAAATAACAAAGCCCTCATGTGAGGGCTTTTGAATTTGCAAAAAGTGTAAGGTTGTGGTAATTTGGACAAGTTAGCTTAAGACAGCAAGCAGTCTTGATCATAAGTCCGACTTATGGCTAGAAGATAATGAGACTTGCCGAGGTTATTTTTTAAATACTCAAAAAAGCTAGCTGGTCGTTACAAAAAACTTAAGAATTAATTTTTTAAGAAAAAATAATTATTATGGCACTTACAAAATCAAAAAAACAAGAGGTGCTGGGCAGTTTGGCTGAAATTATTAAAGGGGCAAAAACTTTGGTTTTTGTAAAATTTGATAAGCTTTCGGTTTTTAATTCAAATGCCTTGCGTCGCGAATTGCGCCAAAATGACTCGGGTTTACGTGTGGCCAAGAAGCGTTTATTGCTTCGCGCACTGGACGAGGGTGGTTTTAAGGGCGAGGTTCCAACAATCGAGGGCGAGGTCATGTTGGCCTATAGCGCTGATGAACTGGCCCCAGCTCAAAAGGTTTACGACTTTCAAAAAACTCACAAAGACAATATTTCAATTGTTGGCGGAGTCTTTGATGGAAGTTATATGAACCAGGTTGAAATGATGAATATTGCAACGATTCCTGGAATGCAAGGTTTGCGAGGAATGTTTGTTAATGTTATTAATTCACCAATTCAAAGATTTGCTATTGCGCTTTCTGAAGTTGCAAAAAAGCAAGGCTAAATAGAAAGCTAAAAATTTACTAAATTATAAAATTAATATAAAAATATTATGGAAGAAAATACAGAATTTACAGTTCCCGCAAAATTTGCTGGAATTGTGGCAGAGGTTGAAAAGCTTTCAGTCGTTGAACTAAACGAACTGGTTAAAGTTTTCGAAGTTAAGTGGGGCGTGTCAGCAACGGCTGTGGCAGTTGCGGGTCCAGCCGCCGAGGCAGGTGAGGAAAAGAGCGAATTTACAGTTGTGTTGGCTGGTGCGGGTGAGAACAAAATTGCTGTAATGAAGGTTGTTAAGGAAGTATTAGGCCTAGGTTTGAAAGATGCGAAAGACCTAGTTGATGCCGCGCCTTCAAATTTGAAGGAGGGTATTAAAAAAGAAGAGGCCGAAGCTTTGAAAAAGCAACTCGAAGAAGCCGGCGCAAGTGTTGAATTGAAATAAGTTGAAATAATTGAGCTAAATTAAAAAATTTAAAACACATAAAATATAAAAAGCAATAGTTTACTATTGCTTTTTATATTTGGTATACTTGGGGTATGCAAGAATCACTAGGAAAGATTTTCGGGAGTCCATACCGCGCACGTGTTATTAGGTTTTTTGTTTTAAATGAAGCCATTAGCCACAAAACAGCTAGCATTGCCAAAATGCTTAAAATTAAAAAAGCCTTGTTGCAACGAGAGCTAAATATTTTAAGCTCTATTGGTTTTGTAAATAAAAAATTATCAAAAGGGCGTACGTCTGGTTATCAAATAAATCTTGAATTTAAAAATCTAGAGCCTTTGAAGGATTTAGTTTTGCACCAAGACTTCATTAAAAAAGAAGAGTATCCTAGAAAATTTCGCACGGCTGGTAAATTAAAACTTTTAATTATTTCAGGCACGTTGACCGACAATGACAAAAGTAGGGCTGATTTATTAGTGGTGGCCGATCGGGTCAAGCGTACAGCTTTTGAATCGGCCTTGCGTTCTATTGAAGCCGAAATTGGCAAAGAATTAGTTTATGTATTGTTGGACACAAATGAATTTAAATATCGCATGGAAATGCGCGACAAATTACTGGCTGATATTCTTGACTTTGACCACGAGGAATTGTACAAATCCGCTGAGTTATCCACAATGCGATTGCGCATTAATTAGTTTAAATAAAGGTATAATTAATAAAGATAAAGGATCGATCGACCTTTATTTTTTATTAGTAAGAGTATTCTAGACTATGCTCATAACTTCATGGGGGGAGATTTTCGCCGTAGCTCTCCAAAATCTTTGGTACGGTTTCGCTATGTTCGTGCCAAAATTGCTTTTAGCAGTAATTTTATTCTTCATCGGTTGGTGGATTGCAACAATCATAGGCAAAGCTTTTGCCCAAGTGATTGGTGCACTTAAAATAGATCATCTATTTCGTTCAACTGGTATTGATAAAGTTTTAGAGCGCGCAGGTACACATTTGTCAGTTGGTGGCTTTATTGGGGCAATTGTTAAATGGTTCATCATTATCGTATTTTTGATGACATCATTACAAATCGTTGGCCTTACACAAGTTAACGACTTCCTTAAAGACATTGTAACTTCATTTGTACCACAAGTTCTAATTGCTGCGTTAGTATTGGTTGTTGGTTCAGTTTTGGCTGAAACAGCTCGCCGAATACTAACTGGTGGTGCCAAGGCCGCGAATGTTGGTTCAGCTAACATGATTGGTACAACTGCATTTTATGCAATTTGGGTGTTTACACTTATAATTGCATTGTCACAACTAGGCATTGCGCCTGCATTTATGCAAATCTTGTTTACAGGTATTGTATTTATGTTGGCCCTTGCTGGTGGCTTGTCATTTGGTTTGGGTGGTAAAGAAACTGCATCTCGCACTCTTGACCGCGTTTCAAATAACATGCGCTAAAAAGTTTTACTAAATTCGTAAAAACTTTTAAAAAACAAAAATCCCGCTTGTAAAATCAGCGGGATTTTTGTTTGGCTAAATTTACCTCACCCCTGACCCCTCTCCTGGCAAAAGGAGAGGGGAATCGTGAAAGTCCATCGTCTAATCAGGAGAGGGATTTAGGGTGAGGTTGCGCTTTTTCGGCTCCTCCCCCTTGATAAGGGGGAGGTTGGGAGGGGGGCTTTGCGGGCACGGATTTTATGTATAAAAATTCACTTGCATTGTCTATTTGTTTGTGATAGACTCCTACCTGTATTCCTTGAAAATTGCATCGCTACTATGGAACCAAATCCAACGCCCATAAATGGGGTTGGATCGGGGTCTTAAAATACTAGAAAGTATATTCGCGCAGCCTGTGCGAATCTCCATAAGTAGTGCACACACTATGCCAAGCGGTTGGCATTCCTAGCTTGTGAAAATATATTTATGAAATATATAAAGAAGGAGCACATTTTTCCTTGCAATTAAATTTGGGAGATAATGTGAATTAGTGTGTGGAGAATCAGACAAAATGTAAGTAAGTATATACATTATGGAAAGTATGACCAATGGTTAATACATTTCCTAATGGGATAATAAGAGCATATGGCGGATGCCTAGACTCTCAATAGCGATGAAGGACGTGGGAGGCTGCGATAAGCTTCGGGGAGGTGTCTACAACCTTTGATCCGGAGATTTCCGAATGGGGAAACCCTACATAGCAAACCTATGTAATTAACACTCATAAGAAGTGTTGATGCGCACCCTGGGAAGTGAAACATCTCAGTACCAGGAGGAACAGAAAACAAACCCTAACTATACGTTGGGGAATATTTCCTAAGTAGCGGCGAGCGAAAAGGAAAGAGCCCAAACCTGTCTAACATTGAGCACATATCAGTATGAAGCTTTGTACTAAATATTGTGTGTTCAATGTTGGACGGGGGTTGTAGGGTAGCAACTTCGAATTAACGAGAAAAGTCAAAAAATTGCACAATAGATTAAGTTGTTGGAAACCAACACCATAGACGGTGATAGTCCGGTAATCGAAATTCTGCAAACTTTTTTGTTGCTATACCTGAGTAGCTCAGGAAACGAAAAGCTTGAGCGAATCCAGCAGAACTAACTGCTAAGGCTAAATATATTGAGAGATCGATAGTGAACAAGTACCGTGAGGGAAAGGTGAAAAGAACCCTGAAAAGGGAGTGAAATAGATCCTGAAACCATATGCTTACAAGGAGTCGGAGCGGACGCGATTTATCGTGTTCCGTCACGGCGTGCCTATTGAAGAATGAGCCAACGAGTTTATTTGTGTTGCTGGCTAAGTGGAAACCCCACGGAGCCTCAGGGAAACCAAGTGTTAATAGCGCGAAAAAATTAAGTAGTACAAATAAGACCCGAAGCCAAGTGAGCTACCCATGAGCAGGTTGAAGTTTGTCGAAAGACAAATGGAGGACCGAACCGGTGAGCCGTACGACACTCTCGGATGACTTGTGGGTTGGAGTGAAAAGCTAATCGAACTTGGTAATAGCTGGTTCTCGCCGAAATAGCTTTAGGGCTAGCGTACACCGTACCCTCTGGGGGTAGAGCACTGGAAGATTTTGATAGGGAGAAATCTCGCAAAATCTACCAAACTCCGAATACCAGAGACCAACTAGTGTGCAGTTAGACAGTGGGGGCTAAGCTCCACGCGTCAAAAGGGGAACAGCCCAGATCTCAGGTTAAGGTCCCTAAATCATAGTTAAGTGCATCTTAAGGAGGTAATATTTCTCTGACAATGAGGAGGTTGGCTTAGAAGCAGCCATCCTTTAAAGAAAGCGTAACAGCTCACTCATCAAGAGATTTTGCACCGAAAATAATCGGGGCTAAACTATGTACCGAAACTGAGGATTTGTCCCGCCTTTGGCGGGATGACTGGTAGGCGAGTATTCGATTCAGCTGTGAAGGTAAAGGGGTGACCCATACTGGAGCGTATCGAAGTAAGAATGTTGGCACAAGTAACCGCAAGGAGGGTGAGACCCCCTCCCGCCGAAAGATCAAGGTTTCCTTGGCAATGTCAATCAGCCAAGGGTTAGTCGGGCCTAAGGGGATGGTGAAAACCGAACTCGATGGACACATGGTTAATATTCCATGACTTTCTATATATGTGATGAAGGGACGAAGGGTTGTACCAATCGCTTCTTATTGGATTGAAGTATATGGTATGAGGATGTTTGGTAGGCAAATCCGCCAGACACAAATCCGAGTACAGTTTAAATGCCAGGGTTCGCCTTGGTAAATGAATGGGAGCACGCTTCCGAGAAAATCTTCTAAACTTTGTATATAGAAAACCGTACCGCAAACCGACACAGGTGATCAGGTCGAGTAGACCAAGGCGAACGAGTGAGTGATCTTCAAGGAACTCGGCAAAAAAGCAGCCGTAAGTTAGCAATAAGGCTTGCCCCTATTTATTTAGGGGCCGCAGCGAAAGTTTCTCTGGCAACTGTTTACCAAAAACACAGCTCCCTGCGAACACGTAAGTGGATGTATAGGGGGTGACGCCTGACCAATGCTAGAAGGTTAAATATCGACGTTGTCCCGATGTAAAGTCGGGTTGGTGATTGATACAAGCCCTAGTGAATGTCGGCCGTAACTATAACGGTTATTTTGCTACGCTTTATTGATTTTGTCAATAAAGAAACAAAATGGGCCGTTACAAAATTTGGCTATATGCTGGAACATACGCAAAACACAGTACCATACGTTGGTGAAAATCTGTGAATGATACGTACAATCAGCAGGAAAGATGTATTGAGTCATAAAATAATATGACAAAAAATAAAAATTTATTTTGGTATGTGGCAGGTTTCATTGATGGTGAGGGAAGTTTTAATATTTCTTTTACTAAGCAAAAATATGCCCATAATAACCAAGGTTTTAAATGGTTGATTCATGTTTGTTTCCAAACATATCAACACGAAGACCATCGAGATATTCTCGAATTGTTACAAAAACAAGTTTTTCACACAGGTAGAATTTATAGGAAATCAAGTCCGTATCATGTTTTTACGTATACGGTTGATAATCCTAGAAATTTGTGTGAAAAAATTATTCCATTCTTTAATAAATATAAGTTAATTATTAAAGATAAAGACTTTCAACTTTTTAAAGAAGTTGTACAAATGCTTTTAGATAAAAAGCATCTAACAGAAAGTGGATTCAAAAAGATATTGGATATCGCATTTAAAATGAATGCAAACGGCAAACAAAGAAAGTATTCAAAAGAATATATTCTTGAAACCGTAAAAGAACAATTATCAAGAAAATAAACTCAATACAAATCCTCAGAGACTATACGCCAAACACGACACAATAATCGTGAAGATATAGTCCACAAGGTTTATAGAAATATAAAATTCTTATGCCTAAGGTAGCGAAGTACCTTGTCGGGTAAGTTCCGACGCGCACGAATGGCGTAATGACTGGAGAACTGTCTCGAAGATTAGCTCGGTGAAAATACAATACCGGTGAAGATGCCGGTTACCTGCAGATAGACGAAAAGACCCCGGAAGCTTTACTGCAACTTGATATTGAGCATATGTTAGTACTGCGTAGCATAGGTGGGAGAGGTTATGTGCATCCTTTTGGGGGTGTAATACTCGTCAGTGAAATACCACTCTGTATGTATGTATGTTCTAATTAAGACGGCAAAAACGTCTTGAGACAGTATCTGGTGGGTAGTTTGACTGGGGCGGTCTCCTCCTAAAGAGTAACGGAGGAATTTATTAAGGTTAGTTAGGCGCGTATGGAAATCGTGCCGATAGTGCAAGGGCATAAACTAGCTTAACTGCAAGAGGTACATCTCGAGCAGATACGAAAGTAGAACCTAGTGAACCGACGGTTCGTGTTAGACGCGGCCGAAGATTAATGGATAGAAGCTACTCCGGGGATAACAGGCTAGTTCCGCCTAAGCGTCCATAGCGACGGCGGAGTTCGGCACCTCGATGTCGGCTCACCTTAACCTGGGGGTGGAGAAGCTCCCAAGGGTATGGCTGTTCGCCATTTAAAAAGGTACGCGAGCTGGGTTCAAACCGTCCAGTACTTTAGGTTTTAGTTTCTAGTGACTAGTTTCTAGTGAAATGCAAATTTTTCTAGAACCTAGCACCTAGTTACTAGCACCTTGAGTCTTGGACCCATTTGAATCCGAGGTAATTGCACTGTTGGAGAATTGCAATTAAAAAGACATCATCACGGCGGCTACATATAGTAATATATGTATGCACATTCAACTTATATCGGTAAAATCCTAATGCGTAAGCATGGACAATACCGAGGGAAGATTATTTGTATTGAAAAGTGAAATCTGGAAATAACCTAAATATTTAATAGAGTGCTTCGACGCTTGTAGCCTCTGATGCAATGTTAGCCTGTACCATTAGAACACAGAGCACAAACATGGAATATCAATGGTCCAAAGAATCACTAGACAAAGGGAGGTTTAATAACAAGTGATTAAACCTCCATACTTTGTCTTCACTTTTCAGTACAAATAATTACCCGTAGAGACTAAACGTTGAAGTCCCACTACGCTCTAATGAGCTACGCGGGATATGTTATAGTCCGATCCCTTCAGTAATGAAGGTAAACGTAGATGCGTGAGACAGGTTGGTCTCCTATCTACTGCAGGCGTTGACTCTTGAAAAGATTCGTCCCTAGTACGAGAGGACCGGGATGAACTGACCTCTGGTGTACCAGCTCTTTTGCCAAAAGGATCGCTGGGTAGCTAAGTCGGGAATGGATAACCTCTGAAAGCATCTAAGAGGGAAGCCAACTTTAAGATGAGGAGTCGGTATGAGGACCCTAGAAGATTACTAGGTTGATAGGCATTAGGTGTAAGCACCGCAAGGTGTTCAGCCAAGATGTACTAATTGTCCCATTCCTATTAGGTAATGTGTAAATCATTATCATATTTTCATAATCGTATATATTTTTATAGTCTGATTCTAATGCAAGCTAGATAGAGCCTAAAGCTCTATCTACAAATAAATCGAATACTTTGTGTTGGTGATTCATCGTAGGGGTCACACCTCTTCCCATTCCGAACAGAGTAGTTAAGCCTTATTGAGCCGATGATACTCGTTTTACGGGGAAAGTAGGTTGTCGCCAGCACAAAGTATTCGATTACCGTACGCATAAAAGCGTAGGGAATACAATTCAAAAGCCCGTTGTTTTATTACTTCGGGCTTTTGAATTGGTATAATAAAGGCTTTTTCACTCATTGACAGATTATTTGCATATGATATACTATAGGGAGTATATAATAAAATTATGAACGGACAAAGAACTTTATTAATGTTGTTACAAACTATTAAATCAAATGTGGGTAGTCTATCGGGCGCTGGGCGTGCTAATCAGGCCCATGATCAGTTTATTGCGCGAGCTCAGGAAATTACTACCTCAAAAGAGGAAAAGAAGGAGGCGTTGGTATTTCTAAGAGAACAAAACGATCTTGAATATCCAGGTATTGGTATTGATTCTCTTATATGCTTGCTTGAGTAAGAAAATAGTTTTGTTTAGAAGCTGGTCATGCGCCAGCTTTTTTAATAAAAATTTTTAGATTTTATGTTATAATTTAGTCATATGACATGGGCGGGGATTGTTTCCACATGACTTTTATGATATATTTCTATATATGGATACTCCAATAAAGGGTAAATTTAGGCACATTGTTTTTAAAGATGGCAACACTTGGTATGCTGTGGCTCTTGAGTTTAATATTGTTGAATCAAGTGATGATCCAAAGCTTGCATTTTTTAATTTAATCCAAGCAGTTAGTGGCTATGTGCAATCGGCTAAAAAAATAAAAGGTTCTCGCTATCAATCTTTAAATCAAATATCTGATCCTGAATACGAAAAGTTGTGGTCGATTCTTCACTCAACCAAGCCCGTCAAGTCTCCATATGCTATAGACATGTACGGGTTCTCTAGAGTTTAATGCCTAAAAGATTCTTCAATTGGGCGTTTAGAGATGTAGAATCCTTTTTGAAAAAGAAAGGTTTTAAATTAAATTATACAAATGCAAGTCACTTTTACTATATTGGTTTTTATAATAAATTAGTTCGTAATGTTTGCGTACCCTTTCATGGCAGTAAGATAATTAAACCCAGAACTTTAAAAGGTATTATTTTACAATCAGGCATAGACCAAAAAGAGTGGTTTGAAAAATAGCAGAAAAGCCCGTTGTTTTATTACTTCGGGCTTTTGAATTGGTAAATGTTTTTATACGGAGGTCTTGCCTCCGTACTTCAAAAAATGCGTGACCTTTTAAACGCTACATATTACAGATGGCGGTTTTTTTATGTTATAATTTAGTCATATGACATGGGCGGGGAGGAGGAAAATGATAATTGGTTTGTTGCTAATTTTTTTAGTGGTTTTACCATTGGTATATTTTGCTTTTACAAAAATTAAGCCTATGCCTAATTGTTTTGACCGCCGTAAAAATGGTAACGAGGTGGGGATTGATTGTGGCGGGGCGTGTGTTTTGCAATGCCCATATACTAAAAAGGACGTGGTTGTAATTTTTGCCCGCGCCCAAAAGGTAGCCGACGGTTTGTACAATGCTATTGCCTTGGTTGAAAATAAAAATACCGATGCTTTTGCCCAAAGTGTTAGTTATACTTTTAAACTTTATGACGAACATAATATACCAGTGGCCATCAGGAACGGCCAAACATACATTAACCCCAACACCAGGCAAGTAATTTTTAAAGGGGGTATTAATGTGGGCAAGCATGAGGTGGGCCGAGTCGTGGTTGAATTTACTAAACCCATTACCTGGTTTAGTACCAGCTTGGGTTCATATGTTTTGCCACTGGCTGTTAGCGAGTCAAATTACCGAGTTATTAATGACAAGCCAATGTTAAATTACACACTTGAAAATACAGGCTATGATACAATCCCGGCTGGCAATTCAGTGGTGGTTGTGTATGATAGTGAAAATAATGCCACCGCATTTTCAAGCACAATTATGGACAGTTTAAAACCATTTGAAAAACAAATTGTAGTATTTTCATGGCCAAGTATTTTTAAAAACGGCCCGTTTCGTTTTGAGCTGTATAATCAGGTTAATTTGGCCGAATTCAAGAATAAGCAGTTTAAAAAATGATCAAAAAGTTTTTCACAGATTTTTTTACTGACTGGGGTATTATTTTAGCCATATTACCAATTTTTGGGGCCGGGCTTTTATCAATGCGTTCACTAACTGGTGAGAATAATTTTTTTGAAAAACAGGTTGTTTGGATCTTACTGTCACTGATTGTATTTTTTATAGCCTCAAAAATAGATTTTCGTTTTTTTAAACACTCAAAGATTTTAGTTAAAATTTACTTGGCTGTTTGTGCCATTTTAGTTTTCTTATTTATTGCTGGCTCAACTGTAAAGGGCTCGCAGAGTTGGTTTCAGTTAGCAGGGCTGTCGTTTCAACCAGCTGATTTTGTCAAAGTAGTCCTAATCTTAATGTTGGCCAAATATTTTTCGCGCCGGCATGTGGCCATTGGCGAGTGGCGACATGTTGTTATATCAGCCTTGTATATGTTCGTGCCACTTGTTTTAATACTACTACAACCAGACTTTGGTTCAGCCATGGTTATATTTTTTATTTGGTTTGGGATGGTTTTGTTTTCGGGCTTGGGTCGCCGGCACATTTTAATTTTAACATCAATCGGCCTGGCCATACTTTTAGTTTTTTGGCTTTTTGTTTTCAAGCCGTATCAAAAAGATCGGATTATTGATTTCGTAAATCCAGCCTCTGATATTCGGGGCTCTGGTTATAATGTTTTTCAATCAATTGTGGCAGTCGGCTCGGGCCAATTGTTTGGTAAGGGTATTGGTTATGGCACTCAAGCACGGTTGCAGTATTTGCCCGAGCACGAGACTGATTTTATTTTTGCCGCCTTTGCTGAAGAATGGGGATTGGTGGGGTCTTTGTTACTTTTAGGTTTATATGCATTTTTGTTCTATCGAATTATTTATATTGCTGAAATTGGCTCAAGCAATTTTGAGTCACTTTATGGTATCGGTGTGGCTGTGTATTTTATGAGCCACTTGATAGTTAATATTGGTATGAACATTGGTTTGATGCCAGTTACCGGCATACCCCTTCCGTTTATGAGTTATGGCGGTTCACATATTTTGGCCGAAATGTTTGCTTTAGGTTTATTAGTGTCAACTAAAAAATATGCGCGTGTCACGCACCGTGAAAGGTCGTATAATGAATTTATTGGCGACATGTAAGACCCCACTATATTATGAACGAAAAAATTTTCCACTATTTAAATAGTTTCTTGGGTCAGGCAAGCTTGTTTGATAAATTAGTTTTCTTTTTGTCAGATAATTTTGGTTACTTTTTAATTTTTTTCTCTTTCTTGTTTTTATTACTAAATAATAATTCAAAAAAATTTTATGCCACTCAAAACTTACGCACCAGACAAAAAATAAAAGAACTAGTTATTTTATTGGGTAGCACGGCAGTGGCCTGGCTATTTGTTCTAGTTGTTAAAAATATTTTTGTAAATCCAAGACCTTTTTTAGTTTATCCTGAAATTCAAACTTTATTTATTTATGGTAGTGACGACTCATTTCCATCCGGTCACGCTACCTTTTATGGCGCACTGGCTGTTTCAATTTTTGCTTATCATCGTCGGGCTGGGATTGTTTTTGCCATCGGGGCAGTTTTAATTGGCTTGGCACGCATTATTGCCGGAGTTCATTTTCCATTGGATGTATTGATGGGTTTTATTTTTGGTGGATCAGTCAGTGTTTTGGTTTATTACACCATTCGCAAGTTATCTGTAAAATACAAGAAGTATATTGATTTTTGGCTAAATTAAGTGTAAAGTAGACTGTATGAAATATCGAATTATTGCAATTGTAATTTTACTTTTAGGGGGAACTTTAGGTTATTTTGTTTACCAATCCCAGGTTGACCACCAAGCTGGCGCCCAAAGCAGGTTTGCTAAATACCCATTTAAATTAGGTTTAGACTTAAAAGGCGGCTCACACTTGGTTTATCGGGCTGATACAAAAAATTTAGTAAGTAATCAAATCGATCCAGCCATGTCGGCCTTACGTGAAGTTATTGAAAATCGCATTAATGCAATTGGTGTGGCCGAGCCGGCTATTACAACTCAAAAGGTTCGTATTGGCGAGAATGTTGAAAATCGTTTAATTGTTGACTTACCCGGCGTTACTGACGTTAAGCAAGCAATTGCTCAAATTGGTGAAACGCCAACCCTTGATTTTCGCGTAGAGGATCCAAATTATGATCCAAATAATTTAGTAGGCACGGTTGTTGATGGCGAAGTTAAACTTGAAATGCCTGATCAATTTATTAAAACGCAATTGACTGGTGCATATTTAAAATCAGCTAGGGCCGAGTTTGATCAACAAACTGGCGAGCCGTATGTTGCAATAACTTTTAACAAAGAGGGTGCCGATTTGTTTGAAAAGATAACTGGTGAAAATGTAGGCAAAAGATTAGCTATTTATTTAGATGGTGTACCACTTTCAATCCCTACTGTTAATGAAAAAATCACTGGCGGGCAAGCTGTTATTAATGGTCAATTTACGCCCAAGCAGGCCAAAGATTTAGCCGAGCGTTTAAACTTTGGGGCTTTGCCAGTTAACGTTGAATTAATTTCAACCCAAACTATTGGAGCATCACTTGGCGAGGCTGCTGTTACTGATGGTGTTAAAGCCGCAATCATTGGCTTTTTGCTTGTAGCAATATTTTTAATATTTTGGTACAGGCTACCTGGCTTAATTTCAATAATTTCGCTGTCTATTTATGCTCTGATAGTTATGAGTATATTTAAACTCATTCCGGTTACTTTAACTGCCGCTGGTATTGCCGGGTTCATTATTTCGATTGGTACGGCCGTTGACGCTAATATTTTGATTTTTGAAAGAATGAAAGAGGAATTACGTGGCGGTAAGGAAATACCTGAAGCAATTCAGGCTGGCTTTGGTCGCGCCTGGACATCAATTCGCGATGCTAACATTGCCAGTATTTTAGTTGGTATTGTGCTTATGTCTACAGGTATACCAATTGTGCGAGGCTTTGCGGTAACACTAATTATCGGTATGTTAATTAGTCTATTTTCAGCTATGACGGTTTCAAGATTAATGATGTATGCGCTAAGGTTTAAAAAATCAGGCAGGATCGTACGATTTATGTTTAATTCTGGATTTAGCAAATAAAAATAAAAATACTATGTTTATTATAAAATATAAAAAAATATTTCTTTCAGTCTCATTGGCTTTAGTTTTACTTTCTATTTCTTCATTATTTGTTTACAAATTGCCACTGGGTATTGATTTCAAGGGCGGGGCTTTGACTGAAATAACTTACACTGATGTTCGACCAAATGTTGAAGTTATCAACCAGGCTTTATCTAACAATCAATCATTAGGCACAGTTTTGGTTCAACCCGAGGGTGATAAAAACATTATTGTGCGTACCAAAGACTTAAACGAATCCGAAAGGCAGGTTTTAATTAGTGCCCTAAACTCAACAGGGACTTTTACAATCAATAACTATACATCAATTGGGCCATCAGTAGGCAAGGAATTGAAAAATAAAATGATTTTGGCAATAATCTTTGTCTCTATAATTATTATATTATTTATTGCCTATGCTTTTCGTAATGTCTCACGCCCAGTTAAATCATGGAAGTATGGCGTTATTGCCGTTATTACATTGTTGCACGACATTATCATACCAGTTGGTGTGTTTGCTATATTGTCACGTATTTATCATGCCGAGGTAGACACTTTGTTTGTTGTAGCTTTGCTAACCGTTATTGGTTTATCAGTTTCTGATACAATAGTTGTGTTTGACCGTATTCGCGAGAACTTGAAAAATAAAAGATATGTTACTTTTGCTGAAACAGTTGGTAATTCATTGGAACAAGTTTACACACGTTCAATTAATACCTCAATGACAGTTATCATTGTCCTGGTTGCGTTGTCAATTTTTGGCCCATCAACAACCAAGGTTTTTGCCTTGATGATGACCGCCGGTATGTTTTTTGGTACGTACTCATCAATCTTCCTAGCCAGCCCAATGTTGGTTTTAGCTGAAGAGTTGCAAAACCGCAAAAAATAAAGACCCCCTCCGCCTTTCGGCACCTCCCCCTTACTAAGGGGGAGGTTGGGTAGGGGTATTTTGTGGCTAATCTTTTATCTTTTCTAAAGCCAAAGGGATTTTTTGAAAGTCTTCAAGGAGTGTTTCGCGCAAGGCGCCATTGTACATAGCGGCGGCGGGGTGGTACAGGGCGAAAAAGTATTTAGTAGGGAAGTTAGGAATTTCTTTGATTAATAACTTACCATGCACTTCGCCAATTTTAGCTTCAGGGAAGAAGTTTGACATGGCGTGGCGCCCCAAGAAAATAATTAATTTAGGCTGTATAAAATTAAGCTCAGCCAATAGCCATTCCCGACAGGCGATTTTTTCATAATCATCAGGGTCGCGATTCTCGGGTGGGCGGTATTTTACTGTATTAGTTACGTATACATCATCACGCGTCAGTTTTATACTTTCAAGCATGGTGTTTAAAAACTGTCCGGCTCGGCCAATAAATGGTATACCTTGCAAGTCCTCGTCTTTGCCGGGGGCCTCGCCAATAAAGACAATCTCAGCCTTTGGATTACCATGGCCAAAAACTGGCTGGGTGGCTGTAGCCTTTAATTCACACCGGCAAGCCTCATGCTGGGCCTTTTGAAGCTCTAAAAGCTGTGCTTTATGATTCTTTAGCTCCTCGTTCATAGCCTAATTATATGCCCCAAATCAGGCTGTTTTGCTATTGACTTTTATATCTAATAGTGCTATACTACAAAAAGATATGAAACAAGTTCTAACTATTATCATGCTTTTTGTAGCAACTAGCATGGTCGCTCAGAACAATACTCCTGAGCCAGTAAGTGTTTATTACCCGAAACAGCAAGCGTTGAGACCAATTGTAAACGTGAGTACACCTCAACCGTCTGTTTATTTTGTACAACATGAAAATGAGGCTTTACCGCAACCGATTTTCAACAATGCCAATCCATAATTGCCACCTGTGCAATCATTTCCAATTCCGGCCTATGAGAATAATGGCCTAACCTGGATTTCGTTGATTACATTTGCTCTGGTTACCGGTATTATCGGATGGCTATGGGGTTTCTTTTTTGGCAGGCGAAGTATTGGTAATAACTTTTTTGAAAACACCTCGTCATTACATTCTACCTCAAAGGTTATCCGGGATACAGCGAATGATGATAAAAAATAAGCTGGTCGCTTAACGACTACCGCTCCAATTAGGGGCGGTTTTTTATATTTAGCCATAAGTCCGACTTATGGCTACTTGGGAGCTTAGCTCCCAAGAGGTATTATTTTATAGAATAAATATAACCGTCACGGGCGCCGAAGAATATTTGGCCGTTCCAGACGGCGGGTGTAGATTCAATACATGAGCCTGAATCTATTTTGTGCTCCCAAACTTTTTCAAAAATGTCATTACTAATATTAAAATTTAAAATTTTACCCTCGCAGGTGCCAATAATTAAATTACTGTCTAAATTATTGTCAATTAATGCAGGCGATGACCAAGCATTTGTACCAATATAAATTGAATTTAAAATTTTGCCGGTATTTGTATCTATCATTAATAAATCACCCGGGTTAGTAGGTACATACAATCTATTATTTTTTATGGCCGGGGTTGCCCAAATGCCACCGGTCATACCACGCTTTTTTGGTACTGAGATTCCCCAAACTATAATGTCTGAATCAGTTGGTGCCTCGCCTTTTGAAATTTTCTCTAAATACTTTTTTGGGTCTAGTTTTAAAATCTGGCCGATTTTTTGACGTTCATTGTTACGTTCGTATTCGCTGGCTGAATATACAAATCCATTTTTATCAGCTACTAATGTTGCGTCAGTATCATCACCAGTCCAAAAATCAAAAGTTATTGGTACAACACTAGAGTCTATATTTTTCTCTATAATTTTTGTGTCAAAACCCATAATTCGCCCGCCTGAATTTGCAATATATATTATGTTGTCAACTAATAGGGGCGAACTTTCAATACTTAAATCATCATCGCCTAATTTATCAATGTAGCCATCGGCATAAGTTGGATATTTAAAAATCTCTGTTGGATTAACCGTAACTTTACCCAAATCATCATAACTTCTATTTAGTTTAATAGCATGAAACCAGCCATTTTCGCTGCCGGTGTATAAAATATCATTTAATATCAAGCCATTTGGGTCCCAGTCGTCGTTCCATACGCCATCAGATTTTTTAGCCTCGATACGCCACAATTCAGTTGGGACTTCGCGGTCAAGGGCGATAATACGATAAAAATTATCGCGTGAACCAGAGTATAAAAGAGGGTAGCCATCAGGATCCATAGTTACTGTGCCCTTAATAATGTCGCCCGTATAAAAAGGCACCCTAGATTGTTCACCCGTTTGAGCATTAATAAAGTGTATGCCACGGTCATAAGTATTAGTAATTATTTCAGTTATACCATCTGATCTTTCCCACACAATTGGCTGGCCAGTCCAACCACTACCGCACCAAATTTTGTTGGCATTACCCACGTATGATTTTGCACATAAAGGTTTGTTGTTTAGGCTTGTTTCGTTTGGGTAGCGCCACAGCATTTCGGGCATGTTTGTATTAATTGGCCCAGTGCCATAAAAATCCCTGCTAGATGTGCCTCGAAACATCAATAAGCCCTTATTTTTAATTTGGCCTGCGTTTAAATTTTGCTGTAAATTACTTTCTGCTTCTATTTGAGCACTAAGAGCTTGATTGTTAATTTCAGCTACAGCCCTTTGCGAAGTTAAAAAGTTTTGCCAAAAAATATAATTTGCCAAAACTAAAAAGCTAATTAAAAAAAATTTAAGTTTTTTGTTGTGGTTATGACTATGTATTTTATTGTGCAATGACATAGTCAATAATTTTTTTAGTTAAGTCAGCATTAGTAACTTTGATTTTTAATTTTGTACCCAGAATAAAAACTTTTTTTGTGTTACGGCCAACGATTTGATTTTGTTTCTCATCAAAGCTGTAAAAGTCATTACCTAAATCTTTTAGCCTAATCATTCCCTCACATTTGGTGGCTTTGTCCTCAACGAAAATACCATTTCGACTAATACCGGTTACAACACCATCAAAAGTCTCGCCAATATGGTAGGTCATATATTCAACTTGCTTGTATTTAATACTTGCCCGCTCAGCGTCAGATGCTTCTTTCTCGCGTTGTGAAGCATAATCGCAAGTCTTGGCGTAACTGGCCCATTCGGCCTCGGGTACATCTTCATTATTTAAATAAGCTTGGGTAAAGCGATGCACCATAACATCAGGGTATCGACGAATGGGTGATGTAAAATGCGTATAGTATTTAAATGCCAAACCGTAGTGTCCAATATTTTTAGTTGAATAAATTGCTTTGGCCATTGAACGAATTACGGCTGTGTGTATCGTTTCCTTGAACTCGCTGTCCTCAAGCTTTTTCATCAAATTATTTAAATCACGCGATGGAATAATTCCATCTTTTAACTTCATGGGGTAACCCAACGTTTTTAAAAAGTGGGCAAGCTCGGTCATTTTATCAGGGTCAGGTAAATCATGTACACGATAGACGAAGACATTGGCCTTTTTCTCGGCCTTTTTGGCTACATATTCGGCCACCTTGCGGTTCGCCAGTAGCATAAATTCCTCAATCAATTTATTTGTATCACCACGTTCTTTGATATACACGCCAATTGGCACGCCATCAGGGTCCAATTTAAATTTAACCTCTTCTTGATCTAAGGCTATGGCGCCATCGCGCATTCGGCCCGCAGTTAGTTTTTTAGCAATGTTATTTAATATGGTTAGCTCTGCGAAAAAATCGCCACTTTGATTTGTAATATTTTCTTGCGCATTTTCATAAGTAAAACGTTTATCTGAATGAATAATCGTTTTGCCAAACCACTGACTGTGTACCTCGCCTTCCGAATCTATTTCAAAAATAGCCGACATGGTTAGTTTGTCTTCGTTTGGATTCAGTGAACATAAATCATTTGATAGCACCTCTGGCAACATAGGTATTGTACGGTCAACTAGGTAAACAGAGGTTTGGCGTTTATAGGCTTCATGATCGATAAAGCTTCCAGGCGTAACATAATGTGACACATCAGCAATATGAATACCGACTTCATAACTGCCACTGTCTAATTTTTTAAATGACAAGGCATCATCAAAGTCCTTGGCATCATCGGGGTCTATGGTAAAAGTCAGTACATTGCGAATATCACGCCTATTGCGTAAATTATTTTCTAGCGAATCATTAGTGAGTGAGTGTTTTTTTATTTCCTCGGCTTCATTCATTACATCAGCTGGATAATTTGAATCAAAGCCCTTCTCCATTGAAATGCCTAGCATCTCGGCATTATTTTCAAATGGTTTGCCCAGTATGTGGGTGATGATACCTTTGGGGCACACCATTTGATTAGCCCAACTAGCAATTGTGACGAAAATTTTGTCGCCTTCTTTGGCGTCAATCTCGTTATCAATAATTTCGATGCAGACTTGCATTTTAGGATCTGATGGTTCCAAAATCATTTGGCCTTTAGCATCTAATTTTAGTGTGCCGGCATAACCAAATTTAGCTCGGCGCACGATTTCAATAATTTCGCCGGTTGGATTATTGTATTGATTAATACCAGTAACTTTAACTATGACTTTGTCACCATGTAGGCCGGTGCCTAAATTTTCAGTTTGGACTTCAACGCTTTCGTCCAAATCTTTGGTACGAACGTAGCCAATATTTTTAGGTGACATGAAAAGCGTGCCCTCATACAGTTTTGCCCCCATAGCACTATTTGTGTTGTTTTCTATTTGCATTGTGTTTAATATAGCATAAAAACCTGATTTGGCTATACGCCATTGACTTATTTAGAGCTTTTTGTTAATATGCTTATCTATGTTAATGATTCGATTACAACGCACAGGCCGCAAAAACGATCCCAGTTATCGCTTTGTGGTCACTGATAAAAAGAACTCTGCCTCAGGTGGTAAGTTTTTAGAAATTCTAGGGGCCCATACACCTAAAACTGACGAAATTATTTTAAAGGCCGAACGTATTAAATATTGGCTTTCAGTTGGCGCACAAGCATCTGATACAGTACACAATCATTTGGTCAAAAATGGAATCATAGAAGGCAAAAAGAAAAACGTTTTACCTAAAAAATCTCCAACGACCAAGAAGAAGCAAAAGAAATAAAAACTAAAATAAAAAAGATAAATTAGCCTTAATAAATTTTTTTTGCTATAATAAAAAACAGCAGACATACTGCTTTTAACAGATATATTTGAAAATATGCAAGATAACGACAAAGCTTTCCTTGAATTTATTGTTGGCTCATTAGTTGATCACAAGGATGATATTAAAATTGACCGTGTGGTTGACGAAATGGGTGTCCTTTTAACCCTGACTGTTAATCGCGATGACATGGGCAAAGTCATTGGTCGCCAAGGCAATACTGCCAAGGCTATGCGCACACTCCTTCGTGTTATTGGCATGAAGAACAACGCTCGAGTGAATCTAAAAATTAACGAGCCCGCTGGTGGTGAACCTTTCTCGGGCGCATCAGCTTCAGTTGATGACGCAATCGCAGGTTTAAAAAATGATATGGAGGTAATATAAAAATATAAAAAAATCCCAGTGCCCAAGGTGCTGGGATTTTTTTATAAGCTAGCGCACCTCACCCCCTGCCCCCTCTCCAGGCAAGCTAGAGAGGGGAACCGAATTTTATGAACATACGGAGGCCTTGCCTCCGTCTATTTTTTTGATAAAATTAATATATGTCTATAAGAAAAGTCACATTTGCTTTTGATGAATATTACCATGTGTATAATCGTGGGAATAGTAAACAAAAAATATTTCATGATAAACAAGATTATGAACATTTTGTTTTGTTATTATTGATTTTAAATAATGATAAAAATTTAGAGTTAAGAAATTTAAGTAAAGATTTTTTAGTAGATTTGAATAATGTTAATAGTTTAGTATCTATTGGCGCCTATGTACTAATGCCTAATCATTTCCACATACTTCTTACTGAAAAGATCGACGGAGGCATTAGTAAGTTTATGCAAAAAGTTAGTACTGCTTATGTTATGTATTACAATAAAAAATATACTAGAACAGGGTCACTTTTTGAAGGGAAGTTTAAATCACAACATTTGGATACTGATAATTATTTAAAATATATATTTTCATATATCCATCTTAACCCTATAAAGCTAATTGATAAAAACTGGAAAGAGGAGGGTATAAAAAACAAATCAACCACCTTGATATATCTGGAAGGATACCAGTATTCAAGTTATATGGATTACTTAGGTATAGAAAGGTTGCAAAATAAAATCTTAAATAAATTTGATTTTCCAGACTATTTTCCGTCAACCAAGCTTTTTTCAAAAGAGGTGTTTACGTGGTTAAGTTTTAAAGACAGCTATTAGTATGTTTTTAGCACTACGGAGGCAAGACCTCCGTAGTTACATTTATAATATAATTTTTTAGTTTACCCTATAGAGATGATATAATTATGATTATGAAGTTATATAGATTTAGTCCAATTAAAAACAATCAAGAATTACTAGACGCAATAAAGCACACGCACTATATGTGTTTTACATTGTGTAAAGAGACTTTTGGTAAGTATCTGTCAGTTGCTGGTAATGTTGGTATATTTTGTCATTATGAAGATGAATATAAAACACTTACACAAATACGTAAAGAATTAACGGAGCCCTCTAGCAACCCTAATCAAAAATATTTTTGTCTGCATGAGCCAATTATTATTTCCGCTAAAGATGACATTCCTGAAACAATATATACACATCTTTATATTCGAAAACCTGATCAATATAGAGGACAAGTAGGGGATGTGGATTTTTTTATAAGTGATAACGAATACATAGAACTTAAAAAATCACTAGAAGGTAGCGCAAAAATAAATGGAGCTAGAGTTTTTGACAGGCCCGATTTAGACATGATTGAATTATCTAATCCTGGCATAGACGCTTTGGCATATATTAGTACAAAATTAATGACCGAAAAGGTTAGGGTTAAAATAGTTTAATCGTGTATTTAAGTACGGAGGTCTTGCCTCCGTAATCTAGTAGAGGTAAGTATAAAAAGTGATGTAAGTATTATTTTATGCTATATTCCATTTATGAACTTCCACGTAATTACACTATTCCCTGAAATGTTTGATTCGTATTTAGGCGAGTCGATTTTAGCGCGGGCGATTAAGGAAAAGAAGTTAAAAGTGAGTTTTATAAACCCGCGCAAATTTGTCACTGGTAAATATAAAAAAGTTTGGCCCGATGGCAACGTATCACAACAAATTGACGAACGGCCATATGGTGGCGGCCCGGGCATGGTTATGATGGCCGAGCCTGTAATTAGGGCAGTTGAAAGCGTTTTAAAAAAACTTGACCAAAAAAATAAAAAGCTAAAAGCTAAAAGCCAAAAGCTAAAACCTCTCATTATAAACTTTGTACCAAGTGCTAAAAAATTTGATACAGCTTATGCAAAAAATTCAGTTAAAAAGTATACCGACATAATTTTAATTTGCGGGCGCTATGAAGGTATCGATACGCGCATAAATAAAATATTAAAATGCGAACAAGTTTCGGTAGGGGATTTCGTTTTAACTGGTGGCGAATTACCGGCTATGATTTTGATTGATTGTATTGCACGTCAAATACCAGGTGTCTTGGGTAACTTTGATTCACGTGAGGAAGCTCGCATTTCCAGTAGCGAAATTTACACCCGCCCTGAAATACTTATTCATAAAAACAAAAAATACAAAGTCCCCAAGGTTTTACTATTAGGTAATCATAAAGATATAGAAAACTGGAAACAGGGCAAAAAATAAAATCACACAAAACCCTTTAAAAACAACCCTATTTTGTAGGTATTTTGTGGAGATGTTGTGTGATATGAAATCCACTGGAATTTGCTTGACAAAGGGCTTCAAATGACTATAATGGCTGTTATCGTCTCTAAATTAGAGGGAGGCACGGGTTATTTGATAAAATAATAATAATCATCTATTTGATGCAAGATCAGTTATTTTTTGAAACTTTTAGTAAAAAGTTTAAGAATAAAATGAGACAAGTATGTTTCCTTTTGTTCCGCTTGAGGCGATATATCGTAATATATATCTTTCAAGTAGAGTTTGATCCTAGCTCAGGATGAACGCTGGCGGCGTGGATAAGGCATGCAAGTCGAACGGATAGTACCGTGAAAGTATTTAAGAAATCTGAAGTAGCAATACAGAGGGTCGATTAAGTGCCGGATCGGATTTGCTATTAGTGGCAAACGAGGTAGTAATACATAGGAATTTCCCCCTAAGTCGTGAACAACTCACCGAAAGGTGTGCTAATACACGATGGTCTCTCTGGAGTAAAGATTTATCGCTTAGGGAAAAGCCTGTGGGATATCAGCTTGTTGGTAGTGTAATGGACTACCAAGGCTATGACGTCTAGGGGAGCTGAGAGGCTGACCCCCACCGATGGGACTGAGACACGGCCCATACACCTACGGGTGGCTGCAGTCAAGAACCTTCCACAATGGACGAAAGTCTGATGGAGCGACGCCGCGTGATCGATGAAGCTTTTCGAAGTGTAAAGGTCTTTTATGAGGGAAGAAGTTTATTGACTGTACCTCATGAATAAGGGGCTCCTAACTCTGTGCCAGCAGGAGCGGTAATACAGAGGCCCCGAGCGTTATCCGGAATCATTGGGCGTAAAGGGTGCGTAGGTGGCTAT
The DNA here is from genome assembly GCA_001785575.1 of Candidatus Nomurabacteria bacterium RIFCSPHIGHO2_02_FULL_38_15. Lineage (GTDB taxonomy): Bacteria > Patescibacteriota > Minisyncoccia > Phycocordibacterales > UBA9973 > MFUC01. Next base: position 27,660 of record MFUC01000009.1, read on the forward strand.
ATTAGTCTTTCGTTAAATCCATGGGCCTAACCTGTGGTCTGCGAAGGAAACGGTATAGCTTGAGAGCGAGAGAGGTGAATGGAACTCATAGTGTAGGGGTGAAATCCGTTGATATTATGGGGAACACCAAAAGCGAAGGCAATTCACTGGCTCGTTTCTGACACTGATGCACGAAAGCGTGGGTAGCGAATGGGATTAGATACCCCAGTAGTCCACGCCCTAAACGATGCACTCTAGCTATTCGGAGTATCGACCCTCTGAGTGGCGTAGCTAACGCGTTAAGAGTGCCGCCTGGGAAGTACGGCCGCAAGGCTAAAACTCAAAGGAATAGACGGGGACTTGCACAAGCAGTGGATTATGCGGTTTAATTCGATGATAAACGAAGAACCTCACCCAGGTTTGAAACTTAACTGTAATCCCGCCGAAAGGCGGGACCCCGCAAGGCAGTTAAGCAGGTGATGCATGGCCGTCGTCAGCTCGTGGTTTGAATTGTTCCCTTAAGTGGGGTAACGAGCGCAACCCTCGTTGTGTGTTAAATATGTCACACAAGACTGCTCAGAACTAAGCGCACAAGTGCGCAGGTGCTAGTAATTAGTTTCTAGTGTCTAGGTAATTTCCTAGAACCTAGCAACTAGAATCTAGAACCTGTTTGCTTGCGAATTTAGTTCTGAGAGGAAGGAGAGGATGACGCCAGGTCAGCATGTCCCTTTGACATCTGGGGCTACACGCATAATACAATCGCTATTACAACGGGTCGCGACGGGGTAACCCTGAGCCAATCCTTTAAAAATAGCGCCAGTTCGGATTGAGGGCTGCAACTCGCCCTCATGAAGCCGGAATTGCTAGTAATCGCGGGTCAGATATACCGCGGTGAATACGTTCTCAAGTCTTGTACTCACCGCCCGTCAAGTCAAGGGAGCCGGGAGTGCCCGAAGTCTGTGCATAAGCATGGCCTAAGGTAAGCTCGGTGACAGGGACTAAGTCGTAACAAGGCACGGCTAGCGGAAGCTGGTCTTGGAATAATTCAATTTGAGTCGTTCTCTACTATTTTTTAATAAATAGTAACAGAATTTATTGAGTCGATATTGTACATCTCGATCGAGTGTATAATTGTCTATGAATGTCATGACACTAAACATTTTGGAGCCGGGGGAAGACACCTGGTCCAGGCGGGACAAAAGCAAGCAAGTATGTTTCATTTTTAATACAAAAAGATCTGCGTCAAATAGATGATTATTATAAAGGTATGCCTATTTATTTAGTTATGCCCGAATAGTGATCATCATGCAAAAACCCTTTTGATTTATCATCAGGGTTTTTGCATTTTTAGACCAAATAAAAAAGCCCCTTCTTGCGAAGGGGCCTGAATTAAAGAGCTATAACTAAACCAATTAATGAAACTTAGTGAAAAACTATTCGGCCAGTTTTGCTGGCACCGATTTTGTACAAGTACAAGCCGGCAGGTAAGACGGGTCTTACCACGTCACCACTATTAATTTCAGCGGTGAAAACAGTTTTTCCAGTAACATCAACCAGCTCAATTTTTTGCTGTGGGCCGGTAAAGTTTACACTAAACCCATCACCAATAGTGGCGGGGTTAGGGAAGACTGAGACTTTTGAGGTTTCAGATTCTTCCAAACCAGCTGAATACAAAACATTAACCAAAAGATACGGCCTGATCCTGGACACGAATACACCACTTTTAGAGATGTAATAAAATGTCAGATACAGATTACCTGTTTGATTTAACCTGTTCATATACAGCCGATAGTCGCCATTGCTGGTAACTTTAACCGGGGCCTCACAAGGTTCAGCTATGCCAAACGTAGTGTCGAGTGATACCATCGCATAAACGTCAATTGGCTCAGTGGTTGCTACCCGAAAGTCGGCATAGATTTTACCAGGGCCATCATAAATGGCAGCAATTGGTGTTACAACTATAGTAGTTGCCACACCTTGTGTGTTGTCCACAGTCAGAGTATCGCTGTTAAACGTTCCCATACTGTTGCCTGAGCTAAAGCATACTTGCCACTTGCCAATTTTTGTTACAGGGATTCTTACGTTAGTTTTTTCAACCCCGTTGCCAGTAAAAGCATAGGGGCCAATTTTGCTAAACGCGACATCCTTTTCATGCTTATAGTAAACGTTGGTATTTCCACTAAGGGTATTACCAACAATACTTAGGCCAAGGCTCAAGTTATCCGCATAACCAATCAAGGAATCAAATTGACCCCAAGGTTTTGACGGAGGCACGTACTGCCCAACTTTTAAGGCATCAGTTTTCAAATTCGAAATTTCGTTTAAAATCTCATATCCCAACCAACTCTCTTGAGTTAGATTAGGGATAGTATCTGAAAACGTGTACTTGCCAGCTGTAAAGCTTAGCGCCTTGATTGCTCCAGAGCTAAACACTTTGGCCGAATCTTTAAAGTGAACATACTTTTTGATCTGAAAGTCCACATTTGAATTCAGCGACAACGAGGTCACTGCACCACTTGCTGTTGCATATGGTTTGGTAACGACGCTAATTGTCCCCGGTTTTGCCTTTACTTTTAATGTAACACTAAGTATGGAACTTAGTACTGGCGTCCATTTACCGGTATCAGGTGAAAGTGTTAAGCGTAGGTGAATAGTTGTTCCGGCTGCAGGGAAGTTGTAGTTTGAATCATCCAAACTATCCGTGACATTGTGCAGGCTATCAGTGTAAGAATATTTTTTTAAGAAGAACGTGCCACCCGTAAAACTGGGGTTTAATGCATACTCAACGGTTAAAAAAACAGATTCAAACGGATTGGCTGTTTGAAATCGGATATTCGCCCCCTGTTCCTTGTTAGCGGAAGCAGAGATAAAATTAACACTCTGTGCATTTACTGTTGCACAAAACAGGACAGAAGATACTGCCATCATCAATAGAATCAGTGTTTTTTTCATTTTTACTTAAATTTAGGTGTTTTTTAGTTTATTTGTTTGTTTTAAATTTCCTTAGGTATTATAGCAAATCTAATAGAAAAGTCAAGTGTTTTGACCCGACTTTTTAAAATGTCCTTGACAAAGCTATTCTATCTGATATAATAGGGGAGTTAGAAAATAACGTTTAAAAATTATGAAAAATACATTATTTAAAACAACTTTATACTCTTTATGCGCCCTAATAGCCGTTGTGGCTTTGGGCTTTTCAGCCAAAGCTTTTGCTTCTGAAATGGTGATTTTGTCAGTTTCAAACCCAACATCTACAACCGTAACTGTTTCAGCCAAGGCTGTTAATATTGGTAACGACACAAATATTCGAGCTAGTTTCGAATATGCGACAAATCCAAGCTTTGTAAGTTCAAGTTATACCAATGAAATTTCGCAAAGTACAGCTTCAACTAACTTTAGTCAAACTATTACCGGCCTAACACCAAGTACAACATATTATGTACGTGCCCTGGGTATCGGTAATGTTGACGGTGTAGCCAAGCCAAGCTCAACTTTAGTTTTTAAAACTGACCCGGCCGTTGTTACATCTGGTCCAACAGCTAATATAACTTCAGCCAAGTCAGCTGGAACTACGACTATAAACGTTACAATGCATTACAACTTGGGCTCTGCTGCAGTTGGTAGTGTTTGGTTTGAATATGGCACAAATAGTGGTTCATATCCAAATAAAACTAATGCAGTTAGTGTAACTAATTATGCGGGTACCAATACTGAAACTATTTCAGGCTTAAACATTAACACTACATACTATGTACGTGCGGTTGTGCAAACTTCAGTTGCAACTGATTATTCAAGCACCGCGTTGATGGTTAAAACTGATAATACAGTTAATCCAAATCCAAATCCAAATCCGAACCCCAACCCTAATCCGAACCCAAACCCTATTATTTATGTGTATGGTTGTATGATCAAGGGTGATCAAAACTACAACCCACAAGCTAACTTTCATGTAGCAACTGCGTGTCTTGGTAGTTATGACAACAATAATGACAATAATTGGTACGACAATTGGTTTAAGTGGGGTAATACTAAACCCTATGAAGTAGTTTACAAACCTATTGATAATGTTTATGACTTTACTGACCCGAAGGATGCTGATAATAGCAAGAAAGATTCAGCTTCTACTAAAGTTGGTACAGCTGTTAAAAATACAAGTGACAAGGTAAATGGTAAAATTGCCGAGAAAGACTATGATGCTAACCAATATCTAGCCAGCGCCTTTTGGGGTGTAGGTAACGGATTCTTCCCGACAACACTTGTTGGTTGGTTACTGCTAATCTTCCTTATACTTATGCTAATTGTTTTGACTCGTCATTACTTTCATAAGAAAGAACTGATTAAAACCGAAGTCAAAAAGGCTTAAAAACCTAAATAAAACCCCCTTTAAATTAAGGGGGGTTTTATAGTTTGGTGATAAGAATTCCTTATTATGGAAGTATCTCACCTATTTGTAAGAAATTTTTGTTTGTGCTGGCAGGGAAGGCTCTTACCTTACAACCTTGTGATATTTTTAAATTACCACTATTAAAGTCCTCCTCAACATTATTTGTTGTTGGAAATTCTCTTCCTGTTTCATCAACAAAAGATACATTAGTCCATTTGGTGCCGTTCTCCAGGGTTTTTTCTTCAAGTTTTACTGTATATTCTTTATCGTAAGCCTCATTACTTTTTATTTCTTCCATGGTTTATTTATTAAATTAATTACAATGTTTATAATACTATAAGTGTATACTAATTTGCGTTGACATGTCAATATTTTAGCGTTACCTCACCCCCTAGCCCCTCTCCTGGCAAGGAGAGGGGGAATCGCGAAAGTAAGCGTCTGTAGCTTAAAGCCCCTCTGCCAGCTCTGCTGGAGAGGGGTAGGGGTGAGGTGGACTAATGCTATACTATACTCAATGAAAAAAAGTGTTGCTATAGTCATAATTTTTTTGAGTATTGCTAGCTATTTAGCTTTTATAAATATTCAAAAAAATGCTTGTTTTATAACTTTAGCTGGTCAGCGTTTTAATTTAGACTTGGCCCAAACTGATGCCAAGCGGGTGCAGGGACTTTCTGGCACAAGTTTTTTACCCGCCAATACTGGCATGCTTTTTGTGTTTGACCAGCCTGATACGTACGGTTTTTGGATGAAGGATATGAACTATGCTTTAGATATAATTTGGCTAAATAATGATTTAAAAATCGTTGACTTAGAGATGGGTGTGACACCCGAAACTTACCCAAAAGTTTTTTATCCAAACGCTTTAGCTAGCTATGTGCTTGAAATTAATGCTGGTAATGCTCAAAAGCTTGATTTGGATTTTGATGACCAGGCGCAACTGATGTGTGGGAGTGTTTTAAAATAAGCCTGGATTTTTAATTAGCTTTACATACTGAAACAAACAGTGACATTGTGGTTTTTTAGTAGCTAATCCACACCGGTTATTAATAAAAATTTAGTACAATTAACTATCTAAGAACAAAATAATAAAATTAAAAAGGTTATCAGATAATTTAATAAAAGCGTATGACAAAAAAGGTCGCTATCGGCAAACGTGAGCTATCAAAAATCCCCGAGATAATGAATCGCCGGGGTGAAGTTATAGAGTTTGATATTCATCGCATTTCACATGCGGTGTATAAGGCATTTTTAGATACTAAAGAGGGCGGTGAGGACGAGGCCATCCAGGTTTCAGAGGCAGTTTTTAATGAGCTTTTAAAATTAAAAAATCTAGAGGACATTGCCGGTCAAAAGGGCACAAAATTTATACCGACTGTTGAAATGATCCAGGACACAGTTGAAAATGAGTTAATGAAACTGGACTTTTTAGAAACAGCCAAGGCTTATATTTTATATCGTCAGAAGCGCAATGAATTACGTGAAGATGGCGTGATTGTACCTGATGATTTGCGCAAGCTTGTAAATGATTCAAGTGAGTATTTTAGAAATCCTTTAGCTGAATTGGTTTACTATCGTTCGTATTCACGTTGGATAGAGGATGCTGGTCGGCGCGAAACTTGGATTGAAACCGTTGACCGCTATATGGATTTTATGCAAGAGAATTTGGGTAATAAGTTAACTAAAAACGAATATACTGAAATTCGTGAAGCCATTTTAAAACAAGAGGCCATGCCCTCGATGCGGTTATTGCAATTTGCTGGTGGGCCGGCGCGCAAAACTAATGTTTGTGCCTATAACTGTTCATTTGTTGCGCCTGAAAAATTTCAAGATTTTGGCGAAATAATTTATATTTCAATGTGTGGCACTGGGGTTGGCTTCTCAGCTGAAAGTCAAAACGTACAAAAATTACCGCAAATTAAAATGCAAACAAATAAAAAACTTACTAAGCACACAGTTGCTGATTCTAAAGAGGGCTGGGCTGATGCGTTTGTTTTGGGTATGAAAACCTGGTTTGATGGCAAGGACATTGAGTTTGATTTTAGCGAACTACGCCCTGCTGGTGCGCGCTTAAAAACTATGGGTGGTAAATCATCAGGCCCGCAACCCTTGATTGGTTTATTGCAATTTGCCCGAGAACGAATTTTAAAAAAGCAGGGGCGTAGACTTAGTAATTTAGACGTACACGATATTGTTTGTAAAATTGGTGAATGTGTTGTTTCAGGTGGAGTGCGTCGTAGTGCCTTGATTTCACTTTCTGATTTAGATGATGAGCAAATCAGGGATGCTAAAAATGGAGCCTTTTGGAACACTGACCCGCAACGGATGTTAGCAAATAATTCGGCCGTGTACAATACCAAACCAAGCGTTGAGGAATTTATGGGCGAGTGGTTAGCCTTGATTAAAAGTGGTTCGGGTGAGCGGGGGATTTTTAACAAAGGTTGCCTGCCCAAGCAATTACCAAAACGCCGGGTCGATGTTTTAACCAAGGACAAATATATTGATGATTTGGGCCGAGTTGTGGGCTCAATAGGGGTAAACCCCTGTGGCGAGATAATCTTACGCTCAAAGCAATTCTGTAACCTTTCAGAGGTTGTGGCGCGGGCCGAGGACACGGAAGCCAGCCTGATGAAAAAGGTCCGTATTGCTACAATTTTGGGTACGTATCAATCATCGCTAACAAACTTTCAATACCTTTCAAAAGAGTGGAAGCAAAATTGCGAACGTGAGAGGTTATTGGGCGTTTCAATCACGGGTCAATGGGATTCGAAAGTTGCTCGGGCGCCAAAAATTTTGCAAAAGTTACGGGCCGAGACTATTCGCATTAACAAACTTTACGCTAAGCGTTTTAGTATTTCAGAGTCTACAGCAATTACATGTGTTAAACCATCAGGCAATTTGTCACAAACCGTTGATTCGGCCTCGGGTATGCATCCACGCCACAGCCAATACTATATTCGTCGAGTGCGTATTTCAGCCAACGACTCACTCTTTAAAATGCTAAAAGATCAAGGCGTACCACATTACCCTGAAGTTGGCCAAAGTTATGACACGGCGCATACGTTTGTTTTAGAATTTCCAATTGCCGCGCCCAAGGGGGCAATATTTAAAGACGATGTTTCGGCACTTGATCAGCTAGAGCATTGGAAAAATGTAAAGGTAAATTATACCGAGCATAATCCATCAGTGACTGTTTCAGTTGGTGATACCGAGTGGTTGGCAGTGGCAAGTTGGTTGTATCAAAATTGGGACATGATTGGGGGCTTGTCGTTTTTGCCACGTTCAGATCATGTCTACCAGCTGGCGCCGTACGAAACTATAGACGAGAAGAAGTATAAAGAACTAACTAAAACTGTAGCCAACATCGACTTTTCAAAACTAATTACCTACGAACGCCATGACGAAACCGAAGTCCAAAAAGAGTTGGCATGCGTGGCAGGGAATTGTGAAGTATAAAAATTTGCTAAATTAAAATTATCTGCTATAATACGAAAGGTTTTGTATCGAATGGTTACGCCCTGATATTTACGAAAGTAATTGATGGGTGAGGAAAGTCCGAACACACAGTTATTTAATTAGCAAAAGTAGCGGGTAACGCCCGTCGTCCGCAAGGGCAGAGGTGCGAGCAGAGACGCCTGAAGCGAAAGTAACAGGCACCCAAAAAGCAATTTTTGGGTGAGTCATTATGGTAACATAGTGGGTGAAACGGCTAAATCCTTACTCGTGTGCAAGATCGTATTCTTTGGCTTCGGTCAAAGTTTGAATCGCTACAGGTATATAGCAATATATATCGCAGATAAATACCATTAGAACAGAATTCGGCTTACGAATGCAAAACCAAAATACGAAAAATACTCCGTTAATCGGGGTATTTTTCTATTCAGAGGTCAAGGTGGCAAATTTATTCTAGTATGCTAAAATTAAAATATGAATATGTTTAAAAACTTTTTAATGAAAAAGATGCTTAAAAACCAGCTGAAAAAAGCTGGCCTACCTGAAGCTGAACAAGAACGCATTATTGCCATGGTACTAAAGAATCCCGACTTGTTTCAAAAAATTGGTAACGAAATCCAGGAAAAAATCCGTGGTGGCATGAACCAACAAACCGCCACCATGCGCGTGATGGAAAAATACAAACCTGACCTCAAAGACATAATGGGGTAGATAAATTAAAAAGGCTATCTGCTGATTCAGATAACCTCCTTGTCTATACCTCTTTAAGTACAAACCTAGTCCTTGTTTAGAATAAAGATTTCCTAAAGCTGACCCTGACCAGTCGTAAAATAACATCCCGTTGCTATAGTTTTCCAATACAGGTGTCACTAGAATTGAATGTCTGCCCCAAAGTGATTAAGTTTTTCACAAAAATGTAAGATTGTGTTACTCATTAAAGCCCCATATGTACTTTACAGACCTGAAATAAAAACATTCCACTCTGATTTCTCTAAACACAAGACATGCATTCTTAAAATGTGAATTCAGCACATTTAAAGAATCACCTGTATTTGCTTTGGGTGGGCTAGTTTAGGCAAATTCTTGCCCAAACTAGCCCACCCAATAATCCAGTAATATTGTAGTCTATTTTTTAAATTTTGCAATATGTGCAGTTTTCTAGCGCCCAAGATACTTTAAAAAGGG
>MFUC01000010.1 GCA_001785575.1 Candidatus Nomurabacteria bacterium RIFCSPHIGHO2_02_FULL_38_15
TCATTTAAATACTTTAACTCAAGTGTCCTAATTCATTAAGGAATTAACCGATGAAAGAACTGTATTGCTTGCAGTTCCAGCAGGGACAGAAACAAATGAGCTTTCTAAATTAGCAATAGGTAATTCCCAATTAACCATAAAATTATATCAAGAGAGCGGACAAGTAAATACTATAATTTTGAAAATTAGCTGGAATGTTGGAAGTGATCACCTTTTTGTTTCTCTGTAATGGAAAAATGGAAAATGGTTTTAGGTACTATTTTAAAATCTAATTTTAGTAGAGAATTTTATTTTACCTCAAAAGAAAATACGCGGCTTGGTTTGTCGTTCATGGTGCCACCGGTGAGGGTGACACTTTTGCCTGCAAAATTGTAGGGTTCATTCATTTTTAATTTTACTTCTTCGGTAATTACTTTTTCCATTGGACCGGGAATTCCAGAGCCTGATTTTGCACCTATACTTGTTTCCAATTTGGTTAAAACTATCAATTGTCCTTCCCAAACACACATTACACCAGCTGGGCAACGAGAATCATCTATGATTTTTAATGGGGTTATTTTAACGCCATTGTATTCGTATGTTTGATTTAATTCATGTGTTGGAGCTCCGTTTATTGGGGGCATATAGGCAGGGCATTGTGCAAATTCACAATTTGGGCCAGTTCGGGACACGTATGATCCATCAGCACACATTTTTGCATCCATAGTGCAAGCTACTTGCTTGCCTCCATCTTTTAATGGAGGATTTTTGTTTGGAACCTGTGGTGATTCTGGAAGTGAACTATCCTTGTTGGTAAATTCTGGTGCATACAATGTTCCAGTTTTATATAAAAAGACAAAAGTTAAAATAACAATTAATACTAGTGTTATAATTTTAAAGTTTTTACTCATATTTTGATTATAGCACTTTTGGCTGACTTCGAGAGATTCAAGCTATTAATAAATTTTAAAAAATAGTATAATAAATTCATATGACAGATTTATTTGCAAACATTTTATCAAGCGAAACATTATTAATTGGAGCACGATTAGGGGTGGCCATGATTTTAGGTATGATTATTGGTGCCGAGCGTATTTTGGCGCACAAAACGGCAGGTATGCGCACATATGCCCTTGTTTCAATGGGCTCGGCTTTGTTTATTATCATCTCGTTAATTATTACAAGCCGGTACGAAAATGTTACCGTTTTTGACCCAATGCGTTTGGCTGCCCAAATTGTCTCGGCTGCTGGCTTTATTTGTGCCGGGCTTGTGATTGTACGCAAGGACGGCATTGTTGGGCTAACTTCATCAGCAGGATTGTGGGTATCGGTTGGTATTGGTATGGCATCAGGTTTTGGGTTATACAATGTAGCCATTATTGCAACAATTTTAACACTATTTATTTTTGTGGTTTTATGGTTTGTAGAAAAAAGTTTACAAAAAACTAAATTATACGAAATGATTCAAACTAACGAAATAAAAACTTTAGATGAAGAATAGCGTGTAAATAAAATTTAAAAAGTTTAAAATTCACATTTGCCAAAATAAATCTTTTTTGCTATTCTTTCAAAAGACCTAATAGAACTTTTTTATGAATAGAAAAATCAAATCCAGCATTTTTATTTTCATGGTTGAGGGGATTATTAATCCTCAAGACTTAGTCATTGTTCCACAACCGGCTGCTAAAAACATAGCCCCGAGCTATGTGAACCATGCCGGAAAAAGAAAACGTCTCAACGACACTAAGCTAAAAAAGCCGCTAATGTGTCGAACTCAGCACAAGTAAGGCGAACCACCTTTTCACATAAAAAAGCCCCTTGCGAGGGGCTTTAAATTTCTTCGTCTAAATTTAAATGGGCCTTATTCCTTTTAAGATTCAAAAACCGATTATCATGAAAAATAAATAATTCGTAAAAACGTTCTTGGTCTTTCCTAATGATGAATTTACTGATGTTTATTTTTCTACTATCTACAATTATGGGTGTCGCTGGTTCAGTTAGAAATTTGTAGATTTTTTCTACGCCTTCTCTCTCATTTCGCGCACTCATTTTAAAGTCAAGTTGGGCTAAATTCCAAAACCATCCTGCAACTTTTCCAACTTTAGAGTAATCCTCTCGAGGAATATTATTAAGATTACCTATCTCCTCAAGACATCTTTCGTTGCCTAGGTATTTGGCAAGATCCAGTACCCTGAACTTGCCAGCAAGATAGTACTTTAGGTTGGAGATAATCTCAGGATATTTATCTGCCAGCTCTGGTTCGGCCCTGGTGAACCCTACTTGCATAACTGGACCATCATAATATTCGCGTTCAAGTGATGTCACAGTCAAATCTCTCAGAGCAAGCAATTTTTGCTGTGTTGCCACAGACATGTTAATGTAGTTTGTTTTCATTTCTTCTATTCATTTAAGTTAAACAACATTATTTATCTACCCCGATATTACAATAGCCATATCTATAAGTCAATATGGGCTTATTCGTACGAATAGGTAAATAGAGATTTTGTAGAATTTTTTAAGACTTTTTGATTAGAGTTATTTTTGTGCTAATATTAGCCTTATGTTATCGTCAAATGAAATTAGGCAAAAGTTTTTAGACTTTTTTCAAAAAAGAGGGCACAAAATTTTGCCTTCAGCATCACTCGTGCCTGAAAATGACCCTTCAGTTTTGTTTAATACAGCTGGTATGCAACCACTTGTACCATATTTAATGGGCCAAAAACATCCACTAGGAAATCGCTTGGTTAATATTCAGAAATGTGTAAGAACACAAGATATAGATGAGGTGGGTGATAACACTCATGATACTTTTTTTGAAATGATGGGGAATTGGTCACTTGGTGACTATTTTAAAGAAGATGCCATAAAATGGTCTTATGAATTTTTAACTAATACAGATGAAGGCCTGGGTCTTGATCCAAAAAGATTATATGTAACTTGTTTTGAAGGTGACGAAAATGCTCCAAAAGATACAGAAGCATTTGAAATTTGGAAAAAATATATCCCAGAAAACAGAATTTATTTTATGAGCGCGAAATCAAATTGGTGGAGCGTGGGGGACAATGGTCCATGTGGCCCTGATACTGAGATGTTTTATGATGTAACTTCTGAAGGATTAGGGGATTTAACTAAAGAAGAATATATACAAGCTGATGAGGAACAGAAAGTTGTTGAAATTTGGAATGATGTATTTATGCAGTATGAAAAGAGGGATGGAAAAGTTATTGGTAAACTTTCCCAAACAAATGTTGATACTGGTTCAGGTCTTGAGCGAATAGTAATGGCAGTTCAAGGAAAAGATAACATTTTTGATACCGATTTATTTGAAAAAATAATGTCTAAAATAAATGAGTTAACTAATAATGAAAATACTCGTGCAAAAAGGATTGTTGCTGACCATATTCGTACAAGTGTATTAATGATATCAGATAGTGTTGTTCCCGGGAACTCTGGGCGCGGATATATCCTTCGTCGTTTACTTCGTCGAGCAATACGTTTTTCAGATGTACTTGAATTTAAACATGGCGGTACAGAAAGTTGTCTTCGTTACGTAGCACAAGAAGTTGTAAATAAATATGAAGATGTTTATGAAAATGTTAAGTTATTAGAATCAAAAATTTTAGTAGAAATTGGTAAAGAGGAGAAACGTTTTAGGTTAACTCTTAAAAATGGTCTAAAAGAATTTGAAAAAGGGATAGACCCATTTATTTTGGCAACAACTTATGGATTCCCAATTGAATTAACATTAGAACTTGCGAAAGAAAAGAGCATAGAAATAGATTTAGCAGATTTCAATACAAAAATGGCTGAGCACCAAAAGTTGTCGCAAACCGCAAGTGCGGGGATGTTTAAGGGTGGGTTGGCGAATCATAATGAGGAGACTGTGAAATTACATACGGCACATCATTTGCTTTTGGCGGCACTTCAGCAAGTCTTGGGCAAAAGTGTAAAACAAAGGGGGAGCAATATTACTGAGGAAAGATTAAGAATTGATTTTACTTTTGATCGTAAAATGACTGACGAAGAAAAAAAACAAGTTGAAGATATTGTAAACGAAAAAATAAAAGCCGGTTTAAATGTTCTGCGTCGCGAAATGCCATTGATAGAGGCTGAAAAATTGGGTGCAGAGATGGAATTCGGTGCAAAATACCCTGAAGTTGTGAGTGTGTATTTTATTGAAGGCACGGAGGGGGTCTTTAGTATCGAGTTTTGCGGTGGGCCACATGTAACAAACACGAATGAATTAAAAACTTTTAAAATCCAAAAGGAGGAAGCTGTAGCCCAAGGTATTAGACGTATAAAAGCTGCTTTGTTTTAATAAAAATCTGTTATAATAAAGTCAATGCGCAAAGATCATGAAAATGTTTTGGTTATTGATATTGGTTCAGGCTCAGTTGGCTTGGGTCTGGTTTCAAATTACAAAACTGGTAGTAAAAATGATAGTAAAAAAAATATCATAAATTTTTGCACTCGTTATGAACTTGAGTATACCAACGAGGTTAATTTTGGTACTTCACCCGAAAAAATGCTATCAGGTATTGAAAATAGTTTGAAACAAATACCCAAACAAACTATCGATAAAATCCACATTTTTCTACACTCACCCTGGCATGTTGTCCACACAAAACAAGTTTTAATTAGTGACCCAAAAAAAATTAATTTGACAAAAAAATTAGTCCAAAAAACCTCTGAGAGCGAAATTGCTAATTTTACAACTTATGCTAAAACTAATTTACATGGCTATGACCAACTAACGTTAATTGAATCAACCGTACCTGAAGTTAAAATCAATGGCTATATTGTGCCTGATCCATTTAATAAAAAAGTAGACGGTTGCGAATTTTTATTGTCGTTAGCTTTTGCCCCAAGTAATGTTGTCGCTAGTATTGAAAATCTATGTCTAAAATTTTTTGCTTTAAACAAAAAAAATATAAAATTTCGTTCAGCAACACTGGCTTTTGCACATGTCTGCGGCACTCTATATTCAGGTAGTAATGGTATTATGATATTAGACGTTGGTTCTGAAATAACCGATATCTCATTAATAAAAAATAATGTTTTAAATTTTGGTGTGTCATTTGCCGAAGGTACTCATGATATTGTTCGAAAAATTAGCCAAACACTAAATACAAATTTTAGTGATGCGTCAAGCAAGGCACACGCTAGATTTTTAGGAATTTTAAACACAAGTCTATCAACCCAAATAGATGACTGCTTAAAACCTCTTGAAGATGGCTGGCAAAAATCTGTAGCTAACTCGTTAGCTAAGGCACCAAAAAATGAGATAATACCAAAAACTGTGGTTTTAATTTGCGAGGAGTCAGCCATAAGTCCTTGGTATAACAAATCAATTGCCACCGATACTTTTACTCAATATTTAAAAACTGATGGTAAATTTAGAATTATTAGTCCGAATACTGATGCTTTAAAAAATAACTTAGACGTTCATACTGATGTAAAGTATGTCGATATTAGCTTGAGTTTATTATGTATATCTCTATAAATTTTATATAAAATTATGAAAAATTTAGATTTAAATGAAAACAATGTTCCCGTAGACATACTGTCACATAAAGATTTTGCCCCACTAGATGAAGAAATTATTGAGGTCCAGGCAAAAGACCGTCGCAAAACAATTTTAACGATTGTGGGTATTTCAACAACGCTAGTTTTCTTGTTTTTCTATGTTGGTCATATATTTTCAACCGCCACCGTTGAGATAAAAAAATCACGAGCTGATTTCAAATTTTCTAACACTGTAATTTTAGCCAATCAAACAACTACCAGTGAACTACCATTTGCGGTCGTTGAGGTTACTGACACTCACCGTGAGTCAATTATACCGGACGTTGTAAATTCATCACCCAAAAAGGCAGTCGGCAGTGTGGTGATTTATAATAGTCATAACAAATCAAAAATAAATTTAAAAAAGGGTACGGTCTTTATTGCTAGTAACAACATCAAGTTTGTTTCGGATACGGCCGTAGTTTTACCTGGCTATACGCTTGATAGTGCAAAACAAATTATCCCGGGCCAGGTTATTGTTAAAATCACAGCTCAAAATCAGGGCTCAGCCTCCAACATTGGTAATGCCGATCTAATTTTGGCCAACTATCAAAGTCAAAAGGCCAAAATTTATGCCCGCACAAATGAAGTTATTGCGGGTGGAGCCGACCAAATGGCTTATGGACTATCTGATGAGCTTAAAAAATCTGTGTCTTCCAAAATCGATGAGGCTTTAAAAAAATCACTCTTTATTAAAGCCGGGGCCGAAATTCCAGATGAATATATTTTATATATTGACATGTTTGTTTATAGCCCAAAAAATTTAATTATTTCAGGTACTCCACAAACATTGGACGTATCCAAAGAGGCCTCATTAATTGCCTATGTTATGAAGCGTAAAGATATTGAAAAATTAATTAAAAGTAAACTAGAAATCACTGAGCCAGCTAATCCACAATATCTAGGTATTGAAAATTTAGAAGTTAAATTAGTTAGTCTGCCGACCGACCTTAAAAATCCGCAGACTCTCCAATTAAATTTTACTGGTGAGGGCCAGGTTGTTTCATACATTGATACTACTGATCTAGCTAAACAAGTAAGTAATCTGAGGGTTAAAAATGCCAAGAGGTTATTGGCATCAATCCCAAGTCTTGAAAGTTACAAAATAGCAATCAAGCCAAATTATTTGCGGATTATGCCAAAATCTTCAAAACAAATAAAAGTCATTGACGTATACAGTAATTAGTTTAGAATAGGTACATAACATATATGCCAAATAAAAATGAACAAAAAGCTGTGGGTATTGTGACCGAAGCATTACCAAATACAATGTTTCGAGTTAAGGTTGGTGAGAATGAAATTATTGCCTATCTGGCTGGTAAAATGCGTATGCACCGAATCAAGGTTTTGATTGGGGATAAGGTCGAGCTCGTACTTGATGAGTACGGTGGAAAAGCCAGGGTTGTCAAAAGAATGTAAATAGTGTATACTTTCCCAGTTGTGAATTTATGGGCCATTTAGATTTTTAGTTGGCCCCTTAGGTTCCAAAATTAAGGTGTATGAAGATTAAAGCAGCAGTAAAAAAAATTTGTGAGAAATGCAAAATGGTCAAACGACGTGGCCATTTGTATATTATTTGTGATAACCCCAAGCATAAACAAAAACAATAATTATGCGTATTTTAGGTATTACCATTCCAAATGAAAAGCGTTTAGAGGTTGGCTTAACTGCCCTTTATGGCATAGGTTATTCGCGCGCGCGTAAAATCCTTGACCAGGTAAACATTTCACACGGAACAAAAGCAAGCACACTTTCAATCGAGCAAGAAAACGAGATTCGAAAAATCGTTGAGGCGTTCAAGATTGAAGGTAATTTAAAGCGTGAAGTCGCTTCAAATATTAAGAGATTAAAAGACATTAAAGCTTATCGTGGTACTCGCCATGCACGCAACTTACCAGTGCGTGGCCAACGTACAAAATCAAACTCACGAACCGTTCGTGGTAATGTACGTAAAACTATGGGTAGTGGTCGTCGTAAGGTTGAAAAAACATAATTAATACTTCGCTTATAATATGGGTAAAAAAAGAATTGTAAAAAAATCAGGTAGCGGAGAAAGTGGTGCTCGTAAATCAACTGCACGCTTACCAAAAAAGAAGCTTGTTGAAGGTACTTTGTACATTGAAGCTACATTTAATAACACAAAAGGCTTAGTTACCGACAAGGCTGGAAATGCAGTTTTCGCCTCGTCATCGGGTGCACTGGGCTTTCGTGGAGCTAAAAAGGGTACGCCCTTTGCGGCCACCAAGGTTGGCGACGCCCTAGGCGAGAAGGCGAAAACAATCGGCGTGAAAAGTGTTAATGTTATTATCAAAGGGGTTGGTTCAGGTCGTGAGCCACTTGTTAGAGCTTTTATGGCTTATGATATTGAGATCGCAAACATAAAAGATGTAACACCTGTCCCACATAATGGCCCAAAGCCTAAAAAACCTCGCAGAGTTTAAAAATAGCATGTTAAGTAAACCAAAATATAAAATGTGTCGCAGATTGGGTGCTGGTGTTTATGAAAAATGCCAAACTCAAAAATTTGTAGCATCTGAGGGCCGTAATAAAAAAGATAAAAAGCGCAAAGCGCCATCTATTTACAGTACTCAAATGCTTGAGAAGCAAAAAGTTCGTTTTTCATATGGTATTAACGAACGCCAATTGCAAAAATATGTAGACATGGCTCAACACCAAAAAACTTCACCCGTTTCAGACAAGCTTTACGAACTACTTGAAACTAGACTTGATAATGTCGTTTATCGTCTAGGTTGGGCTGGCACTCGGGCGCTAGCTCGTCAAATGTGTTCACACGGTCACATTTTAGTTAATGGAAAAAAGTTAAAAGTACCTTCGCATATTGTGTCAATTGGTGATACAATTACTCCCCGTGAGGGGAGCAGGAGCTCAGTACTTTTTACTGAACTTCCAGTTAGATTAAAAAGTTATAGTTCGCCAAATTGGTTAAAAACTGAGTTGGGCGAATTGAAAGGAACCCTTTCTGGAGTACCAAAAAATGTCGATGGCTATCTCGACTTAAATACAGTGCTTGAATTCTATAGCCGTTAATAGTTTAGTTCATTAAATACGTAAGTATGCAAGAACATAAAATACATTTACCATCAAAGCCACGGGTTGTGGCCGAAGATACAATAAAAGGTGTTTACG
>MFUC01000011.1:0-869 GCA_001785575.1 Candidatus Nomurabacteria bacterium RIFCSPHIGHO2_02_FULL_38_15
CGTATTTGAGAAAATCGAGTGAAAGTCGCGAAAAACAAGCCCTTTCAATTCCATCTCAAAAAAGAGAAATTCAATCGAAATTTCCTGACCAGGAAATCATATGGATTGAGGAAGAGAAAAGTGCTTTTAAACCATATAATAGGCCCAAGTTTGCCCAAATGATGAAGATGGTTCAAGAAGGTAGAGTTGATTGCATTGTTGCATGGCACCCTGATAGATTATCTCGTAATGAAATTGATGCTGGTGAGATAACATATGCTTTAAGAATGGGCATTCTAAAAGACTTAAAATTTCTAAGTTACAGTTTTGAAAATACTCCAGATGGAATAAAGCATTTGCAAAATACTCTCTCTGATTCTCAATATTACTCTTCAAAACTAGGTGTGGACGTTAAGCGAGGACTAGCTGATAAATTGGGAATGGGTCGAATGCCTACACTAGCTCCTATAGGTTACCTTAATACAAAATTTGCATAACGAGGCACAAATAAAATAATAGAAGATCAAGAGCGATTTAATATTGTTCGAAAAGGGTGGGACTTATTACTGACTGGAAATTACAGTGTTCCACAAGTACGAGACATAATGACGAATGAATGGGGTTTATTGACTCCAAAAAAGAAGAAGATTGGTGGAGCAAAAATTGGCTACACTAGTGCTTATAACATGTTTAGCAATATATTCTATACTGGAAACTTTATATACAGAGGTATTTTATATAAAGGAGACCACTCGCCGATGATAACTATGGTAGAATTTGACCGGGTACAAACTCTTTTAAAAGAGCATGGCAAACCAAGAGCCAAAACTCATGAATTTGCTTATGGTTGTGGTGCTTTTGAGTGCGGAGAATGTGGCCATTCAATTGTT
>MFUC01000011.1:889-8604 GCA_001785575.1 Candidatus Nomurabacteria bacterium RIFCSPHIGHO2_02_FULL_38_15
TATAAAAAGCACTAAAGAAACAAAGGTTTACGTATTTTATCTTTGTGGCCATAAAAAGAGTGTGGTTTACTGTAGTCAGAAATATAATATAAATGAAATTGAAATTGAGGAACAAATACAAGCTGAAATTCATAAATATACAATTGATTCAGATTTCTTGCACTGGGCACTTGAAGTAATGAAGGATAATAATACCCTAGAAACTGTAACGAAAAAAGATATAAAGGAAAACGTATTAAAAACAATAGAAACAAAGCAGGAAGAATTAAGTAAGCTAATCCAAATGGCTGTAAAGGGCTTTATTTCTGACGAGGAATTTAAGGAATCCAGAGTAAAATTAGACAAAATAATAACTAATTTAAACGATCAATTAAATATGGCTGAGGAGGATAAAAACAATGATCTCATAGAACTAACTGAAAAAGCATTCTATTATTCTACTTATGCCTTAATTGCTCTCAAAAATAGCGACAAAAGAACCCGAAAAGAAATCATCAAGAGTTTGGGTATGAACCGAGAGATAAAAGATAAAATAGTCAGTATTAAAGCCTTCGAATGGTATTTACACATTCAAAAAACCTACTCTTCACTTAGGGGACAATTAGCTGGTCCTGAACCAGAAGTACGTTCTAAACAAAAGACGGTCTATGACTTTCCCAATCTTCGTTTAGTAATGCGCGGCTGAAGGGTGCTGACCCCTCGACCTCTCGCGTGCATTTATCCAATATTTTCATAAAGGCGTGGACTATATCTTCACCATGTGATTTATAAAACCATTTAGGTGCTTTGGTATCTAGTCTCTACGGCGCTCCCTTCACTTGCTTATTTACTATATAAACAAAATAATTGAAGAGTTCCCACGGTGTTCGCATATGGTTAGACAATGCTCACCACTTAGCATTCACCGTTATCCCAAAGAGTTTCAATCCGCCATTTCGACGAAAAGCTGCCAATCGACAGGCGAGTGCTCTACCGTTGAGCTACAGCCGCAAACGTATATATTTCTCAAAAATAGACTTTTTTCTCTTTAAAAAAAGGCCATCCTCTTGAACATAACCATTATACAT
The DNA here is from genome assembly GCA_001785575.1 of Candidatus Nomurabacteria bacterium RIFCSPHIGHO2_02_FULL_38_15. Classification (GTDB taxonomy): domain Bacteria; phylum Patescibacteriota; class Minisyncoccia; order Phycocordibacterales; family UBA9973; genus MFUC01. Next base: position 1,957 of record MFUC01000011.1, read on the forward strand.
AAAATCGTATAATTTCAAAGTGTTACTGGTACTAAACTGCAATCTGCAAAAATCCTTATCTTTTGGCTTATAAATTGACCCACCAATTAAGCCAACAGCATTTAATTTAGTATGAAGTTGCTTTAGGAATTTATGAGAGCAAGAAGTAAAGGCAACAAAAATGACATGTGTCGTGACTTTTCTTTCTCTATGAACATATCCAGACCAAACATTGCCATCACCGTCAAAATAACCTCGTACAAAATCAGCCAAATATTTTTCTGGTACATTTGGAATCACTATGTTTTTTGTCTTTTTCTCAAAAATTCCCAAAGCTCTTAAGTCGTTGCACATTTCTATACTACCAATTTGTAAACGATATAAACTTTTTTCATTGGCTTTTCCTTCACGTTTACTTATCTTGTGTCCTGAGCCGACAACATTTTTTATACTTTCAAGCAGTTTTTTATCAGTAATCTGTATGCACCAAAATTGTCCACCTCTTTTATTTACCGTTATGTATCCATCAGCTGAAAAGAAGCCTAATACATAAGCCATATTATGTGTCCACTTTTTAAAAAAATTCTTATTTATTTTTCTATACATCGGCATATAAATATTATATCACGTGACAGTGTATTATTCTAACCAGTCTAAAAAATAAAAGTGCATAAATATGCTTAGTGTGTCGACGGGAGGGAACGATCCTCCGACCTTAGCTTTATGAGTGCTACGCTCTAACCAACTGAGCTACGCCGACATTTACTCTGCTTTTATAGCATAAAAAAGCTTTATTGAAAAGCAATATAAAATTTTCTATGCTATAATTTAAAGCATAAATTCATGTATACTTTTTTTCAAGGAGCTTTGGTTTCAATTGTCGCAACCTTCCCAATGGGAGTGGTTTCGGCAATTGCTATTGCCCGTACACTTAAGAATGGCTATAAAGATGGTTTTTTTACACTGCTGGGCTCTAGTTTGGCTGACTTAATTGCATTTTTTATAATTCTATCAGGGCTATCTTTTTCATTTACACGAAATCCTGAAGTGCGTTTGATTTTATCATTAATCGCTAGCATTGTTACTGCGCTTATTGGTATTTCTATTTTTAAAAACAAAAATAAAGTTAATACCAAAACAAATGAAATTACTGGCGAGAATATTGAGCATGAAACGAATAATTTTGTATTAGGTTTTCTTTTAACAATATTAAATCCATATCAATTTGTGGTCTATTCAATATTTTTAACATCTTTAAATATTCATTATATTAGCAAGGTTTTAGTCTGGACATTTTCAGTTGGGGCATTTTTTGGTTCTTTGGTCTGGGCAGTCTCTGTCCCATTCTTGATTGTTAAATTAAAGGAGGGTTATACAGACAAAGTTAATAAAATATATCCCTACATCGGTGCCTTAATTTTTATAGTTGGTGTAATCTTATTTACCAGGGCTTTATATCTATTTTTTATCTAAAATTATTCCTGCAACCGGGTGGTTTATGGAGTCATCAAAGTAGCCCAGTAAAAAACCGCCTAATAATAAGATCGCAATAATTATTAAAAGGCTAGTTTTTTTTGGGCTTTCCATATGCTAATATTGTAGCATATGGAAATTAAGGTAGACACAACGGAGCAAGAACGGATTTTGGCAAGTCTTTTGGCTAAAAATGACGCTGAAAGTTTACGCATGAATAGGTATTTAGATATGGCTGATTTATCTCGGTCAGAGGGTAGCCCGCTTTTTGAAATTGTTAAAAATACTAGGAATATTCATATCTTAAAAGATTTTGATAATATTATTATTCCTGAAATTGTCTCAGCTGAAGTCTCTTTTGATTTATTTAATTTTGCCTCAAATCATCCAGTTCGTAGCAAGTCTGACACTTACTATGTTGATGAAAAAAACATTCTTCGCCCACATGATACCGTGATGTGGTATTACTATTTGAATAACGAAGAGATAAAAAAGAAAATAGAAAATAACGAAGAGTTGGGTGTAATTTGTTATGGAAAAGTTTACCGTAAAGACGAAATTGACCGTCGCCATATGAACATATTTCATCAAATGGGTGGGGTGTATCTTGTGCCTGATTCCAAAAAAATTCTAAATCTTGATGATTTGAAACTAGCTCTTGTGGAGATTGTTGAAGGACTTTTTGGAAAAGAAGTGAAATATAGATTTTTGGATGACACATTTCCTTATACTGACCCATCTTTACAAATAGAGGTAGAGCTTGATGGAAAGTGGGTTGAAATCATGGGTGGTGGAATGCCACGCAAAGATGTTTTGAAAAATTTTGGGCTAGAGGGTTATAATGGCTGGGCATTTGGATTTGGCCTGGAAAGGCTTGCCATTATTAGCATGAAATTACCAGACATTAGGTTGTTGTGGTCAAGTGATGAAAGAGTCAAAAAACAACTTGTGTTGGGCAATGTGTACCACGAAGTGAGTCGTTACCCTGCAATAATTCGTGATGTATCATTTATAGTTTATAAAACTTTTTCACCAAATGATTACTTTGATTTAGTTCGTGATGTAGTTGGGGATTTAGCAGAAGAAGTGTCCCTGGTAGATGAATATGAAAATGACACAAAATTTGGGGCTGACAAAAAAAGCTATGCGTATCGTATAACTTATCGCTCTTTGGAAAAGACCCTAACTGATGATGAGGTAAATACAATGCACAAAAAACTTGAAGAAAAGACCAAGGATGTTTTTGGCGCAATAATTCGTTAATTCTATCTAAATATTTAAAAAACAGCTATGTTTTTCTTTAAATTTTTGCTATAATAAAACACATATGGCGAAGGACGAAACCTTGAAAAAGACTAAAACTGTCAAGTACGGTGCTGATGAAATCAGCGTTTTAGAGGGCCTGGAGCCGGTCAGGCGCCGGCCTGGCATGTATATTGGCGGTACAGGCACTGAAGGTCTACATCACCTAATTTGGGAGATTTTTGACAACTCACGTGACGAGGCGATGGGTGGATTTTGTAATCATATTGAGGTTGCATTATTACCCAACAATCGTATTAGGGTCGTTGATAATGGCCGAGGTATTCCAGTTGATATGCATTCTAAAACCAAGGTCTCGGCCCTTGAAACGGTCATGACTGTACTGCATGCTGGTGGCAAATTTGGTGGTGACGAAAGTGGTTATGTTAAAGCCACGGGTGGTTTACATGGCGTGGGTGCATCAGTTGTCAACGCACTATCTATTTATACTCGAGCCGAAGTTCATCGTGATGGGGGCAAGTATATGCAGGAATATAGTCAAGGTAAAATTAAGGGTGCGGTTAAAAAAATTGGTACATCAAAGGAGCACGGGACTATAATTGCATTTGAAGCTGACCCTGAAATTTTTAAAGAAATTAAATTTGATTGGCATGCGATAATTCATAAACTAGAGCAACAGGCTTATTTGGTAAATAATTTGCGCATTCATATTATTGATGCCCGCAATCATGAAGGCAAAATAAATGACACTGAAACTTACTGGGTTGAAAGTCTAAATTTAAATAGCCCTAATGTAACTTACTATTTTGAAGGTGGGATTGTAGCGCTTGTTCGCCAGTATACAAAGTTACACAAAAAAATTACCGACAAAACTTTCTATGTTTCAAAAGAGATTGATGACGTTGGCACTGAAATTGCCTTTGACTATATTGATGACATTTCAACCAAAATTGTGCCCTTTGCTAACAATATAAATACACCGGAAGGTGGTACACATGTGGCCGGATTTAAAACTGCCTTAACGCGTGTCATTAATGCTTATGCCAAAAAGAATAATTTAATTAAAGAAGCTGAAGGTGGATTTACGGGTGATGATGTGCTTGAGGGTTTAGTGGCAGTTATTTCAGTCAAATTACGTGAGATTCAATTTGAAGGTCAAACTAAAACTAAATTGGGATCAACCGAGGCGCAGGGTGCAGTGGCTAAAGTTTTTGGTGATGCTTTGTCAACATTTTTTGAAGAGAACCCTGACAATGCAAAATATATAATTAATAAATCAATGCTGGCCCTGCGCGCGCGCAAGGCCGCCAAGGCAGCCAAGGACTCAATCATGCGCAAAAGCGCCCTTGAGGGTATGACATTGCCTGGCAAATTAGCCGACTGTCAAAGCAAGTCAGCCGCTGAATCAGAATTATTTATTGTAGAGGGTGACTCAGCTGGTGGTACGGCCAAAGCGGGTCGGGATCGTAAAACTCAGGCTATCTTGCCATTGCGGGGTAAAATTTTAAATGTTGAACGTGCGCGTCTTGATAAACTATTACAATCCGAACAAGTTAAAAATCTGGTCATTGCCTTGGGTACTTCAATTGGCGAAACATTCGATGCCACAAAAATTCGCTATCACAAAATTATTATTGCCACTGATGCCGACGTTGATGGTGCGCACATTCGTACGCTTATATTGACACTATTTTATCGTTACTTCCCGCAAATTATTGATGCAGGTTATGTCTATATTGCCCAACCACCACTGTATAAAATTAAACGGGGCAAGGAAGTGCATTATGCTTTTACTGATGAGGAAAAAGTTAAAATAGTTGGTGATGAAGATTTGATTGAAAGCAATGATTCAGCTGTAAATGATGAAGATGTAGAAGAGAATGAAAATGGAGGCGATGAAAGTGAATCTGAAGGGTCTACTTCAAAAACTGCTAAAAAGCCAGCCAAGTGGCACATACAACGCTACAAAGGTTTGGGCGAAATGAACGCTGATGAATTGAAAGAAACTACAATGGACGCCACCAAACGTGTATTAAAACAAGTCAGCATTCACGATGCCGAGGAAGCCAATCATGTATTTGATATGCTGATGGGCTCCGACGTCGCCCCTCGCAAATCCTTCATCCAATCCTATGCCAAACAAGCGAATATTGATATCTAGCAAACTTATTTTAACTCCTTTTTAATCATCGCTTTTAGGTTAGCGATGTGGACTTTTTTGTCTTTAGCAAGTGTTGCCCAGTATTTTTTTAATGTTGGGTTAGTTTTAGCATCTTTTGTGTATTGATTTTCAAGGCGCCAAAGTGACTTTTGTTCTTGGGTCAATTGGTGCATCATGTTGTATAAATTATTATCTTTCATATTTTTATTTAAAAATTATTTTGTATTCTTTAATTTTAACATAACTTGCTTCTTGCCACACCATGGGCAAAAGAGGGTTTTGGGTTTTTTGATGTCGGCTATAGACCACCATTTTTTGCACACAGCGCAGTTAAAATGATAAATTTGCTCAGTAGAATAGGTACCGGTAATTTTTTTAGTTATTCGTTCTTTCTTTGATTTCATTTTGAATTCTTGCTAAAAATTCTACCACATTACTGTTTTCAATTTTTTCATCATGGCGACCCTCTATGGTTATTGTATTTGAGCCTTTTTCCTTGTCGCCAATAATTATTTGGTAGGGGATTTTTTGCATTTTAGTATTTCGAATTCTTTTACCTAAACTATCATCACTAATTAATTGTGCACGAATGCCAGCTTGTTTTAAGATATCATAAACAGTTTTGGCATATTCGTCATGGTGTTCGCTTGAAATTGGTAATACGGCAACTTGCACAGGTGACAGCCACATAGGGAAGGCTCCAGCATAGTGTTCAATCAAAATACCAATAAAGCGTTCAAGTGAGCCATAAATAACACGGTGAATTACAACTGGCGTTTTCTTAGAACCATCCCTGTCTGTATATTCAAGCTCAAAACGTCGTGGTTGTTGAAAATCTAATTGCATGGTACCTAATTGCCAATCACGACCCAGTGCGTCTTTCACAATAATGTCAATTTTGGGGCCATAGAATGCGCCATCACCATCCGCGACAAAATAATCTTTACCTGATTTTTCTAAAACTTTTTTCAGTGCAGTTTCAGCTTTGTCCCAAGTTTCAATATCACCCATAAAACCCTCTGGCCGTGTACCTAAACGAAAACTATATTCTAGATTAAAAATTCCATAAAAATCTTTACAGATTTCCATGATACTTTCATATTCAGATTCAATCATATCTTCAGTAATGTAGTTATGCGAATCATCTTGTTGAAATGATCGGCAACGCAATAAACCATTTAAAGTACCTGAGCGTTCATAGCGATGGAGCCTATCCACATCTGAAAGTCTTAACGGTAAATCTTTATAACTAATTTGCATTGATTTAAAAACAATCATCGCATTTGGGCAGTTCATTGGCTTAATGCCATAAACTTCATTTTCACCCATATCCGCTATAAACATATCATCCTTGTAGTGATCCCAATGACCTGAGATTTTCCAGAGCTCAGCTTTGTTGACAAGCGGGCTGGCTATTTCTAAATAACCCAACTTAGTATGTTCTTGGCGCCAATAGTCTTCTAGCTCTTTATAAATAATTAAACCTTTAGGTAACCAATAGGGCATACCAGGAGCAGTCTCATGGAACATCAAAAGTCCTAACTCTTTACCTAATTTTTTGTGGTCTCTTTTCTCGGCTTCTTCACGCATATGTAAGTAATTTTCAAGTAACTCTTTGCTTTCAAAAGCCAAGCCGTAAATACGAGTCAGCATTTTATTTTTCTCGCTGCCACGCCAATAGGCTCCAGCGATGCGGTCAAGCTTCCAGCCACCCATTTCAATATCTTTAAAATTATCTACATGGCCACCACGGCACAAATCTGTAAAAGTAC
>MFUC01000012.1 GCA_001785575.1 Candidatus Nomurabacteria bacterium RIFCSPHIGHO2_02_FULL_38_15
TTTTAAAGAACTTATGTGCCTATTATACCACTGATTGTTGGTAAAAGGCAAGGGGTGGGGTGGAATGTGGGGAAAACTATGATTAATGCACCTTAAATAGGCGGTGGATTAAGCTTTTCGTGGTTTTTATTAAAAATATGTTGTATACTCTAAGAAATGAAGGATCGACTAGACTACATAAAATATACTTTAAAAAATGGCTTAACACTGGTGTATTTACCAATGGACGTTGAGTTTAATACAATTGATTACACGTTACCATTTGGGCATTTAAATAATACAGGGCAGTTCCCTGGTGGAACATTTCATTTTCTAGAACACATGTGTTTTCATAGATCTAAACTTTATCCAAAAAAAGACTCTTTCGAAAAATTCTTAGCAAGTATTGGATCTAAAATAAATGCAGCTACATCTAACAACTTTACAAAATACTACTTGTCAGTACCTAGCCAAGAAATTGAACCTGCACTTACTGGTTTACTTTCGCATATATTTAATCCAATAATTGATGAAAATGATATCAATATAGAAAGGGGTATTATAAAAAACGAACGAAGGAGATTAGAAGCCTTTTTCCCGGGTAAAAATGAGATCGAGAAATATGAAAAAAGTAAGTGGCTTTTTCGTTCTCAGTCTAGCTTAGAGCAAAGACTGGGCTCAGATACTAGCCTTGAAAAGATCAATAAAAATATTTTAGAAAAAGCTCTTGAATATTACAAAACTAAAAACTCGACAATTTTTATAGGTGGGAATTGTGATATAGATAGAATAATAAGTATATTTGAAAATATAGATACGAAAACTATACAAAATTTAGAAAAGGTACCGGCGGAAAAAGTTTATTGGGTCAACAAGAAATTTCACAAAAAATACTTCTCATCAACTTCAAGGCCGTCAATAAACATCGCTGGCCTGTCTACTTATGCTAACCATAAAGAGCTTTTTCAACTATCACTACTGGCTAGCTATTTTACTGATAATATTTATGGTGTTTTACATAATTGGCTACGTAAAGACAAAGGGTGGACGTACGAAACAAATACTAATGTTAATTTTTTTGATAGCCAACAGGTAGTGGTTGAAATCATCCTGCCGATTCAGGACGAGAGACATGTTGATGAAATCTTGAAGATAATTAAAAATAAAATCACAGACTCCATTAGTGATTCTTCTAATTTTTCCAAGTATATAGAAAAGTCACTATTAGGAAGAGTGTTTTTATTGCAAACACTGCCAGATAGAAAAAATACCCTTTTAAATACCTTTTTGTATCAAGACACGTTGGAAAAAGAGACTGTTTACGTAGACTACACTAAAGAGTTTCTTGATACTAATTATGTAAAAATGTTTTTTGAAAAAAAGTTTAAGGAATTTGATTTTGGAGTTTATGTATCTGTGCCAAAGAAAAAAGTTTTATTGAAAAATTTTTTGGCAAAAATTAAAAGGCGTCTGTAAAAAACGCCTTTGTAAGAACTAATCTCCGTAGCTAAAGCTACCGTCGTTAGTTTGGCTTTCAATTTGATTACCTGGGTCATCATCTGGGCAGGGTTCATTATTACCTTCGATTACTTCCTCTTCATCATCTGGACCTTTAAAATTTAAGTTTACCATGGCGTTATCTCCTTCCTGGAAGTTTCTATATACGTTATAAATTTGCCGTACGTCCTCCTTTTGAATCTTACACTATTTAAACTTACAATGTCAAGGTCTTAAGCCTACCTCTTACTACTTGAGTCAGTGTCTGGTGGTTCAGGTAAGTCGTGTATTGTGTCACAACCACTGGTATAAGTATTATCATCCTCGGACGGGCCAGGACACCTACTGTATGAATTTGATTTCATAGTTTTATTCTCCTTCCTGGAAATTTCTATATAGATTTTATCTACGTTTTCCTAAATAATCATATCACGACTTAAACCCAAAAATCAATACGTACTATAATTTTTATAAGACTTTTTCTATGCAAAAGGTGTATTGGTGCCAAAAGACTGGTTCATTTTTATATGATTTGGTGGCAAATTTTTCGTCAGCAAAATAGTGGATTTTGAAGGTTTTAGAAATAGAGTCTTTAAATTGGGTAATTTCGCTTTGGTCAAAGCTGTTATTAAAATTGGCCCATTCATGCCCCTTGCCCCATAAATTAAAAATAATAAAATTACCGGTAGTTAAAACCTTGTCTAACATTTCTTTTTGCATAAAAGGTAAAACATTTTTAGCAATTACAATATCAAAATTTTGGCTTGGTTCGTATTCTTCAAAAGAAGTTTGCAAAAATGTAACCTGGGTGTTTTTAAAGTCTTTTGAAAAATCATCTTTATCTATGGCGGTAACTTCATAGCCAAACTCTGCAAGTTTTTTGGCAATCTCGCCATCACGTGCCCCAATATCAAGAACTGTCACGTTGGCAGAGTTTTTAGAAAAGTATTTTTTTATTAGTTGAATTGGTTGCATAAAAAAACTAATTAGATTTATTTATCCCCTATTGGCTTTGATAGAAATTCGCCGAATTCGGACTCATTTTTAAGCTTATTATAAAAATTCAACAAATACCCAGGTTGCTCTATTATGCCTAAAGTCTCATTTGCAATTTTATCAGTAATTGGAAAACCGTAATTATTATACATATAAAATATTGAATCAAAACGACCGTCCAATGTTTGGAATGAAAAAACATCGCCACGACGAATTGACTCAACATAATCTTTAATTTGAGCATCATCACCAAGGGCCTCGGTAATACGTTTATCTAATTCGCCCCTAACGGTTTCAAGCTTTTCTGTTGACGATAGCGGTATGTCAAACCCTACAACTGACGCATCCCTAGAAAAAATATTCGTGGTTGGTATTTCGTACACGCCAATATCGTTTCGCAACCATTTATAAATTTTACCCGTATATCGATTTGTTAGTGTTCCAAGCAATATCTGCATTGCCCTAAGTTCTTCGTATGTCCTTTTATGTTTTATTAAATAAAAAAATGAATATTCAAAGCGATGAATCTCTTTAAACTCTTGTTCATGATACTTATCATTTACTAAATCAAGTTTATTATAGTCACTAGGTGGGTCAATATCTACCGTTGATATTATCTCTAATAATTTTAAACATTCATCAAGTGGTATGGTACCACCCAAAAAAACTGTGGTTTTATTTGTAAAATAGTTTTTGTGTAAGTTTTTAATTAATTCTACATCCATTTTTTCAAGTGTTTCATCATCACCAAAGATTTTTTCAAGTGATGATGGCATGTCAAGAATTATTTTCGTGTAAAAATATTGACTAGCCTCGGTTGTCCCTGGGAAAAATGGAGCTCGGCGTATACGCTCATTTTTAATAATCCTTTTCTCGCCATCAATATCTTCTTGCAAAATAATTGGATTATAAACTTGACTTAGCATACCCTTGAAGGCGTGCATAAAACTAACTGCGGGCATTTCAATTTCGTAAAAAGTTTTATCTATTGAGGTTGTACCGTTAGAATAACCACCCTCCTTGCCAACAAATTCTTTAAAGCTATCAAGCTCAGGAAACATTTCAGACCTATTTAATACGCAATGTTCAAGAAAATGGGCCCCGCCAAGCGGTGTACCCTCAATATTATTTTGAGTACCAAGCGGAATATTTATAATGGCCTGGCCAATTTGTACATCCATCGGTAAATGAAAAACGGTAATACCATTTTTAAGTTCATATTTTTCGTAGGCCCGCCTGTCTTTTTGCATAATATGATTATTATACACTAAAAATAAAAAAGTCTGCCAGGTTATAATATTGTGTTCTAAAAAGGCTTTTTATTTTGAATTTTTTGAACTTTCTGCTAGAATCCTTGTAATGGCACTACTTGATTATAATGAAATAAAAGCTGGCAAATATATTGTTTATAAAGATGAGCCTTATGAGGTCTTGGACAATCATGTAGCCCGTACCCAACAACGCAAACCTCAAAATCAGGTTAAAATGCGTAGCATGATAAATGGCCGTGCAGTTAACGAAACCTTTCATGTAACTGATTCAATCGAGGAGGCCGATATTACAAAACGTGATGTAAAGTATTTATACACTAATAAAAATGAATTTTGGTTTTGTAACCCCGACAAACCAGCCGAGCGCTTTACCCTGACTGCTGAATTAATTGGCAACAGTGCCAAATTTTTAAAAGACAACACAATAATCAGCTCACTTGTTTTTGAATATGATGGCGAGGAAAAAGTTATTGGTATTAAACTGCCAATTAAAATGGAATTTATAATCAAGGAGTGTGCCCCAAATATCAAAGGCAGTACGGCCAGTGGTGGCAACAAGCCAGCTACACTTGAAAACGGCGCCGTAGTTAATGTGCCCCTATTTTTAAACCAAGGCGAAAAGATTTTGGTTAATACTGATACTGGCGAATATGTTGAAAGGGTTACTTAGCAACGAACGGCAATAATGCCATAAATCGGGCGCGTTTGACGGCTACCGATAAGTCACGTTGATTGCTAGCCGACAAGCCAGTACGCTTGCGGGCAAGCATACGAGCATTGGGCGCTAGAAACTTTTTTAAAATTTCTATGTCTTTGTAGTCAATAAATTTTATATTATTTGTTGCAAAAAAATCTTGTTTCATAGGATTAGTTTTTAGTTGCTAGTGACTAGTTGCTAGTTTTTAACTAGAACCTAGAAACTAGAACCTGATTAAGCTACTAAAAAGGAATGTCTTCAATGTTAATGTTTTCGAAATCTTCAGTTGGGTACTCTATTGTGTCAATTTGATCAGTTTGATTATTGGGGCCGGTTTGGTCAAAGTCAGTTTTAGATTCAGGCTTGGCCTGTGAGTTTTGACTGTCATTTTGGTAGCCACCAGATGATGTTTGACCTTGAGCCTTGGGGCCAAATTGGAAATTATCAAGTACAATTTCAGTGCGGTATTTTTTAACTCCCGATGTATCATCCCATGAACGAGTTTGTAAACGGCCCTCAACATACAAGCTACTACCCTTGCGCGAATATTGATTTATAATTTCAGCCGGTTTGCCAAAGGCTACAACATTGTGGTATTCAACTGACTCTTTCTTCATGCCTTGTTGATCTTTCCATGTGCGATTAGTTGCCAACGAAAAGGTGACGACTTTTAAGCCCGTAGGTAATGACTTCATTTCAGGATCACGAGTCAAGTTACCTAGAATTGTTACTTTGTTTATATACATAAATTAATTCTACTCTTTTACTTCGTCTTCGACTAGTTCAGGGCTGTCAATAACTGCATCTTCAGGCATAACCTCAACCACAGTATCAACCGCTTCGGCTGTCTCAACTGTTTGAGTTGGAGTTGTAGTTGTAAAACGTTTGCGTACCTCGCGCTTTTGACTTAGTTTTTTAGGCGCCATGGTATTTTCGGCCACAGTTTTAATTAAAAGATGACGGACTAAATCATTGTCGCGGTCAAGTTTCATTTTAACTTTTTCTAAAACATCAACCTCGCCCATAAACTTAAACCAGCCAAAATAGGCCGAGTTAACCCGAACATTTTTATTATCAACTTTGTGAATAATTGTATAAGCCAGGCCAATATATTCAGGGGCTTCATCGGCAATAATTTCAGCACCACTGTCAGTAAAAATCTTTTTTAACTGACTAACTTTGCCAGCAACATCCTCCTCAGCCATGGTTGGCACAAGTAGGTACGAGAATTCATAAACTCTCTTTTCTATATCTATCTTATCCATTTATTTTACTCTAATTTTATAAGCCTTCTATCTCGGACCAATGTAAGGCGCCAAAGCACCTTAAATAGAAGTTGCCCTGATATTAGCATAAAGTTTAACTTATGCCAAATATGCGGGCCACGTTTTGATTTATAGCTTTTTGGCACACTTCCACATCAAGATTTTTGATTTCAGCGATTTTTTTGTAAATTTCCACAACCATATACGGCTCACATGTTTTGCCACGATACGGTATGGGGGTTGCAAATGGCGCGTCAGTTTCAGCCATGATGTTTTCTATTGGTATTGAGCGGATTACTTCATTATAGTCAGTGGTAAAAGTTATAGGCCCATCAAATGACATAGTCCAGTTATTTTTTATTATCCTTTTTGCAATTTGTATATCCCCGACAAAAAAATGAAAGTTTACAGTTAGCTTTTGGTTTTTAGCTTTTAGCTGACAGCTTTCCAAAATATCTAGCACATCCTCGTATACGTTCATAGAGTTTTTGGCTGGGCGTGCGTGAATCATTAAAGGCTTACCTACTTCTAAGGCAAGCTCAATGTGTTTTATAAAAAGTTCTTTTTGTCTTTCCTTATTCCCTACTGATTGGTCACGAAAATAATCTAAACCTGTTTCACCGATAGCTACAACTTTTTCATTTTTGGCGAGTTCTAAATATTTTTCATAATCAAAAACCTCATCCAGATTGTCGTTTGGATGCTGACCAACAGTTACCCAAAGAATATCAGGGTTTTCATTTGCTAAATCTAAGGCTATTTTAGACGTCTTGTAATCTACACCTACGGTAACTGCGCCAATATTTGCATTGCGCATACGCAAAATTACACCCTCTTGATCATCAAGCAATGGCTTTAAATTTAAGTGTGAGTGAATGTCTATATGGTTTAACATATTAATCTTTACGTAAAAACAAAGGCTCTGCTGGTTTTTTGCTTTGTTTTAAATAAGTTAAAATTTTATTTGCCGTTTCAGGTAAGGCTGGAATTAACAAAGTAGCAACAACTGACAAATCCGTACACAGTTCGCTAACAATACCTCGGGCCATTTCCTCATCAGTTTTAAAAAGTTTATAAGGCTCAGTCTTTTGAATTTTTTTGTCTATATCTTCAATTTTTAACCAAATCTTGTCCATATACTTTTTTATATCAAAACTATTCAAATCTGTATCTTCATTATTTGTAATTATAGAACCAATATGAGAAACGCCATAATTTTCAGCCATTGTCATAATCCTACTAACTAAATTACCCAGGCCATTAGCTAGGCCTGAGTTATACGCATTTTTAAAACGCTCAATAGTAAATGGTGAGTCCTCAAAACTGCTAACTTCACGCAACAAAAAGTAACGCAAGGCATCAGCGCCGTATTCAGCCACAATATCATAGGGACTAAAGACATTACCAACTGACTTTGACATTTTTACCCCGC
>MFUC01000013.1:0-10628 GCA_001785575.1 Candidatus Nomurabacteria bacterium RIFCSPHIGHO2_02_FULL_38_15
CATATGGCTTTAATAAAAAAACCAACGAAAAAATTGTTGTGTATGACTTTGGTGGTGGTACATTTGATGTTTCAGTATTGGAAGTTTCAGAGGAAGTTATTGAAGTTAAATCAACCGATGGTGACAGCCACATGGGTGGCCGTGACATTGACCAAAAAATTATTGAACATATTGCAAGTGAGTTTAAAAAGGAAAATGGCATAGACATAACGCGTGACCCACTGGCTTTGCAACGTTTAGACGAAGCGGCTGAAAAAGCCAAAATTGAACTTTCAACCACAATGGAAACTGAAATTAACATTCCATTTATTTCATCAGGTTCCGATGGCCCAAAGCACTTGTTAATGAAAATGACTCGTGCCCAGCTTGAATCTATCGCCGATGAATATGTAAAAAGATCTATTGAAATTACTAAAAAGGCCCTTGAAGCTTCACCCTTTAAAATCGCTGATATAAACGAAATTATTTTAGTTGGTGGGCAAACACGTATGCCCGCAATTATTTCAGCTGTTAAAAACTTTTTTGGCAAAGAGCCAAACCTTTCAATTAACCCCGATGAAGTCGTGGCACTGGGTGCCGCAGTACAGGCTGGAGTATTACAAGGTGATGTCAAGGACGTATTATTGCTAGATGTTATACCTTTATCATTAGGTATTGAAACACTAGGTGGCGTGGGTACAAAATTAGTTGAACGCAACACAACCATACCAACATCACGCTCACAAGTATTTTCAACCGCGGCTGACAACCAACCAAGTGTTGAAATTCATATTGTGCAAGGCGAACGCCAAATGGCCGTTGACAACAAGTCACTTGGCCGATTTATATTAGACGGTATTCCACCAGCGCCACGCGGTATGCCCCAAGTAGAGGTAACGTTTGATGTTGATGCCAACGGTATATTGCAAGTGAAGGCTAAAGAAAAAACTACCGGTAAAGAGCAATCTATTAGAATAGAGGCAAGCAGTGGTTTGACCGATGCAGATATTAAACGCATGCAAGACGATGCTGAAATTCATGCCGAGGAGGACGCCAAGAAAAAGGCACTAGTGGACGAAAAAAATAGCGCTGAAATGCTTGTATTTTCAGCCGAGAAGTCACTCAAAGAATTTGGCGATAAAATTACACCTGAATTAAAAACAAGTGTTGAAGAAAAAATCACCGCCGTGCGTGCACTCAAAGAAAGTACCGACATCGAAGTAATCAAAAAAGCCATAGAAGACCTCTCAACCGAACTATCAAAAATCGGAGAAGCTATGGCTGCGCAAAACCAAACTTCACCCGAATCCGCAGGAGGCGGGCAAACTCCTGAATCACGACCTGAAGAAATAAAAGATGCAGAGGTAAATGAAAGCGAGGAACAAAAATAAATAATTTGCTTTGACGAGCTGGTCTGGTTGAGCCCAACAGGGCGACCCGAGGACCCGAGGAAAAGCAGAATTGTTTATTTTTGATATAATTAAACATCAATGTCAAAAGACTACTACGAAAAATTAGGAATATCGAAAGGCGCTTCTAAAGATGAAATCAAGAAGGCTTTTCATAAATTGGCCATGAAGCACCACCCCGACAAAAATGGCGGGGATGATTCAAAGTTCAAGGAAATCAATGAGGCTTACCAAACGCTTTCAGACGATACTAAACGCGCCCAATATGACCAGTTTGGCCCCGACTACGCCAAAGGCTTCGCCGGGCACGGTCAAACTGGAGGTTTCGGTGGTGCACAAGGTGGCGGCTTTGGTGGTTTTGATTTTTCTGGTTTTCAGGGGGGCTTTCAAAACAGTGGGAATAATTTTGAATTTGATATGGGCGACCTGAACGATGTTTTTGGAAGCTTTTTTGGTGGAGGTCGTGGGCAAAATAAGCGCTCACAAAAAGGCAGTGACCTGGCCGTACGTATAAGCATTACTTTTGCCGAAATGGTCAAGGGGGTAGACAAAGAAATTCAAATTAGACGCGAGGCACCGTGCGACAGTTGCAGTGGTAATGGGGCCGAGAAGGGTACCGAAATGGAGACTTGTGCAACTTGCAAGGGCCACGGCCGTATTAACGAGGTCAAGCGTACTATTTTTGGCCAAATTCAAAGCCAAGCTATTTGTGGAACCTGCGAAGGCCTTGGCAAAATTCCTAAAAAGAAGTGCACAAAATGTCATGGGGCTGGCACATTAAACAAGAACGATATTATCAAGGTTCATATACCAGCCGGTATTCAAAGCGGTGAGAATTTGCGTGTGACTAAAATGGGTGAGGCTATTAAAAATGGTACGGCTGGTGATTTGTATATTGCCGTTAGCGTAACGCCTGATAAAATCTATAAACGCGAAGCTAATATTATTTACCGCAAATTAGAAATTCCATTAACTATGTCGTTATTAGGTGGCGAAATAGGAATTGAAACTTTTGACGGCAAACTTGACTTAAAAATCCCCGAGGGTATTAAAAATGGCGAGACTTTGCGCATGAAGGGCAAGGGCATACACACCAACCCACGAGGCGACATTCATATAATTATTGAAACTAAAATCCCAACTCGCCTAAGTCACGAACAACAAAAGCTTGTTGAGCAACTCCAAAAAAGTGGTTTGTAATTTGCATTGTCTTATTCGTACGAATAGGTAAATAGAACGTTTTTACAATTTTTTGATTATTTTATAGCTATCTTGGCCGTCTGTAGTAGTATCTATAACTTCATAACCTAGGGTTTCTATCTCAGCACGTAAATCATCAGCTAGTTTGTAATTTTTAATTTCTTTGGCTAATTTTCTTTTTTCAGCCAGCTCTATAATATTATTGGATATATTACCCGATAGGGCCAAAACAACTTTTTCAATATCTAAACCTAAAACCTTGTCCATATCAATTAGGGTTGTATATTTATCAGCATCATTAATATTTTTATCAGCCAGCATTTCAAAAACTACGGCCAAAGCCCGGGCCGTGTTTAGGTCATCACATAGGGCTTGTTTAAAATCATTAACATATTTTTCATCAACCAGCCATAAGTCCGACTTATGGCTAGCTAAATTACTTTGCAAGCCGCTTTGCAAATTCATAGCTTGGGTAATAATTTTTGTATACATATTGTTCGCCGACATGGCACCCTCCCAGGTAAAGTTCAAAGGCTTGCGGTAACTTGTACCCATAAAATACAAACGCAAGGCAAGGGGATTAATTTGGTGGGAGCGAACATTATCAAGCGTATAAAAATTGTTTTTGCTTTTAGACATCTTTTCGCCGTCAACAGTTAAAAAATCATAATGTAACCAATAGTTTACAAATTGCTCGTTGTTATTATAGTGATGCGCGCACATGCTTTGGGCAATTTCGTTTTCGTGGTGCACGGGTATGTGGTCAATGCCACCTGTGTGAATGTCTATTTGGTCGCCTAAATAATGCATGGACATAGCCGAACATTCAATATGCCAGCCAGGGAAGCCGTCATTTTCACCAACAGGCGATGCCCAGCGCATTGTATGATTTTCAAAATGACCAACACAAAAAAACCATAAGGCAAAATCAGTTGGGTGGCGCTTGTCGGGGTCGGTAACAACTTCGCCACGCACGCCAACTTGCTTGTCGGCTATATTTTGACCTGAAAGCATACCGTAATTTGGGTAAGTATTTGTATCAAAATAAATAGCTTTTTGAGTAACATAAGCATGCTTGCTAGCTAGCAACTTATTAATCATAGTAATTATTTGCCCTATATGATCAGTCGCCCGAGGTGTAACATCAGGGCGAATAATATTTAATGCGTCAGTAGTATTAAAAAAATAATCCGTATACTGGCTGGCTACATCCCACACGCTTTTACCACTTTTCAATGCGCCTTTTTCTAATTTGTCATCGCCTTCATCAGCGTCACTTGCCAAATGCCCCACATCAGTAATGTTCATAACATGCTTAACCTCATAACCTAAATAGGTAAGTGTGCGTTTTAAAATATCGTCCATTGTATATTTGCGCATGTGCCCAATATGGGTAAGGTCATACACGGTTGGGCCACAGGCATATATACCAACAACGCCCTGCTTTACAGGTTTAAAAATTTCAACTTTTTTAGTTAGTGTATTATATATTTTAAAATCCATAGTCTGTACGAAAAATTAAACCCACTTTTTTAATCTAAAGAATATATACATAAGCGTACCCAATAAAATCATGCCACCAATGATCATAAACAAATCCTGTGTACTTCTGACTAAGGCAAACTCTACATTCATGCCAAAGATACCAGCAATTAATGATAACGGCAACATAATAAAACTCATGGCTGTTAGGGTTTTAACCGCTGAATTAGTTTTAGTGGTTATTAGTGAATCATTCGTTTCGCGTAAATCATTCAAAATTTCTTTGTGCCCATCTAATTTGTTTTGCAATTTGTTATATTCGCCAATCATTGAATCTAAATAGTATTGGAATCTGTCACCATAAAAAACCTTAGCTGCATTTTCAAATGATTTTAAAGTTTCTAAATGATAACGAATAGCTTGCCGAAAATCTAACAGTAAACGATTGACTTTGGAAATTAGATGCACGGTTTGTTCACCCTTACCACTGTAAATGCGGTCCTCAAGGTCGCGCAACAATTCATTAACATTTTCCAACTCTTCATGACTGTTACGATACAATAATTTCATTAACTCAAAAAATAAGAACACGGCATGGTCATCATTCAACTTTTTTTTGTTCAGTAATGTGTCTAGCTCAAGCATCTTGGCAAAGTCATCAAGCGGTTTTGATTTTTCGTAATGAACAGTAATTAAAAAATCTTTACCTAAAATAAAGTCTATTTCTTGGTCAGCTTGTTCTGACCGATTCATGATCATTCTAGGAAAGTGCAGTATTAAAAAAATAGAGTCACTATACAAGTCAACTTTTGATCTCATTGTACTAGTCAGCAGCTCGTCTGAAACTGGACTAGAAATATTGAATTCCTCACGTAAATGTTGAACCTCTTCTTTGGTTGGTGACTCAACGTCAATCCATTTTAAGCTTTTATAGTTATAGCGATTTAACATATAAATATTTTACCAAGAATTGCAAATTATAGCTATTTATAAAGGGGGATACTGGCCCCTAAATGGGCACGGGTTAATAGTTTGCAATAAAATAAAAATATGCTAGAATAGCAAAACTATGGCAACTACAAAATCAACAGAATCAATTAAAAAGACTCCTGTAAAAAAGGCAGCAAAAAAAACAGCCGCTAAAACAAGCCCTAAAATAGCTAAAAATAGTAATGAATTTGCCGTTATTGCCACTGGTGGTAAGCAATACAAAGTTGGCGTTGGCGATGTTTTAAAAATTGAAAAAATCAAGGGTGAATTTGCCGAGGGTGACAAAATTACATTTACCGAGGTATTACTGCACGAAACTGGCGAGGCCACAACTATTGGTATGCCAACTATTACTGGCAAATCAGTTGAAGCTATATTTGTTAAAGCCGATAGGTTACCCAAGGTTAATGTTATTAAATACAAAGCTAAGTCTCGTTATTTCAAAAAGAATGGTCATCGCCAACCATACTTTGAAGTCAAAATTTCAGCAATTAAATAAACTAAAATAAAAACTCTGTAAAATATTTACAGAGTTTTTATTTTTATAACACAGACTTAGTCTTTCTTTAGCATGTAGTACAGAGCTAGTGGCGCACCCCAGTTTGCCCATCTTTCAACAAAATCCCACACTGGGTCTGGGCCAAATGGCCAACGAATCATCGCTGTAAATAAACCCCAAACAGCCATCCACAAAATTGCTGGGCGCATAGGTTTAACTAACACTAAAATTGCCAGTATTATATCCAAAGCTCCAACAATCATCAGCATTGTTAAAATTGTTTTTGGGTCAGTAATACCAAACGGCTCAAAATATTTAAACCAACCCTCTTTACCTTGCAAGGCAAAAATTCCATGGCCAATAAATTCACCCGCTACCGCGATGCGCAAAATCCACTGTATTAAATTTTCTCTTTTTATATTATTCATTATTTGAATATTTTTTAACTTTATCTAATAAATTTTGTTAAACTAATTTAGCAAATATATGACTATTTTTTAAAAATACATAATCATATAACTCTTTAATTATATACCTGATCAAAAAGACTTACTAGTGGATTAAGCCCTTGAGTTTTATAAATTTTTCAATATAATGATGTTGTTGAACGATATTAGGAACGATTAGCTCAGTTGGTAGAGCGTCCCCTTGACGTGGGGAAGGTCACAGGTTCGAATCCTGTATCGTTCACACAATCAAAGATTGTTTTAGGCTCTATCGTCTAGTGGTCAGGACACCACCTTCTCAAGGTAGTAACCGGAGTTCGATTCTCCGTAGAGTCACAAAATAAAAAATCTCACAATGGGGTTTTTTATTTTGTGACTCGGAGGGTACCGTAGGTTCCCAATTTCTTAGCTCCCAAGAAGCTGTAGAAATTGCAATCCTGCAAAGGGGTCACATGTTTTTGCTGTAATAAAAAAGCCCCTGCCTTGCACAAAAGATTGCGCAAATATGGCAGGGGCCCGCTCTTATTATGAGTAAAGAAGTCTCAATCTGTTCTTGCCCTTTCACCCTATTCAACAAAAATAGGATTTGAATAGGTTGTAAAGAATTTTGTTTAGCCTTTTTGGAAATATTCCTCAGGCTTCAAGACTACCTCTAAACAGAGTTTACCAGACTTGAATTTTTTGTCAAATAGTGTATAGTACCAAAAGGACAATAAACCTTAAAAAATGAATATAACATTAACAACAGCATTACTGGCAACTTGCTCTATTATGCTTCATGGAGTATTGCTTTATTTTCTACTTAAGTTTCCCAAAAAAGTTTTCGTGACATTGGAAAAACAACTTTTGCAATCCACAAATGAACATAAGCCTGGTGATTGGCTAAATAAAAATCCAGGTGAAACTAGTTGGCTGTGGGAAAGACTTCAAGACCGGGCGTTAAGCAAGTTAAGTAACAAAGAAAAATATCTCTTTAAGACCATATTCACCTGGGGAAGTTTAGTGGTTGTGGCTTGGAGTTTTACCGTGTCTTTATTTTTGACTCCAGATATTAACCATATCGTGGATAAAGTCTTTTTAAGAAACTTTTGTTTATGCTTTGCTGTCAACTTTCCAGTACTGGCACTTGCTTATTCTTGGCACTCAAGTAATTTAGAACATTACTCTGCTTTAGCAATTGAGGAAAAACTAATCGATGACGTGAAAGATCAATTAGAAAAAATAGAACACGGTGAAGAAGACGAGCTTTTTGATAAGTTTTCTTAGCGGAATTTGCCCAAGATCATTCGTGATTTTGGGCTTTTTTATTTTCAATAAAAAAGCCCCCCACAATACACACAGTAGGGGGCAAAAAATAAATCGTCAAAAATTACCTTTAAGAGCATAGCAAGCCTAATCACACTTGTCCATAAAAATCTATTTTTGAAAATTTTATAGATAGGGTATATGATATTATTGTTATGGAAACGTGGCTGAGTGGTTGAAGGCACCGCTCTCGAAAAGCGGCATCGGGGCAACCCGATCGAGGGTTCAAATCCCTCCGTTTCCGCAAAACTAAAAATATGCTATGCTGTAGGCAGACCTAAAAACTTAAACCGATGAAGACCGTAGCACAAACCAAGCCAACAGAGACTGGTAGTGGCCTAATTAATGGCCACATTACCATCAACAACACCTCAACCATAATGGCACATAAAGACAGAACATTTGTTTGGTGCAAAGGTATACTGAAATTAGAGAACGGGATGATATTCCAAAATCCCAAAAATTTAATTTTCGTGACACCACAGAAATACAACAACCTAATCTTATCCAAGCTAAAAACCGGAGACTATAAGATTAAGATTGTCCCCGGCCGAGACAAAACCTTTTTTCACTTCTTCAAAAAAGAAGGGGCTGAAAATGTTCACGATCTAAACCCGCATTAATTGCGGGCTTTTATCTTCCTATTCCTCGTCAATTTTACTAGCTTCGATATATTCAATATCCATAGCCACACCCGAAATTCGCATAACATCTTTGTCTACTTTTTTAAACTCTTTATTTGAATTATTATAATGGCTAACCACTGTGTTTATTGAACTGCCCAATTTGCCCTGATACTCCTCAAAAGTTTTTAGGTGCTTGCCCAATTCGCCAACCCGTTTAATAATGTCTTTGGCTGATTCCTCAATTTGCATAGCCTTCAAGCCCTGCAAGACTGTTTGCAAATAGGCAAGGAAAGAAGTGGGCGACACAATAATAACTTTGTACTTGCTGGCAGCGCGTTGAATTAAGTTTTCAGTATCCTCTGTTTGAATAGCACCTATTTTATTAACCAATAAATCATAGTAAATAGCCTCGTGTGGTATAAACATAAAGGCAAATTCCATTGTACCAGCATTTGGTTTAATATATTTGGCTGTTTCAGTAATGCGGTTTTTTAAGTCATTTAGAAAGACTTTTTCCAAGCGCTCTTTTTCAGCCTGATCAGAGGTTTCGCTAATTCTATTATAGTTTTCAAGTGAGAACTTTGAATCAATCGGTATAATTTTATCCTTCACAAAAACGACCGCATCAACAATGTCGCCATCGGGGAAGGCATATTGCATTTGGTAAGACCCAGGCGGTAAGATATTTTTAAGTAAAGTTTCTAAATAATACTCGCCCAAAATACCACGCTGTTTTGGGTTTTTTAAAATATCTTGCAGGCTTTGCAGTTGGTCAGTAAATGACATTACCTGCTTGTTACTTTCCTTCAACTCAGTTAAATGCTCGGTAACTTCGCGAATAATGTTGTGCGATTGATTAGTTTGGTGGCGGATTGTTTCATTCGTAATTTTTTGCGACTCTGACAATTTAGCATCAACTGTGCGCGACAATTCGTTCATTTGTTGCAACAATAGTTGCAAGCCTGAATCTTTATTCATTTCGTCTACATCACCGCGGGCATTACCTTTTTTTAGCAATACAAAAGTTATAACTCCAATTAGCGTCACAACCAGCACCCCAATAATTATTATTAAAATAGTTGTCGTCATTGGTAAATTATAGCACCAAAACACCTTATTTTATAACCCTTTTTACCTATTGACAATCAAACCATAACCTGCTATACTGTAGATAGCATAAATAGCTCTTAAATATGAAAAGTATACTCAAATTTTTAGTTTTACCATTCTTTTTAGCAGGTCTAATAATGACTGTAACTGCAAATTTTATACCAGGATTTGAGAATCCCGTGGTAAGCAAGCTGGCAATGTCAATCATACTCGGAGGATTTGGTATTATTGCAGTCAGTTTGGCTTTTGCAAAAACAGAAAAAGTGTGGGCAACAAATTTACTTACGTTTGTAGGAACCATCTTCGGTGGATTACTACTGAGTATCATTATTTGCAACTGGCTTACTCCAGGATTTAACGAGGCCTCACAAAATAGGCGAGTAAACCCCGAATTATGGGACCAGGCTCTTTTTCAAGGCCGAATGATGTGGCTATGCATTTCTTCCTTTATACTTGCCACTCGCATATCAATAAAAAAACGGATAGCCTTGGATTAAAATCTTGGCGTGAACCGAGTAAACCGCTTCGAAAGAGGCGGTTTTTTATTTCCAATATGCCACCAGATAGAGCCTAAACCTCTATCTGAGAAAATGCTCAAGGGTGTACAGCCAGTCTTCTTCATTTTGATCACTGGATTTTTTTTGTTCGTAAAGCCATTCTAAATAGCCACGATCAGTTTTGGCAACTTGCTCAACAGTTTTACCCATATGTTTACCAAAGGGAATGGCGCGCAACAATGATGGGTGCGATGAAACTTCCAGCATTTTTTCCACCGAAACTTTTTGAGATAGCCTGTCATACAAAGCTTCTAAAACTTTAATGTCGCCCAAGGCATCGTGCGCCTGCGCCTCAACATCCAGCTCCAAATAATACCGCAAAAACTGCAAATTATATTTAGGTATTACACCATCCTTGTCCAACTCACGAGCAACACGTAATGTGCAAATAAATTGCTTGGGGTATATGCCTTCGTTTTGCAACATTTGTATATCAAATACGGCATTATGGGCAATTAAAATTATATCATCACTTTCAAGTAGATTTTTAACATTTTCATAATCAGGACTTTGTTTAAAGGCAGGTTTATCGGCCACGTGTTTGTTTGTAATATGAGTTATGGCGCTGGCCTCGGGTGGGATAAGTTTAGATGGTTTGTAAAGTTCATTAAAAAAAGTATCACTCCCGTGCTCGTGATAGGCAATTTGGCACAAAAAATCATCCTTGGTATTGCCAGTTGTTTCAGTGTCTAAAAATATTAGTTTCATAAAGCAATTATAGCACAACCTCACCCCCCTGGCCCCCTCTCCTGAAAGGCGAGGGGGGCTACAAAAAGCTTTTTGTTTTTTGTCTAAAATTTTGTATAATAGATCTTATGCAAGAAACTATAAAAACTAAATTAAAGGAAGCGATGCTGGCGAAGAATGAAGTGGCGGTTTTAACACTACGTAATATTCTTTCGTCTTTTACTAACGAATTAATTAGCAAAGGTAAAAAGCCAACCGATGTTTTAACTGATGATGAGTGTTTAACGGTTATTGCACGCCTTGCCAAACAACGCCGTGATTCAATAGAGCAGTTTAAT
>MFUC01000013.1:10709-38180 GCA_001785575.1 Candidatus Nomurabacteria bacterium RIFCSPHIGHO2_02_FULL_38_15
GATGGCAATTTAGTTAAAAAATTATTTGAGGAGATTTTATAAGTTTAAATTATTTATTATGAAGATTATTAAACACATTTTGTTATTATCAGTTGCGGTACTGGCCGCATCGTACTTTGTAAATGGAATTAATATAAATCCAATTTGGATAGCTTTAGTTGTGGGTGTTGTTTTGGCGATTATAAATTTGGTTATAAAGCCTATAATCAAGATTTTAACATTACCTATAAATATTCTGACTCTTGGTTTGTTTTCAATTGTTATTAATGTAGCAATTTTTTGGTTCGTGGGTAATAGTAATTTAATTAAAGGCTTTAGTATTGATACTTGGCAAGCGGCATTATATGGCTCAATAATTATAGCCATCGTTAGTTGGTTAGGCGAAAGAATCTTTGGCTCAAATGATGATTAAATAACTATTGGGATTTATAAAAAGGCTTGTTTTGCAGGCCTTTTTATGTTATAAATGTTAATATGTATCTAGTTGATGAAGTCAAAATTAATGCTTGCGCCGGGCACGGTGGCAATGGTGTTGTGCGTTGGCGCCGCGAAAAATTCATTGACAAAGGTGGCCCTAATGGGGGCGATGGTGGCAAAGGCGGCGATGTCTACGTGCGGGCAGTGCGTGATACCCTTATTCTAAAACGTTATACTGAAAAAAAACTTATGCGCGCTGGCAATGGTAATGCTGGTGAAGGTAACAGCAAGCACGGTTCAGATGGTATTGATTTATATATTGACCTACCGGTTGGCTGTATTGTTAAAAACGAAACAACTGGTTTTGAATTTGAACTTGAAAACGAGGGTGATGAAGTTATGATCCTGCGAGGGGGTCAGGGCGGGCTTGGTAACGAACATTTTAAAAGCTCAACTAACACAACCCCAACCGAGGCCACCGGTGGCAGGCCAGGGGATGAATCATTCTTTACGGTAACCCTGCAATTATTTGCCGATGTGGGCCTAATTGGTATGCCCAATGCGGGTAAAAGTTCGTTAATTAATTTACTAACGAATGCCAATGCCAAGGTCGGCGACTATGCCTTTACAACCCTTGACCCTAACTTGGGTGATTTTTATGGCTATATTATTGCCGATATTCCGGGGCTGATTGAGGGGGCCAGTGAGGGTCGTGGATTGGGCCACAAATTCCTGCGCCACATAAAGCGTACAAAAATACTGGTGCACCTAGTTTCGTTTGAAGATGGTTTTGCTGATATTGACGATAAAAAAAGCTTTGACATTTCGCGCATGCAAAAAGTTTATGAAACCATTCGTGGTGAATTAGGTAAATACGACAAAGAACTTTTAGAAAAACAGGAGGTTGTATTGTTAACCAAAACTGACGCAGTCGATGTAAAAATTGTAAAAGAGGCCCTGAAAGAATTTAAAAAAATCAATAAAAAATCTTTTGCCGTAACAATGTTTGATGATGAAATGGTTAAAGATTTTGCCGATGCATTAGTTAAAATAGTTAAAAAATCTAAATAAAGCTGGTATACTGAAGTATGGAGAAAATTTATTACACAACCATTGGGCTTGAAATTCATGCTGAAATGAACACTAAACGCAAAATGTTTTGCGATTGTATTAATGACCCCTTCCACAGCGCCCCCAACCAAAATATTTGCCCTGTGTGTATGGCCCATCCTGGCACATTACCCGTGCCTAATAAACAAGCCATAGAAAATGTCATTCGTGTTGGTTTGGCTATTGCTAAAAATGGGGCAAATGATGGACTAGGGAATATTGCCAATTTTTCAGAGTTTGACCGCAAAAACTATTTTTACCCCGACATACCCAAGGGCTACCAAATTTCGCAATACAAAAATCCAATTGTTACGGGTGGACATTTGGCCGGTGTAGATATTACTCGTATACATTTAGAAGAAGATACGGCTACATCAAAACATTCGGCTGATAAAACCCTTATAGATTATAACCGTGCCGGTGTGCCATTAATGGAACTGGTAACCGAGCCGTGTATTCACACAGCCGAAGATGCCGCTAAATTCGGCAGGGGGTTGCAATTACTGTTGCAGTATTTGGGCGTGTCAGAGGCGAATATGGAAAAGGGCGAAATGCGAGTTGAATTAAACTTATCTATATCACCTGACCCTAAAGTATTTGGCACCAAAGTTGAAGTTAAAAATATCAACTCTTTCTCGGCGGTTGAACGAGCAGCAAAATTTGAAATAGGACGTATGAAGATGTTATACGAGGCCGGTAGAGAGGCTGAAATAGTTCAGGAAACTCGCGGTTGGGACGAAGTAAAGCAGCAAACCTTTTCGCAACGTAGCAAGGAAAATTCAGCCGACTACCGCTATTTCCCCGAGCCTGATATTCCCAAATTTTATTTGCATGAAATGTTTGAACTAGATGCTTTAAAAAATAATTTGCCCGAACTGCCACAACAAAAACGTGATCGCTATAAAAATGATTTTAGTATTAAGGATGAAGATATTGAAAGTTTTGTTTATGATCGTGACCTAGCATTATGGTTTGAAAGCGTTTGTGCAATTCTAAACGATCATGCAAAAATCAAAACTGCTTCAAACTATATTACCTCAGACTATTTGGGCATTAAAAAATCTAACTTGGAAGCTAAGCTCCCAAGTGTCCAAAATTTTGCTGAACTTATTGAGTTATTATCAACCAATCAAATAAATTCTCGCACTGCCAAAGATATTTTATTAGTTATAGTAACTAACGACCAATCACCTAAAGCTTATGCTGAAACAAATGACTTATTACAAAAAAACGACCCCGAAGCCTTAAAGAAGGTTGCCCAACAAATTATTGATGCTAACCCAAATATTATTGAAGCCTACAAAGCTGGTAAAGAAAGTGTGCTTATGTCACTCGTTGGTCAAATCATGAAGCAAACCAATGGCAGTGCCAATCCCCAAATGGTTTTAGAAATATTAAAAGAATTACTAAGGTAATCCATTTGGAAGCCTTGCTTCCAAGTGTTCAAACTCAAGATCTTTCAAATCATCCTTTCTTTTTAGAGTGTCTCTCCGCGTTTCTATAGCATATCTTTTATAATCTTCTTTTGACTTAAATTGATCAAGTACAATGCGAATATTGCAAATACTTTTTTGATTATCAGCTTCAATGTAATCCTCAAAACTTGATTTACTTAACTTGGAAGCAAGGCTTCCAAGTTCATCTCTATTATTCATATTTATATACGCGCTCACGTGAATTAAATATCTGTTTTCAGCAACATGTTTAGATTTAAATTTGTCTTCGAATAATCTACCCGTGCGTTTATATTTATTATTAAAATATTTTGTATAACCACCGATTCTTTGCATAAATTTTTCTACACCATTTTCAACAAGGGGAGTAAGTAGTAAATGAAAATGATTAGGATTAAAACAGTAAGCAATTATGTCTACCAACTTGGAAGCCTTGCTTCCAAGTTCTACCGAGCCTTTCTTAAATGAATTTTCATAAATACTCCCAATAGGATTTTCAGTATTAAACTCAATAAAACTTTCTTCTAATCTTTGTAGATCATAAAGATCAAGAATAACATCTCTTTTATCAACACCCCTATTGTAAATATGATAATATTCCCCTATGACAAAAAAATGTTTTCTTGTGGACATATAATTTATCATACTACTTGGAAGCAAGGCTTCCAAGTAGTAGCCTGTTCAAAACATGCTATAATAAATTTATGGAAATAGAAGCAGGACAAATTTACAAACATTACAAGGGTGATGCTTACAAAATAATCACTCTTGCTAAACATTCTGAAACCGAGGAGTGGATGATCGTCTATGAAAGACTGACTGACACTGTTCATTCAGGCTACAAAATTTGGGCTCGTCCACAAGCTATGTTTTTTGATCATGTTGAAAAAGATGGCTATTCTGGTCCTAGATTTGAATATGTAAGCGAATAAGTGGTACAATAGACTCATGAAATTCAATTTTGAACAAATAAAGAAAATGGCTGAAATTGTAGGAGTGGCAGGTCTCAGCTCCATGCCAGGAAATACTTTAGATAACCAACAAAAAATTTCTTCGGAGGATCTTAGTCCTCCAAATATTTCACGGCCAACTGCGCCCGAAAAAGTACTAAATCCTGAGACAACTGCCTATTTCACCCAAGATTCATCGGAATCAAATGAGTCTATTGATCCGTTAATACAAAAAATATCTGTACTTGAAAATAAATTTGAACAAGGCTTACAAAGTAAGGGCGTCATTATGCCAAAAAGCTTAACCGTTATTGCCGGAGCTGAGCTGGATGGGCGTCCCGAAACTTCTAATGCCACATTTGACGATAGATACTTGAGTGATCAATTACTATCTTCCTTAGTTAATACTGCAGAGAATGCAAAAATAATGCTAAGAGATCTAAGCTCTATTGGAATTACAAATGACGTAAAAAGTTTAAGTACCGAAGGCTACATAGATATAAAAGATGGTTTAAAAAATAACAAACCAGAATATTATTTTGTAGTTAGTAAGGTAAATAATAATGACTCTATCACCTTTGTTTTACAAGTGGCATCTCCTATTAATAAATTAGTTGAGACTCTTGACTCTATAAGTATTGAAAATGTTGATGTAAACCTTGAGAATGAATCTTTTTTTGCCACAAAAATTATGCCTAATTTTTTAAATAAAATAAATAAAAAAATAGAGCAATTTGAATTAAATAAGCCTGTTAATTAAAATTTTGAGACTAATTTTCTTTACTTTGTATTATTTGCTATGATAAACACATGGAAACAAAAAAAATTAAAGTTGCGATAAATGGCTTTGGGCGAATTGGTCGCGCATTTTTAAAAATTGCTTGGGAAAGGCCTGAGATTGAAATAGTTGTAGTGAATGATTTGGGCAGTATTGAAAATATGGCATATTTGTTGCAATACGACACGGTGTACCACAAATGGGCCGAAACGGTAACATTTGACGAGCAAGACATTATTGTTGACGGCAAAAAAATACGTGTTATATCTGAAAAAGACACGGCTAAATTACCATGGAAGGAGTTAGGCATTGATGTAGTTGTAGAATCAACTGGATTATTTACATCATATGACAAGGTCTCATTTCACATTACACAGGGGGCGAAAAAGGTTGTAATTAGCGCACCATCAAAAGGTAGCGGGGCCCAGGTATTAGGTGAAACTATTTTATTGGGAGTGAATGAAAACAAATTTGGTACTTGTAATATTACTAGCAACGCTTCGTGTACTACAAATGCCGCCAGTCCAATTATTGCCATCATGCACGAAACTATTGGTATTGAAAAAGCAATTTTAAATACCGTGCATGGCTACACAGCTTCGCAGTCATTAGTTGATGGGCCAAATAAAAAAGACCTGCGCGAGGGCAGGGCAGCGGCCCAAAATATTGTGCCTTCTTCAACCGGGGCGGCGATTGCTGTAACTGAAGCCTTCCCGCAACTTATGGGCTTGTTCGACGGTATTTCAATTCGCGTGCCGGTGCCGGCAGGTAGTATTGTTGATGTTACATTTATTTCTAAAAGACCAACAAGCCATGATGAAGTAAATGAGATTTTAAAAAACGCCTCAAAAGACCCACGTTGGAACAAAATTTTTGCCGTGACCAATGAGCCACTTGTTTCATCAGACATACTAGGCAACAGCCATGCCTCAATCGCCGACCTTGCAATGACCCGAGTTGTTGGGGGTAATTTAGTCAAAATCATGGCTTGGTACGACAACGAAATGGGGTATACGTATACTCTTGTGGAGCATTTTATTAAGACAGGTAGCACAATTAAGTAAATTATTAATTAATAAATAAATTTTATGGAAACTATAAAAGTAGAATCATGGGGAGAAAAAATACAATGGGAAACATTTGAGAATGATAAAGATACCGAATTAAAGATCAAGCAGTTTCTCGAAGCCAGAATAAGTTATCAGCCAAAAGAGCCAGATGAAGATTCTTTGAATAGATTTGCAACAGGTTTTCTTCGAGGTACAGGTTTTGGTGTTGATGTTGAAACAAAATGGATATCATTTGAAAATGATAAAAGATCTTTTCTTCTTGAAACTAGGTCACCTAAAACAGGTAACCCAATTTCAGTAATTGTAGAATTGAACATATCACCTGCATCAATAAAACCAATCGAATAATAAACGACCTTTTCTTTTTCTTCTGATCCTCGTTGCTATATGTTTTACTTCTTGGTAAAATTACTCTAGGTGAGCTTTAGACAGAGGCTTTTCTAAGAATTTTGTATGGATGGCGACATGGTACGGTAATGAATTTGGGTATACGTATACACTGGTTGAGCATGTTATAAAAACAGGAGAAACAATAAAATAGGCAAAATACTAAAAACCAACAAAAAGCCCCAAATTTAGGGCTTTTTGTGTGCTATTGACTTTATATATAAAAAATGCTATCATATATCAAAATCATCAAAAAATAAAATATGGGAAATAATCGCAAAAAGAATGTAGCTCGCATTCAAAAAGATGCTGTGTGGTATCCAAAATTTACACCAGCACAAGCAAGAGCAACTTGGGAAATTTTTGGTTCTGGCCATGAGCTTTGTTATCAAATAAGCAAAGATGACTTCATAAAGGCTGCAACTAAAGGTCACCTGCGAATTGAAAAGCATGTTCAAACTGTTGAACGCTTGAAGAACGAAAGCAGTCCAACAAGAAATTGGATTGATGTACGTGTTGGTGTTGATGGTTATGAAAACCAGAGAGGCTACTATTGTCCGAAAGGTGAAAATTTGTGGGGTAAAAGAATACTTCGCCTTACCCAACATCCTTTTTACACTAACAATGACATTCAGGCTCAGCCCGAGGTATTTAAAAACGTTGCTTTACGCTCCAAAGATGTTCCTTATCGGAATATGAAAGGATTAGATCATGTAAGCTGGTTTGAAAAAATGCTTGGGTTGGTTATTGAAAATTAAAACTATCAGACCTAAACGGTATCCTTAACGGGTGCCGTTTTTTATTGCTATATAGAATATATCTTGGTAGAATACAAACATATGGAAAATACAAACATTGAGCACCCCGAGATTAATAACGTGCAGTTGGAAAATGAAAGGGCTTTGGCTGAAAAGGTTATTAGTAATTTAAAAATTCAAATTGGCAAAAATGAGGATTTTTTATATGACCCAGCGGCTGGTGCATCAGAACTTGAAACAGCCAAGGCTGAGCTTGAAGTTTTAAAAGCTGATTTAGTTATGGCTGAAGCGGGCCTATCTAATTTAAACAATGCCTATAATGCCGAACTAGAAATAAAGCTGAAAGAGATTGAAACAAAATTAGAGGGTTTAAATTTTGAACAAGCGGCTTAAATACACCTATGAAAATCCACATTGCATCTGACCATGCTGGCTACGAAATGAAAAACTTTTTAAAGTATAGCCTACTTGATATGGGCCACACTGTTACTGATTATGGCCCCAAGGAAAGTAACCCAACCGATGATTACCCCGACTTTATTATTCCTTGTGCCCAAGCTGTAGTTAACGACCCTGGTTCATTTGGTATTATTGTTGGTGGCAGTGGCGAAGGTGAGCAAATTGTGGCTAATAAAATTGATGGCGTCCGTGCGATTGAATATTATGGCAAGAATTTAGATATTGTTAGTTTTGGTCGCGACCACAATGATGCCAATATCATAGCATTAGGCCAGCGTTTTATGACAAATGACGAAGCATTAGAGGCAGTAGAATTGTTCATTGAAACCCCATTTTCAAACGAAGAACGTCACATTCGTAGGATTGAAAAGGTTGAAAAATATGAAGAGCAACACTAGTTTAAACAATAACTTGAATAATTTGATAGAAATAATCCCAGCCATAATACCTAATGATTTTGCCGAACTAACCCAAAAAACCAAACTCGTGCTTGGTTCAGCTAAAATAGTTCAAATAGATTTAATTGATGGTAAATATGCCAATAATAAAAGTTGGCCGCTGAATGATTTAGCAGGCATGGATTGGCAAAATATTTTAAACGAAGCAAGTGGAATGCCACACTGGAATGAAATAGATTATGAACTGGATTTAATGATCGCTGATATACCCAAACATTTTAACGATTTGGTACGCATTGGGCCCAAACGCATTGTATTTCATTTGCCACATTTAATTGGGGAGCCTGAAAAAATTAGTGAGTTAAAAGATTTTATACAAAATCTAGATAGCTATTATAAAAATGAGCTTGAATTGGGTGTGGCTTACGAGGGGACTACCAATCCTCAAGATATTTTAGATTTACAAAATGAAATTAAATTTGTACAGTGTATGGGTATAAAAAATGTTGGTTTTCAGGATCAAGATTTTGACACTGACGTTTTTGGTAGAATAAAATTTATTAAGCAAAATTTACCTAATCATATAATTAGTGTTGATGGCGCAGTAGATATGGATACAATAAAAGGGTTGTATGATGCAGGAGTAACAAGATTCGTTTGTGGTAGTGTTATTTTTAATGACACAGAACCCAGACTTGCAATTGGCGAATTGCGCGCACTACTTAAAACTTAAATAAATTTTTGTGTTATAATTATTTTATGTCTAACAGCATGAGCGATGAAATAATTAAAAAGCTTGAACTGCAAGCCAACGTTATTCGCCAAAGCATAATTGAAATGCTAGTTACGGCCGGCAGTGGGCACACTGCCGGCCCCCTTGGCATGGCCGACATTTTTACTTATTTATATTTTCATGAACTGAAACACGACCCAAAAAATCCTACATGGCCCGAACGTGACCGCCTAGTACTATCAAACGGCCATATTTGCCCAGTATTTTACGCCACGATGGCCCATGCTGGCTATTTTGATATTAAAGAATTACAAACACTACGTAAATTTGGTACCCGTTTGCAAGGCCACCCCCACCGTGAATATTTACCTATGGTTGAAAATTCATCAGGGCCCTTGGGCTCGGGTTTATCGCAAGCTGTGGGTATGGCTTTAGCTGACAGGATTGATCATGGACAAAAAAATGACAGATTTATTTATGCACTCATGAGCGATGGCGAATTAGACGAGGGTAATAGTTGGGAGGGTATAATGTTAGCTGGTAAAAATCAACTAGGTAATTTAATAGCTGTTGTTGACCGCAACAATATACAAATTGATGGTTATACTGAAAACATCATGCCACTTGAACCACTAGGCGCCAAGTGGGAGGCTTTTAATTGGCACGTTATAGAAGTCCCGGGCCATGATTTTACAGCATTACACGAAGCCGTACAAACTGCTAAAAGTATTTTTAATAAACCTTCAGTCATTATTGCCAAAACTATACCCGGCCGTGGCGTGCCCGAATTTGAACGTGACTATCTTTGGCATGGCAAACCACCAAACAAAGAAGAGGCCAATATGGCATTAAAAGAATTACGCACACTAGGTGGTAAAATTAAAAGCGAACATCAATAGTTTTTATGTTAAACCCAAATGCAAAATTAAATACAAAAGTTTTTGATACTGACTGCGAAGTTTCACCTATTCGCAAGGGCTTTGGTGAAGGCCTACTTCAAGCTGGCAAATTAAATGACCAGGTTGTGGGGTTGTGTGCCGACTTGACTGAATCAACTCAAATGCATTTATTTGCCAATGAATTTAAAAATAGATTTATTGAAGTTGGCGTAGCCGAGCAAAACTTGGCGACCGTAGCCAGTGGTATGTCAGCCATGGGCAAAATTCCATTTATTTCCAGCTATGCCATGTTCAGCCCAGGTCGCAATTGGGAGCAAATTCGCACAACAATTGCCTACAACGACCGCAAGGTGATTATCGCTGGTTCGCATGCTGGTATTTCGGTCGGGCCCGATGGTGGCACCCACCAAGCGATTGAAGACATCGCCCTTATGCGCGTAATGCCAAATATGTGTGTTATTTCGCCCTGTGATGCCATTGAAGCCTTCAAGGCAACCATTGCCACACTTAATTGGCCAACACCAGTTTATATTCGACTAGCTCGTGAAAAAACTCCAATTATTACAACCGCAAACACGCCTTTTGCAATAGGCAAAGCTCAAATATTGTGGGAATCTTCTACAAATCCATCACTTGGAAGCAAGGCTTCCAAGTTAGAAGCGTGCATTGTTGTTTGTGGGGCACTTGTCCACCGAGCGCTTTTAGCAGCTAAAGAGTTGGAGGGGAAGGGGGTTGGCAGTATTGTTGTAAATTTAGCTACTATTAAACCATTTGATGCTGAAACTATAATTTCGTGTGCTAAAAAAACCGGCGCCGTGGTTACGGTGGAGGAGCACCAAATTGCTGGTGGCATGGGCAGTGCTGTTGCCGAGTGCTTGGCCCAAAATTGTCCAGTACCCATAGAATTTATTGGTGTCCAAAACAAATTTGGCCAATCGGGCACTATGGACGAACTTATCGCCCACTACAAAATGGATGTACCTGATATTATTGAGGCTGTACAAAAGGTGATAAGTAGAAAGGGTTAAGCAATTTATTTATGATATTTATGTACAATAGCTTGACTTGTTAGCTTAAATAGTATATACTCGCAGAGGAATACTAGGTACCTAAAATTTTTATGTTCCAATCCTAGTAATGGTTCATGTTTTTTAAAAAACAATATTTTATGAAAACAGAGTTCATTCAAAAAATTGTGGAAAACGCTCTTTTGCGTAAAGCCACAGCCGCAATGCCAATGCTGAGGCACGAAAACCTTAGCGAAAAGGATGTCTCCGAACTATTAAGAGAGTTCGACCGATCAGGAGATTTCAGCATGATCAAGGCAATGATCGAAACAGGTCAAGACCCGAAAGAGATTAAGGAGATTGCTATTGGAGCAATCGAAAACATCTCAATCGTTCTCAAAGAAAGGTTTCTTAAACACTTAGAAACTCTCTCTTTGGAACTTGAGAAAAGGGTACAAAGTTCATAACACGCTCAATGTAAATGCCCCGTTTTACGGGGCATTTTTATATAGTTATTATATTTCTAAATCTTCGTTAACTTATACTCAGCGGGGGCATTTTGTAGGTAATCTTCTATTTTTGAAAGAGGGAGAAGGCCGGCTTGGGCGCCAATGTGCTGGACTACGTTCATGCCATTGATTGGGCCGTAAAGTAGGGCCTCTTCAAAAGTTTTACCTATTGCCATGGCTGAGACTATGGTTGAGCTTGTTGCATCACCAGCACCAGTACGTTCAACCGGTGGGGCAATGTCGGGGTACATAGGCAAACTATAAATATTCTGACCGTCTGAAGCATACAGGCCGTTAATACCATCAGTCATAACAACTTTTTTGGGGCCAAGTTCGTGTAGTTTTTGAATTAAATTTTTTATATCTGCTATGCCAGTATTAGGAAGATTTTCTTTTTGGTTTAAAATCTTTTCAGCTTCTTGTTTATTGCAAAAAAAGATTTCAGTATTTTCGTAGAGAGCTTTTAGTTTTTCAGTGCCTAAAGACATTTGAAACGTACCAGGCTGAAAAGCTAATTTTGTTTCAGGATGACTGGCAACATATTGGGCAATTTCGTGATGGAAGCTTTCAGTGTTTTGGCCAAGAGATGACAAATAAACCCAACCTATTTCAGGCAAATTATTTGGCATACTGCGTGCATATTCGGCATGCTTGATCAAAATCGTGCGGTCAGTACCATACCACAAAACATAGTGGTAATTAGTCGGCAAATTTAAATCAGTATTTATGTATGTCGTGTCTACTTTATTGTTTTTTAAAGTCTCCAAGCATACCTGGCCCTCGGCATCATTACCAACTACTGCCAATAAACTTGAATGTAAACCAAGTTTAGCCGCTGCAACTGATGCATTGGCGCTGTTACCGACAGCATGACACACAGTGACTGATTCGTATGGCACCTTGTCACCAAAACGCATACATAATTTGCAACCTTCTTTATCCAAGTCACAATAAGTTTCAGCATCTTGTAATTTAATAAAGGCATCAGTCACAATATCACCAATGGCTAAAAAGTCTATTTTTTGTTTATTTTCTATCTCTGTATTCTGCATAAAAACATTATAGCACAAAGTATTTAATGTGATATAATTTAAACATGCTTAAAACGTTGCGGGAATATATTAAAGAGGCGGAACAAAAAGGTGTCGCTATTGGGCATTTTAATATTTCAAATTTAGAAGGCTTGCACGGTATTTACAATGGAGCTAAAAAATTATCAACTGAAATTGGCGAATTAGTACCGGTGATTATTGGCGTTAGTGAGGGTGAAGAGAAGTTCGCCGGGCTTGAGATGGTTTATGACATGGTTCATTCAATTCGCGATGAACACGATTACCCAATCTTTCTAAACGCTGACCACCACAGCAGTTTTGAATCAGTCAAAGCTTGCATTGATGAGGGTTTTGATATGGTTATATTTGACGGGGCCAAACTGTCACTTGATGAAAATATAAAAATAACCAAGCAATGTGTTGATTATGCCCATGAAGTCATTAAAAATACTGGGCGTGATATTTTGGTTGAAGCTGAGCTTGGTTTTATTGGCTCTGGCTCTGATATTAAAGAAGTTATACCTGAGGGCGCCGGTATTTTAACCACTCCAGTAGACGCTAAAAATTTTGTAGATGCAACCGGTATTGATTTATTTGCGCCATCGGTTGGATCGATTCATGGGTTAATCAAATCAGGCAAACCGCATATTAATGCAGATTTAGTTAGAGAAATAGCTGAAATTACAAATGTACCACTAGTCTTGCACGGTGGCTCGGGCTTGCGTGATGAGGATTTTACTAATGCTATTAAAGCTGGAATTTCAATAGTGCATATAAATTCTGAATTAAGGCTGGCCTATAGGGACGAAGTTGAAAAAGCGATTGACCAAAACCCCAACGAAATTACCCCAGCCAAATTACTCACCCCGGCGGTAGAAGCTATAGAGAGTATAGTTTATAACAGGTTAAAACTTTTCAACAATATCACACCATAATTACTGAGTAATTTAGATGCTATAATTACGTCATAACCTATATACGGGCTTTATTATAATTAATATAAACAAAAAATGAAAAAATATTTAAGTATTTTAGCAATCGTTTCAGTTATATTCTTAGGAGTTTCAGTTTTTGCTGAAGAAGGCACGGGTACTAATTCTGGCCCCAAAGACAAAGTTTTAGAATTACGTCAAAAAATGGATGAAAAATTAAAAGATCGTACTGAAAAAATCAGAGGGAACTCTGCTGAGTCAAAAGTTGTAGACATAGCCTGTGCCCAAACCTCGGTTGAAGCTCGCGACACAGCCATAATTTCAGCTTTTGATGCTTATTCTGTAGCTATAAAAACTGCATTAGAAGCTAGAAAAGTTGCAGTTAAAGACGCTTGGGCAAAAACAACTTCAAGCGAAAGAGCTAACGCCCGCCGAATAGCCAACCAGGCTTACAATACAGCTTCCAAAGAGGCTCATCGAGCATTAAATAGTGCTCGCAAAACAGCTTGGGATACACATAAAAGTGACATGAAAAAGTGTGGGGCTGCGGCTGGTATTGACACTATGGGTACTGTAACTGGTGGTTTATCTTTATAGGTTTGTATTATAGATAAATGCTATAATACAAATAATATGTTGGATTTAGCAAAACAAATCAAAGACATTATTGATGGCGATGTTGAATCATCAAATGAGACTTTGGAAATTTACTCAAGAGATGCGAGTATTTTTAAAGTTATGCCGGAACTAATTGTTTATCCCAAACACAGCGAGGATGTAAAGCGAATCGTACATTTTGTAGCCCGTAGCAAACCAGCTAATCCTAATTTATCAATTACAGCTAGATGCGCCGGAACATGCATGTCGGGTGGGGCAATTAATGATTCAATAATATTGGATTTTACAAAATACATGCATGGCATTAGTGATTTTGCAGTGGAATCCATAGAACATTATGGTATTAAAATGTCGGGCTCTGTTACAATGTTACCTGGTACGTATTATCGCGACGTTGAAAAATTCACATTAGAAAAGAATATGCTAATGCCAACCTATACGGCTTCAAAAGAAATTTGTGCCGTTGGTGGCATGGTGGCCAACAATGCAGGTGGCGAAAAGACTCTAAGGTATGGCAAAATGGAAAATTTTATTAAAAGTTTAAAAATTGTTTTTCGCGATGGCAATGAATACGAAATTAAGCCTCTTACAAAAGTTGAATTAGAGACCAAGTGCAAACTGGATGATATGGAAGGTGAACTTTACACTGATATTTATAGATTAGTTACTGAAAACGTAACTGAAATCAACCAGGCCAAGCCCAAAGTTAGCAAAAATTCAGCCGGATATTACCTATGGAATCTGATAAGCAAAAAAGAGTCAGAGGATGAGATTTTTGATTTGTGTCGTTTGGTGGTGGGCTCACAGGGGACATTGGGCATTATTACTGAAATTACTTGGTATTTAGTGCCCCTACAAAAATACAAAATGATCCACGTAACATTTTTAAAAGATCTTTCCAAAATTGATGAGGTTATTGAAACGATACTACCACTAGAACCTGAGAGTGTTGAAAGTTATGATGATGATTCATTATCGCTAGCTATTAAATTCTTCCCAGACTTTATTAGACAAATGAACATATTTGAGTTTATCAAATTAGGCCTTTCATTTATCCCAGAGGTTTTAATGATGCTTCGCGGTGGTTTGCCAAAACTAGTTTTAATTACTGAATTTACCAGCCAAGACGAAAATGAGTGTTTAGAAAAAGTTACAAAACTAGATACTGTTCTAAAAAAATTCACCAAAGAATACAATATTCAAACTCGCATTACCAATGCCAAGGGTGGTGAAAAGTATTGGCGCATTAGACGTGAAAGCTTTAATCTATTACGTAAACATGTTAAAGGCAAGCACACGGCCCCATTTATTGATGATATTTGTGTTTCGCCCCATGCTTTAGCTGAATTTTTACCAAAACTTAATAAAATTTTAAAAGACTATAAATTAGTTTACACAATTGCTGGTCACGCCGGGGATGGTAATTTCCATATTATTCCACTGATGGACTTTAAAGACCCAAAAACTCGTGACACAATCTTGGCCGTCTCTGATAAAGTTTATGATTTAGTTCGCGAATATAAAGGCTCTATTACGGCTGAACACAATGATGGCTTAATTCGTACACCCTATCTTGACGAAATGTTTACAGCAAAAACATTAGCGCTTTTTAAAGAAACTAAAGAGATCTTTGACCCTCTTTACATCTTCAACCCCCGCAAAAAAGTCGGGGCCGACAAACAATACCTTTACGACCATATAATTTTAGAAAAACCCACCCAAAAGCATAACTCATAAAAACATAAGTCCGACTTATGTTTTTATTTAAACACTGGCATTTTTGGGTAAAATATGTTATAACCTATAAAATTATTGAAAAATGGATACACTAGATTTAGATGCGGAAAAACCGACTATTCTTCACTATAAGGGAAAGAAACAATTGGTTAATGCCATGGAAACAAAAAAGATTGTCCCAACGGATAAAAGTGATTTTTTACAAATATCCAATCTTGATGATTGCCTAGAACTTCTCAAGACGAGTGTTTTAGAAATTCTTTCAAAAGAGGTTTCTATTAGCCCTACAGTCTTTGAATTCCCTGAAATTAAGGACTGGAATGGAAAAATTACATCTACTATACCAAGAAAATTACTAAAAATTCTGAGTGAGGATATTAAATATAGCTCACTTGTGCGTAGACAATTCTTTCATTATAGTTTACATGAAGCCATAATAAGATTTTCTCTTCTTGTAAGAGATGGCGAGATCAGTCTTCCCGACAATAGATCCATTATCGCAAGTCTTAAAGTGTATTGGGAAGGTTATCCATGTGTGTTGCGTTTAAGACATTACGCGAGTGGTAAAATTGAACTTTATGTAAAGTGGTGTTACTCTAAAGCCTTATTCTTTGAAGATGATTGCTTTTTATGTTAACTAACAGCCCAGCCCTTTTAAAAAGGGCTTTTTTATTTATACAAGTTTGAGTTCTATTTTCCACAGCCATAAGTCCGACTTATGTCTAAGTGTGTGTATACTTATATTATGCCTAATCGAAAAACCCCATTAGTAGTTGGTGAATATTACCATATATACAATAGGGGAAACAGCAAACAAAAAATATTTTTAGATGATCAGGATTATGATTATTTTATAAAGTGCCTTTACTGCTGTAATACTTGCAAAAGTTTTACCTTCAGAGAAGATATTGTTAAAAATGGTATTGACGCTTTTGACTTTGACCGCGACGAAACACTTGTATCTATAGGGGCATGGACATTGATGCCAAACCATTTCCATATTTATATTACAATGAGCCATAAGTCGGACTTATGGCTAAGTTTAAAAAAATATAAGGACAAAAATAAAATCTCTGAGTTTATGAGAAAGGTATGTACGGCTTATGCTAAGTATTTTAATTCAAAGTACAATAGAACGGGAGGACTTTTTGAGAGTAAGTTCAAATCAACCCACATCAATAATAACAATCAGGCTAAGTATCTTTTTTCTTATATACACTTAAACTGCGTCAAACTTATACAAAAAGATTGGAAAGAAAATGGTATTAATGATGTTGAAAAAGCTTTAGATTTTATTAGTAAGTACAAGTGGAGTAGCTACAAAGACTATCATATTAATGAAAGAAGATACGCTAAAATTTTAGACCTTGAAGTCTTTCCAAAATATTTTTCAAACATAAAAGACTTTGATAAAGAAATATTGATCTGGCTCAAGTACAAAGAGGCTTAGCCATAAGTCCGACTTATGTTTTTTATATTAGGCTGGTGTTTTTGGGTAAAATATGTTATAAAGGTAACCTATGATTACAATACAAGGAAATATGCGAAGTAAGGCAAATAGGGTGGGTGAGGTTCGTGCAAACGGCCAAGTACCAGCCGTTGTCTATGGCGCCGGAACTCCGAGTACGTCACTCTCTGTACCCGCGCAACAATTTATTAAAATTTTTAAAGAAGCGGGGGAAAGCGAAATTATTAATTTAGAACTTGATGGTAAAAAATTAAATGTACTTATTCATGAAGTCCAGTGGCACCCAGTTAAAGACACGCCAATGCATGTTGACTTTTATGTAGTTGATATGAATAAAGAAATTGAGGTAGCCGTACCAATCATTTTTGACGGCATATCAGAAGCTATTAAACAAGGTGGTGTTTTGGTTAAAGTTCTGCATGAACTTGAAATCAGGTCTATGCCAAAAAATCTACCGCATGAAATTATTGTGGACTTAAGTATGCTGGTAAACCTACATGATCAAGTGCAAGTTAAAGATCTGAAAATCCCAAATGGTGTAGAATTTTTGAATGATCTTGATGATGTTATTTGTATCGCCGAGCCAGCCGTAGAAGAAATCGAACCCGAGCCAGTTGAAATTGATTTAACAAAAATTGAAGTTGAAAAGAAGGGCAAGAAGGATGAGGAGCCAGAAGTAGCTGAATAACATAAGCTTGTATGCTATAATGTAGGCTATATGTTAAAACGACTTTTAGCCGTTATTTATATAACAATTGTTATATTTGCACCAATTACACAAAGTGTTTGGGCTCAGTCTAGCTCTGCTGATTTGTCTATTGAACAAAGAGCCCAGCTTGAATCAGAGCTGAGGGTACTGGAGCAGGAAATAGCTGAAAAGGAGGCGCTACTGGCCAAACAAAAAGGTCAATCGGGTTCTATTCAAAATGACTTAAATATTCTAATTAATGACATTAAAAGGGCTAAGTTACAAATCCAGGCCAAAAATTTAATCATTAGCAAACTCTCAAAAGAGATTGGGACACGTGTTTCAAAAATAAATAATTTAGATCAAAAAATCAGTTCGGGCCAAGACTCTATTTCTGATTTAATTCGCAAAACTCGAGAGTTAGACAATACGTCGGTCGCACACGTACTCCTTTCAGACAAAACCGTCTCGGAATTCTACCATGACATTGACGCTTTTGAAATCATCAAACGCGCATTGCGCGAGCATGTTACAGGTGTCAAAGAAGCCAAGACCGACACTGAAATTGAAAAGAAAAATTTAGAAAAAGATAAAAACAAGCAGGTTGATGCCAAGGTAACAATTGAAAGTGAAAAGAAAAAGGTTGAAAAAAATGAACAGGAAAAAAAGAAGCTTTTAACGATTAGTAAGGAAAAAGAGTCGGCATATCAGAAGGAGCTGGCGGCTAGACAAAAACGTAAAAATGAAATTTTGTCAGCTTTGTTTAAATTGCGCGACACTGGGGCAATTAAATTTGGTGATGCTTTAAATTATGCCAAATCAGCTTCAGCAAAAACTGGCGTACGCCCAGCCTTAATATTAGCGATTATTACTCAAGAAAGTAATTTAGGCGCCAACGTGGGTACATGTAATAAAGCTGGCCAAGCTGAATCAAAATCTTGGCGTAAAATTATGCCAGGCCCCGAATCTTTAGCAGCCGGACGATCTAGCCGTGATGATCAAACACCTTACTTGAAAATAGTGGCAAAATTAGGACTGAACCCAGACACCACGCCATTATCATGTCCAATTCCTGGTGGGGGGTGGGGTGGAGCAATGGGGCCTTCACAATTTATACCTACAACTTGGATATCATATGAAAATAAAATCGCGGCTGCTTTAGGCAAGAGTACGGCTAACCCATGGAATGCCGAAGATGCGATTATGGCTACCGCCCTGTACTTGTCTGAGCGGGGAGCTAAAGATGGTGGCTACAGTGCTGAACGCAATGCAGCTTGTAAATACTATTCAGGTGGAGCATGTAAAGATGGCCGTAAACCACCCAATACATTTTATGGAAATGCCGTTATGAGTATTGCTAACAAAATTCAAGCTCAAATTGATGAATTGCAAGGTTTACAATAATATGCTAGAATCAGCCAATATGAAAAAAGGTATTCACCCAGAAACAAACAGATACGTAGTGTTTGAAGACAACCAGAATGGCTCTCGTTTTTTGGTTATGTCAACATTACCAAGTAAAGACACCATTAAATACGATGATGGCAAAGAGTACCCTCTTATTCGTGCTGAAATTACCAGCACATCGCACCCTTTTTATACTGGCAAGGAAACACTCCTAGACACAGCTGGGCGTGTTGATAAGTTTAAGAAGCGTGCTTCAGCATCAGCAAGTAAAAAATAAAACCTTACTGTCATGTTTGATGAAAATAAAATAGACGAATATAAAAAGAACCCTAAAATGCAGTTCCTTGTATCTGAATATGAGCGTTTTTTGGTTGAACAAAAAAATTTAGAATTAATGATTGAAACTGAGCCCGAAATGGCCGACATGGCCAAAACCGAGCTTGAAATGCTAAATATTCAAAAAGCTGGTATTACAGAGCAGTTAAACAGTATTTTAGAATCTGAAAAGAAAGAAGAGGAATTTCCCAATGAAATTATTATGGAGTTTAGGGCTGGGGCTGGTGGTGATGAAGCCTCTCTTTTTGCTTATGAATTAGCCAAGATGTATGAAAGATTTGCCGAAATTAAGGGCTGGCAAGTACGTTACTTAGACGAGCACGAAAATGATATTGGTGGTTATAAAGAGGCGACTTATGAATTCAAGGGCAAGGAAATTTATAAATACTTGCAATACGAAACAGGTGTGCACCGTGTACAACGAATACCTGCGACTGAAAAAAATGGCCGTATTCATACTTCTACCGCATCAGTGGCCGTACTGCCAATTCGTAAAAAAACAACAATTGAAATTAATCCTGTTGATATTGAGATTGAATATTCCCGTAGTGGCGGGGCCGGGGGCCAAAATGTTAACAAAGTTGAAACAGCTGTTAGGTTAATCCACAAGCCAACTGGTATTGACGTACGTTGCACCAGCGAGCGCACCCAATTGGCCAATCGTGAGCAAGCCATGTTTATACTGACGGCCAAATTACAGCAAAAACACGACGAGGAAGAAGCTAAAAAGTACGCAGACAATCGCAAAAATCAAATTGGCTCGGGCGATAGAAGCGAGAAAATTCGCACCTACAACTTCCCGCAGGATAGGGTAACTGACCATCGTATAAAACAATCATTTTCAAACTTACCCAAAATAATGCTGGGTGAAATGGAGCGAATTATTGAGAGCTTACAATCAGGCACTGTAGGAGATGCTGATGAAGAGTAAAAATATTGCAAAAAGACTTAATTTTTGTTATAGTTTTTGCACAAATTGCCACGCGTGTATAGTTCAGTGGTAGAACGCTGTCCTGATAAGACAGAGGTCCTTGGTCCGATTCCAAGTACACGCACAAAAAAAGCCCTGCAAATTTGCAGGGCTTTAAAAAGGCCACGGCTCGCCTCTGTCTTTTTTATTTGCTTGTGTCATCATACAACTTGTGTGTTCGTGACTATCACAACAAGTGCAATCCGCATACAAACATCCCGGATACCTTCCGTTAACACCCGGTGCTCTATCAAAGACTTCATCACCAAAGACTTTATCACCAAATTTAGGATAATCTTGCGTAACAGACTGTTGTTTCAATGGCTGACTCGATGCTTGATTCTTTCTTGTTTTCATATTCTTTTTCCTTAAGTACATTTTTCTAACATCATATTAGCAAACAAATACAAGTC
Organism: Candidatus Nomurabacteria bacterium RIFCSPHIGHO2_02_FULL_38_15; assembly: GCA_001785575.1. Taxonomy (GTDB): domain Bacteria; phylum Patescibacteriota; class Minisyncoccia; order Phycocordibacterales; family UBA9973; genus MFUC01. Next base: position 31,260 of record MFUC01000013.1, read on the forward strand.
TGTCAATAACATAAAAATCATGATTTTTTGCTAGAATCGCTATATGAAGGAACCTGAAAAAGATTTAGAAAAACACACTATTTTACTGTTTTATAAATATACTGATATTGATGACCCCGTGGCTGAAACCGAGCGCCAGAGGGCCGTTTTAAGCGTTTTAGGCATAACTGGGCGCTTTATTGTGGCGGGTGAGGGTATTAATGGAACAGGCGAGGGCACAGCCGATAATGTGCAAAAATACATAGACTGGATGCAGGCTCAAAAAATATACAAAAATATTCACTGGAAGTTATCAGAGGGTACTGGCCATGCCTTCCCCAGGTTATCAGTAAAATGTCGCAAGGAAATTGTATCACTGCATTTAGGTGCAGATGACGATATTGACCCAAAAAAATTAACGGGTCAAAAACTAACACCCAGTGAATTAAACGAATGGTATAACCCAGTAAATGGCGAGAAAAGAAAAGATTTTTATATTGTTGATATGCGCAATGATTATGAATTAAAAGTTGGCAAATTTGAAGGTACGGTTTTTCCCGGTATGCGTAATTTTCGTGATTTGCGCAAAAAGCTTGATGTGCTACAAGATTTAAAAAATAAAACTGTTTTGACTGTGTGTACGGGCGGAGTGCGGTGCGAGAAGGCTTCAGGCTTATTGAAAAAAGAGGGCTTTAAAGATGTTTACCAACTAGATGGTGGGATTGTGTCGTATATGGCCAAATACCCAAACCAAAATTATAAAGGCGCATTATACGTTTTTGATGGCCGTGAGACAATGCATTTTGATGGCGATGGACACGAGGTTATTGGGGAATGTGATTTTTGCCAAACTAAAACTGAAAATTATTCAAATTGCAACAATATTCGTTGCAACCAAAAAATGCTAGTTTGCACTGACTGTGTAAACAGTGGGCCCAAATATTGCAGTGATGAATGTAAAGTATTAGTTACAGAAAAAGTTTATGCCTAATACAATGCCCAACACAAATACTGGTACTCTATACGTCGTGGCTACACCAATTGGTAATTTAGAAGACATAACATTGCGAGCCGTTAGAGTACTGAATGAAGTTGACATGATTTTATGCGAAGACACGCGTACGACTGGTATATTATTGGCGCATTATAAAATTAAAAACAAACTAACCAGCTATCATAGCCATACAAATACAAACAAGCAGGCAAAGATTATTGATGAATTATTAGCTGGGGCAGTATACGCATTAGTCAGTGACGCTGGCACACCTGGTATTTCAGACCCGGGCTCACTGCTGATAAACGAGGCACACAAAAATAACATTACAGTTGTGCCCATACCTGGGGCCAGTGCTGTTACTGCATTAATTAGCGCATCAGGTATTACCGGCAATCAATTTGCCTTTTGGGGTTTTGTGCCACAAAAAAAGGGCCGGGAATCATTTTTAAAAAATTTATTAGAGTCTGAAATACCTGTAGTTATTTATGAATCAAATCATAGAATTCTAAAACTATTTGAATGGTTTAATAAAAATTCAAAAAAACAAGAGTCACGATTTATAGTCGGCAGGGAATTAACTAAAATGTTTGAAACTATTATTTTGGGTACAGCACAAGAGGTTCTAAATTACTTAAAATCAAGCCCTAAAAACATAAAAGGTGAATTTGTAATCATTGCTCAAAAATAGTATACTTAAATAATATGAAACGTGAATACACACTTTTGACCATCGGGCTTTTAGTAATAATATTCGAGTGGGTGGGTTTAACAACCAGCGCCCGTCAAACAGTTATTAGTCTCCTTGGCCTTTGGCTAATTTTTATCGCTTATAGATATAGAGCTGAAAGATTGTCTGGCAAATTACAAGTTAACAAAATTCCCACAGTCCAGGATGAGCCTAAAATACCAGAACCAAATGTTTTAGAAACTAAAGAGCAACTAATATATGAACACAAACAACAAAAACCAAGAATTTAAAACTAGAGGACGCTACTTGCTTCTTGTTGTTGTTATCATTTTACTTTTTAGTAGTGGATTTTTTGTTGGTAAAAATTCAAGTAGTTTAAAAAGTGCCTCTATAACTGACATTATTTTAAACTCTGGCGACCCAATCAATAACGCTGACCTAGCGCTTTTTTGGAAAGTCTGGAAAATCATAGATCAAAAATCACCCGAGGCTGGCAAAATTAGTAATAACGATCGTGTTTATGGAGCCATTAAGGGTCTAACATCATCACTGGGCGACCCATACACCGTATTTTTTACACCCAGCGAGCAAACCTCGTTTCAAGAAGAGTTAAAGGGTTCATTTAGTGGAGTCGGTATGGAACTAGGTATCAAAGATGATATCTTAACAGTTATTTCACCTTTAAAAAATACTCCGGCTTTCAAGGCTGGTATTGTGGCAGGTGACAAAATAGTCAGTATAGATGGTACAAATGCATTTGGTATGTCAGTTGACGAAGCCGTTAAAAGAATCAGGGGCGAAGTTGGTACACAAGTTAAACTTGAGATAGTACGTGAGGGCCAAAAAACAACTCAACTAAAAACGTTAACTCGAGCAATAATTGTTGTTGAAAATATTGAATACTCTTTGCGCAAAGATGGCGTGTTTGTTATTAAATTATTCAGCTTCAATGACGACTCTGATGTAAAGTTTCAAAAAGCCTTGACTGAATTTGCCAATAGTAATTCAAATAAATTAATTTTGGATTTGCGTAATAATCCGGGTGGATATCTAGATTCATCAGTAAATATCGCCAGTTGGTTTATTAAAGAGGGCGGTATCATTGTCAGCGAAGACTATGGTGCGAAACAAGATCGAGACATTTATATATCCAAGGGTTACGATTTATTAAAAGACAAGAAATTTAAAATGGTTGTTTTAATTAATAAAGGGTCAGCCTCAGCTTCAGAGATTTTAACTGGAGCCTTGCAAGAACATAAAATTGCAACTGTCATCGGCGAAAAAAGCTTTGGTAAAGGCTCCGTGCAAGAGGTCATACCAGTCAACAATGAAACGTCTATTAAAATTACGGTGGCTAATTGGTTAACCCCAAATGGTAATTCAATATCTAAACAGGGGATTAATCCGGACATTATTGTAAAAAATGCCAACGCTAAAATCGATAGCCAAATGAATAAGGCTTTAGAAATTGTAAAGAAAAAGTAAAGAAATACTGTAAAATATGAAAATATATTTAACCAAATCAATCAAAGGTATCGGCAGGGAAGGTGAGGTTAAAAACTTCCCTGATGGCTATGCTCAAAATTTTATTATTAAAAAAGGCTTTGGTATTGTAGCTACACCTGAGGTTATTAAAAAGGCTAGCGAAAAAAAACTTCAACAAAATCAGGCACTAGAAAATGCCGAGCAAAAAATTGTTAACACTCTAGCTAAACTAAACGGCCATGAAATTAAAATTAAAGTTCAAGCTAACGAGTATGGTAGCCTGTTTTCAAGTATTCATAAAAAAGATATTTTAAATGAGATTAGATTGGCCGGTGGTGGCCCCATAAATGAACAGATGTTTGAACTTGACGAACCCATCAAAAAAACCGGGCAGTACCCGATAAATTTGAAATATAAAATCTATTCAGCCAAAATTAAACTAATGGTACAACATTAACCATTTTTTTGATGACTTTTGAACCGTCAAAATGGGTTTTTCTTTTAAAGCCAAATTTAACAATACCACTTGTTAATGAAAACAAGGTGTGGTCTTTACCCATACTAACGTTTGCACCAGCAAGAATTTTAGAGCCACGTTGACGAATAATAATATCACCATGCTTGGCCTTTTGACCGTCAGCTAGTTTAGTTCCTAGATATTTTGGATTTGAATCGGTAAGATTTTTAGCGCTACCACCCGCTTTTCTATGTGCCATAGTATAGTATTTTAATAAAAGCTATAATGTATAATAACCGTATGAGTATAACCAAAATCAACGAAAAAATCAAGTCCTTGACTGAAAGGCCTTATGGCAAAGACATTTTGTCATTTTTAGTTATCGCTATAATTAGCTTGGGGTCATTTTATCTTGGCCGACAAAGTACAACATATATTAATGATAGTCAAGTACAAATTTTAAATGCTGTGCAAGCTGGGCCCGACCAAATACCAAACATTGCTAACCAAGATACTGGAAATACTGAGCCAAACACAAATTATACAAAAGGTAACTACTTGGCTTCAAGTCGTGGCAAAAAATATTATCCCGTGGATTGCCCAGCAGCTAACAATATAAAAAACGAAAATAGGGTGTACTTTAAAACAGCAAGTGAGGCCGAGGCAAAGGGTTATACTCTTTCAGGTTCGTGCAGTTAGTAATATACTATATAGATATGAAACATAGCAGACTAATTATTTTAATACTAATTTTTATTAGTATTTATTTTTTTCAAGAACAGCTAATCCAAAAAATCAAACCCTTAACTAATCAGGCCCAGAAACTGGTTGAGCTTATTGACTCAAATATAGCCAACGAGAGTATAGCGAAAACTAAAATATTTAAGGAGGTTTCGTTGCCAGGACCCTTAGCTCAAATCATCAATCCAAACCAACAAAATTATGCTGAACTATCAGCCACAAAAATTATTGAATACACAAACGCCGAGCGCCAAAAAAATGGTTTGGAGCCCTTAATGTTTAATACTAAATTAACTACTTCGGCTACATTTAAAGCGGGTGACATGAATACGTTACAATACTTTGAACATGAATCACCCAGTGGCGTTGATATTAGCGATTTGGCTAAAAAGTTTAATTATGAATACATTACAATTGGTGAAAACTTGGCCATGGGGAACTTTGAGTCCGACCAAACCTTAGTGGATGCCTGGATGAATAGCCCTGGCCACCGAGCCAATATACTAAACCCAAAATACACACAAATAGGTGTTGGCTTAGTGACTGGTACGTGGGACGGTATACATGTATGGTATGCTGTACAGCATTTTGGCAAACCATTATCAAGTTGTCCAACTATTAATAAAAACCTAAAATCAGTTGTGGATAAAAACCAGATTGAGATATCAAATATGCAAAAAACTTTAGGTTTACAAAAAACTCAAATTGAGCAAGCGGGGAGTGGTAATCAAGATTATACCTTGTTAGTAAGCTCATACAACGAGCTTGTTAATAAATACAACCTGCTAGTAGGTGAGACCAAAACAAATATAAATATTTACAATGCCGAAATCAAAGCTTTTAACGACTGCTCACAAAATTAGTGCTTAGGTGTAAGGGGAATGGGGTTTATTCAAAATTATTAATGTCGCACAATATACCTTTTGCGACACGTCATTTAAATAAAAAGACCTTATGCCTATAAGTCTACCCACAACAAAAGCCCTTGGCAGAATTGCATAAGGGCTTTTGTTTAACTTATTTGATTTAGTTATTGCGAGGAGCCTCAGGGCGAGACTCTTGGACGGTAATGTTCCTACCATCAAGCTCGCTACCATTTAGCTTCTCAATTGCAGTTGCTGCATCAGCTTCGCTTTTATATTCTACGAAACCAAAACCACGTGAACGGCCAGTCATTTTTTCAGTCACAACGCGAGCTGAAACGACTTCACCGATAGCTGCAAAATGGCTCATCAAAGATTGGTCATTTGTAGCCCAAGCTAGTGAACCGATAAAAAGTTTGTTTGACATATTTCCAAAAAATTTTTTATAGCACTCTAATAATGCGTAAACGCCTACATTTGCACCCTTACACATTACGTTCGGGGATCTCACTTTAGCTTTTACTTGTTCAGTATAACACGTCTAAATTTAAAAACTAGTCCCCTATTGTGGCTTACTTCTTGTTAGATTTTTTTGCTACTTTTTTAGCAACTTTTTTTGTAGCAACTTTTACAGTGGGTTTTTTAACAACTTTCTTTGTCTCAGTTTTTGTTTCTGCCTTTGTTTCTATTTTTATAGGTTTTACAGATTTAGCATTTGTTAAACCAGCCACTAAACTTGTTAGATTATCAATTTTTTTATTGATTGCATCAATTTGGTTTTTCAAAGTTTCGTTTGAACCACTATCTATTGTTGGCTTAAAATTATCCCTTCTACCTGCGTTAAAACTTGGTTTTGAAAAAGATCTACTTCCACGATCACCCCCCCTATCATTTCGATCATTGCCACCTTTAGCAGTAAAACAATTACTGCAATATACTGGCTTGTCGCCAGTTGGCTTAAATGGCAATTCACATGTTTTGCCACATTCATCACATTTTGCACTAAACATCTCACGAGGTCCAAAAGACCCGCCTCGAGAGCCTCCGCGATCGCCACCACGGCTTCCACCACCAAAACCTCCACGATTACCGCCTCCGAAACCTCCACGGCTTCCACCACGGTCGCCACCCCTATTCCCGCCAAAACTTGGCTTGCTATATTCTTTCATTTTTTTATTTAAATTACTTTTATTTATTAGCTATTATTTCAACTTCTAAAGTATAACATACTTTCTATAATTAAGCAATGTACTAAATCTTAATTTAACAATAAATCTTTGGCTGATTCCAGGCGTTCAATAGTTTCGTCTTGGCCTAACAATTCGGCTAAAATAAATGGATCGGGGCTTTTGTCACGGCCCGAGAGGGCAAACCTCATTGGCCACAAAACATCCCCTACCCCAACATTTTGAGCATAATCCCAAACAGCTTCTTTAATGCTGTCAGCTTGCCAATGTTTAGAATTTTTTATGTTTGAAATAGTTTCATTAATAATTCCAGCCAAATCCTCGTATTTATTAGTAGATGTAAACTTTGTTTTACCAAAAAACAGTTGCTCTTTACCATAAATTGGCTTTTCGAAAAAATATGTAAACTCACCAGCGTCAGCCAATGTTGTAACATCATCAAATTTTTCAATTCGCTCTATAATAATTGGCAAAAAATCCTCCAAAGTACTCAAATTATAGTTTGGTAAATTTGTAACACTTTG
>MFUC01000014.1 GCA_001785575.1 Candidatus Nomurabacteria bacterium RIFCSPHIGHO2_02_FULL_38_15
CACCGTCATGAAATACAACAAAATGTGGAGCGAGACGGGTACGACAGGTGGGATGAATAGTACTGGTGGAGGGACATCCATAGTGAATGATTTAACAAGTGATCATAGCCGTAAATTTGTAGCATTTTCAGATGATACTGTTGGTAATGCGGCGACAGTTTTGGAATATGATGAAATTAATGATACTTGGTCACCATTACCAGCTCGAGGAATCACTCCAGGTAGAGCTGATGGTATTGATTTAGAAATGAAGGCTACTTCAAAATATATGGCATTATATATGGCATTTGTCGATAGTGCTAATGTTGACATGTGGGGTAATCCTAAAGCTTCGGTTATGGAGTGGGATCTTTCATCGTGGAAACCTGTTGGCAGTCTCGGTTTTTCACTAATGGGTGTGGAAGAAATTGATATGGCAATAGATATGAACAACAATCCATATGTTGTAATCAAAGACATGGCAACAAGTTATTTTGCCACTGTTATGAAATATAATGGCAGTAATTGGGTCACGGTTGGTAGGCCTGGGTTTTCAGGTGCTGAAGTATACTATGTAAGCATTGCATTTGATAACTTAAATATGCCATGGGTAACATATGTGGAGCAATCAACGATGTTGCCAGCTGTTATGAAATGGGATGGCAAGGCCTGGATAGATGTTGCCAGCTCTAGCCTTTCATCAAATAAGGTAGATGACACTAAAATTGCATTTGATTCAAATAATGTACCTTATGTTTCATTTACCGAGCATGATAACAGTAAATGGTTAGTACAAGATGGTAAGTCTACAGTTATGAAGTTCAATGGTGTGTCATGGATACCAGTTGGCCAAAGGCGTTTTTCTGGGCCTATGGCAAACAATGTTGCATATACTACATCATTATCTATTTACAAAAATCAGCCATATGTGTCGTTTTCATACGGCCCTGACCCAGGGACTAACGATGGTTACACACAACAAAACGGTGTGAGTGTTATGAAATACGATGGCAAGGCTTGGGTAAATGTTGGGCAAAAATCCTTCTCGCCCGACTTAACATGGTGGACTGATATGACGATAGATAGGTGGGGTGTGCCGTATGTGTCATATGTAGGTGAGACAGTGAACGGTAGTAATGTGAAGGTGATGAAGTTTGATTAGACGTGTATAATTAATTTAATATGAAAAATATGATTAAAGAAATAGTGCGACATAATACAATGAAGTTTTTAGTAGATTTATGGATAGTCATTCTGGCTTTGTTTATTGGTTTTAATATAGTTTCGGCTTCGGGCGGAGCTTGGCAACTAGTTGGTAGCCAGGGCTTTAGTCCAGAACTTAGCAATCACGAAAATGTTGTCTCTTGGAGGGCTATAAGATTTGACTCAAAAGATACCCCTTATGTGGCATTTGTTAATTACACAGCCGTTGGTGGTGCTTCAATTGCTAACAAGGCCAGTGTTATGAAATATGACGGTTCATCTTGGATTAGTGTTGGGCCAACTGATGGATTTTCACCCGGAGGGGCAGATTTTGTATCATTAGCCTTTGATTCTAATGATACACCACATGTTGCATTTATTGATCATACAAATGGAGAAAGGGCTAGCGTTATGAAATTTGATGCCTCAAGTAAGTCTTGGGCTAATATTGGTAATTCTGGGTTTACTGCTTATGGTGTTCAGTGGACATCTTTAGCTTTTGACTCTAACGACACGCCTTATGTAGCCTTTCAAGATCAATATAACGGTAATGGAGCTTCTGTTATGAAATATGACACATCAAGTTCAACTTGGGTGAGTATCGGCAATGCTAATTTTTCAAATACTGACGTTGTATATACTTCTTTGGCTATTGATTCAAATGATGTTCCTTATGTTGCCTTTAGAGAAGGCTTTGCTAGTGGATACAAGATCTCTGTTATGAAATATGACGCCTCAAGTTCAAGTTGGGTGGATGTTGGTAATCGAAAGTTTTCAGCTAGTTCTACTGCCTTTTTGTCTTTTGATCTTGACCCAAGCGGTACACCATATGTCGCTTTTCAAGACTGGAGTCAAGGCGGTCGGGTCACCGTTATGCAGTATGACGCCTCAAGTTCAAGTTGGGTGAATGTTGGCAATACTGGCTTTTCGGATGGTGAAGCAAACTTTGTCTCATTAGTGATTAGTTCTAGGAATATTCCATATGTAATTTTTGATGGATCCACAGACAATCGAAAATATGGTGCTAATGTTATGAAATTTGACGGTATCAAATGGGTCAAAGTTGGCAAAAAGGATTTTTCTCCGGGGCCAGTTGACGGAACGTCTATAGCCGTCAATTCAAAGGGCACTATCTACGCTTCTTTTGCCGATGCAACAAAAAAGTTCAAAATGACAGTTATGAAATATGTTGAAAATTGGAACTATGCCGGTGATGTTAATGCTATTTCAAACAATGGAGATATCACATCAATGGTTAGTGACTCGCATGGGGTGAAATATTTAGCTTATTCTGATGAGGCACTAAATCATGCGGCCACGGTTTTACAATATGACGAAAACAAAGACACATGGTCAGTTGTTGGAGCACCTGGCCTTACCCCTGGTCGAGCTGATGACGTATCACTAGCAGTGGATAAAAATGATAATTTATATATAGCTTTTTTAGATGATACAAACCGCTCATACTATAATTCTAGTAAAGCTACTGTGATGAAGTTTAACGGTACTAGTTGGAATTTTGTTGGCACACCTGGATTTTCAATGCAAGGAGTTGGTTTTGTTCAAATGGTAACTGATAACAATAATACACCTTATGTAACTTACATTGATGAATCTATTAGTGATTATGTAACAGTCATGAAATACAATGGTATACGTTGGGTGAATGTTGGCGGTGTGGGCCTTTCAAAAACCCCAGCTGGGTATCCAAGTTTAGCTTTTGATGCACTTAACACTCCCTATGTTGCATTTAAAAATATGACAACTGACAAGGCCACAGTCATGAAATACAATGGTACACGTTGGGTGACTGTTGGGGCTCCAAACTTTAGTTTGGGGGGAGTCGAAAATGTTAGTTTAGCCATGAATTCGAATAATGTGCCTTATGTTTCATTTACTGATTGGGCCAAAGGTGGTCGGGCTTCAGTTATGAAATGGACTGGCACACTTTGGGCACCAGTTGGCCAGCTTGGTTTTACACGCGTTGATTCAAATTCAGCCCTTGTTACCTCACTGGTTGTTCATAATAATGTGCCATATGTATCAATCTCATATCATCCTGAAGATCCAAATGGTGGCACTGAGGTCATGCTATTTAATGGCAAAAACTGGGTAACAATTGGTAATTCTTCGTTCTCAACCTGGACGCCTGAGCCTGTTTGGGTTCGTGATCAATGGGTTCAGGCCGGTTTAACTTGGTACACTGATTTAGTTGTGGATAGGTGGGGTGTGCCGTATGTTTCGTTCGTTGAGTGGACTGATGAACAAAAGGTTAAAGTCATGAAGTTTGATTAAAATAGGTGTGGAGGTTTACAAATAAGGGCCTATGTGATAGTATCTATGAGTCTTAATAAAAACCCATTACGTTTGTTAAGGCTAGCTCTGGGTCAAAATTTTACAGTTTTGCCCGGGGAGTTTCCTACCCATTGGGTATTTATTAGTATCATTTTTCTATGACAAGATCACTAAAAAAAGGTCCGTATGTTGATGCCAAGCTTTTGAGAAAAATTGCTGGTAAAGATGCACTGAAAACACCTTCAATTAAAACTTGGGCGCGTGCATCACAAATTCCACCCGAAATGGTTGGGTTTACATTTGGTGTACACAATGGCAAGGCCCATATTGATGTTTTAGTTACCGAGGATATGGTTGGTCACAGGCTTGGTGAATTTTCATCAACTCGCAAATTCGTGCGACATGGTGGTAAAATGCAAAAAGAAATTGACCAAAAGAAGCGCGAATCTGAAATAACAGCGGCTAAATCAGCCAAAGCATCAACTGGTGACACCAAGAAGAAGTAAAATTATGAAAGCAGAACTAAAAAATTATCGCCAATCACCACGCAAAGTACGCTTGGTTGCAAACCTGGTTAAGGGTTTGAGTATAAGCCAAGCTTTAACAGAGCTAGATTTTTTGGCTAAACGCGCGGCTCTACCACTGCAAAAGTTGGTTAAAAGCGCCGTGGCCAATGCGGTAAAAAACGATGGCCAAAACGAGGCCAACATAGAAAATAGTCTTATTATTAAAAATATTACGGTCGACAAAGGCATAACGCTCAAGCGTTTTATGCCAGTTTCGCGTGGTTCAGCTCACCCTATACACAAGCACACCAGTCGGGTTACAGTCACACTTGCAACTACCGGAAGTAAAACCCTAAAAAATAAAAAGTAATTATGTCAAAAGTTGTTCACCCTTATGCTCATAGATTAGTTACACTTCGCGACTGGAAAAGTCGTTGGATTGCTGGCGATAAAAAATATCAAGAATATTTGCGGAGCGATGTTTTAATGCGCGAGTATTTGGTAAAAAAATTACGTGGCTCATATGTTTCAGTTATAGAATTTGAACGCAGTCAAAAAGCAACACGCTTGATTATTCGTACATCACGCCCAGGTATGATCATCGGGCGTAATGGCGAAGGTTTACAAAAATTGCGTTTAGATATTGATAAACTAATTCGCAAGCAAAAATTATTAGTTGCCACTGATTTCAAAATAGATTTAGTTGAAGTTTCAAATCCCGATGCCGATGCTGCAATTGTGGCCCAAGGTGTAGCCGAAGCCTTGGAAAAGCGCTTGCCGTTTCGCCGAGTCTTGAAACAAATGGTTGAAAAGGTTATGGGCGCCAAGGGCGTTTATGGTGTACGGGTAGTTTTAGGTGGCCGTTTGGGTGGTGCCGAAATTGCTCGTAGCGAGGAAATCAAGCGTGGTTCAGTGCCCCTACAAACAATTCGAGCTGATGTCGATTTTGCTCGTGAAAAAGCCCACATGGCTTATGGTGTTATTGGTATTAAGGTTTGGATTTATCGAGGCGAAATCTTTTCACAAAAAGATGACGCTAAAAATAAATCAAGCCAAGCCAAGCCAATCTAAATTAAACTTTAATTTAAATAAAATTTTATGTTATTCCCTAAAAAAGTTAAACACCGCAAATGGCAACGTGACCGTAAAGATATGGCGAATTTGTCGCCCGATACACGTGGTGTCAAAGTTTCGTTTGGATCATATGGCTTAAAGGCTACAACCTCAGGCCGTATCAAGTCAAATCAAATTGAGGCCGGCCGTAAAGCCATGCAACGCTATATTGGCAAAATGGGCCGGGTTTGGATTCGTATTTTTCCAGACAGGCCATACACAGCCAAACCGGCTGAAATGGGTATGGGTAAAGGTAAAGGTGATTTACAGGGTTATTGTGTCGAAGTACGCCCTGGACGAGTATTGTACGAAGTTGATGGTGTAGCCGAGCTTGTTGCCCGCGAGGGTTTGCGCAAGGCCGGCACTAAATTACCAGTTAATACTCGTGTAGTAGCACGCAAATAATTATGACAACAAATCGAAAAATTCTTTCAGGCGTTGTAGTTTCTGATAAAATGAATAAAACCGTAGTGGTTGCGGTTACTACATTTAAAAAACACCCAAAATACCAAAAGTATTTTAAAACAACCAAGCGCTACAAGGCGCATGATGAGGTAAACAATTTCAAGGTCGGTGACAAGGTTAAAATCATTTCGACTAAACCTATGTCCAAAGATAAATCATTTGAAGTAATCACAAATTAAAGGCTTATGATGCAAGATGGAACAAACGTAGTTATTGCTGACAACACCGGTGCAAAACAGGGGCGTATTTTTAAAGTCCTAGGTGGCTCAAAAAGGCGCTATGCACGATTGGGCGACATTGTGATTATTTCAGTCAAAGTTGCCGAGCCACGCAAGGCTGTAAAGAAAAAGGAAATTTGTAAGGCTGTCGTGGTGCGTTCGCGCGGGCCATTTAGACGTAAGGACGGTTCATATATTCGCTTTGATGAAAATGCTGTGGTAATTTTAGAAAAGAACTTGGTCGATCCAAGGGGTGGGCGTATTTTCGGGCCGATTCCACGCGAAATCCAGGAGCGAGGCTTTCAAAAAATTGCCTCATTGGCGCCTGAAGTAATCTAACTTTTATTAACACTAATTTAAAAAACATATATGAAAATTAAAAAAGGTGATAATGTTAGGATGCTAACTGGCAATGATAAAGGTAAAAAGGGCAAGGTTGTTAAAGCCTTTCCAGTATTAAATAGGGTTTTGGTTGAGGGTATCAATATGGTTAAGAAAAATGTTAAACCAAAACAACGTGGTCAAAAGGGTACGGTCATTGAGCTTTCATTACCAGTAAACGCGTCAAATGTACGCAAAGTTGATTAATATGCAATCAGTTAAAGAAATTCAAAAACAAGCATACAAGCTGATGTCAAAAGACTTTAGCTACAAAAATGCTTTACAAGCGCCACGCTTGGTTAAAATTATTATTGCTGTCGGTACCGGCAGTGGTATGAAACGCGATCGTAATCGCAATGATTTAGTTATTGATCGCCTGGCAAAAATTACTGGCCAAAAACCAACTATTCGTCCAGCTAAAAAATCTATTGCCAGTTTTAAAATTCGTGAGGGCGACCCGGTGGGCGTAATGGTTACGTTGCGCGAAGCTCGGATGCTTGCCTTTATGGATAAATTTATTCATATTGCTTTGCCTCGTACCAAGGACTTCAGAGGTCTTGACCCCAAATCAATTGATGATATTGGCAATGTTACATTTGCCATTCGCGAACACACTATTTTCCCCGAGGCAGCCGATGAAGATTTAAAAGATGTTTTTGGCATGTCATTGACTATTGTCACAACCGCTAAAACCAAAGCCGAAGCCAAGGCTTTCCTGGAAGTTTTAGGTATACCGTTTAAAAAATAAAAAATAAAAGACCCTGTACCCACAGGGTCTTTTATTTTTTGGCTTGCTTTTTAAAAACAGAGTAGTATAATTGTGGGTAGATAATAAAAATCAACTATGAGTACAAATGCACAAGTTGCCCCCGAAAGAGGGGCTAAAAAAATCCTCGTCCCAATCCAAGAGGTAACATCTGGTCACAAGAAATTAAAGTCCGGTGTCACGGTCGTGTTTGATGGTTTCCAAGTAGATCTTGGTAAGTCACACCACACAAATTCGGTGGGTGGAGACGTGTTTCATTACACTGATCCAGTTACTGGCCATGAAAAAACTCTGGGTGTTTTCATGGGTGACATCGTAAACGCAGCGACCGCCACAGTTAAGGGAGTGAAGCATTTTTTGTTTCCGTCCCTGAACTGACGCCAAACATTTCCTAAAAATTTCTTAGCATTAACCAAACGCCGGCTACCAAGCCGGCGTATTCTATTGGGTGAGGTGAATTCTTTACAAATCATCGCTTATATGCTAAATTGGTAACGGCTTGTTACGCAGTATAGTTTATATAGAAATAGGCTTATGAAGTAATCCGCAACCTTTTGATTAGGTTATAGTATATAGGTTCTAGTGGCTAGTATTGGGCATTTGCTTTAAAACTAGAACCTAGCAACTAAAAACTAGAAACTAGCTAAATCTTTGCGCGATATTCTCATATTAAAATTAAACAACTTAAAGTAATGGCAAAAAAGTCAGTAGTTGCACGCTCTAAAAAAACTCCAAAGTTTTCAAGCCGTGCCAAAAATCGTTGCTTTAAGTGTGGTCGTGGGCGTGGGTATATGCGTGATTTTGGTGTTTGTCGAATTTGTTTTCGCGAACTAGCCAATGAGGGCATGATACCGGGCGTTCGTAAATCATCTTGGTAATTTCAAAATGGATACACTTTCAAACATGCTAAATGGCATCAAGAACGCGGGTCTGGCTGGCAAGAATCAAGTAGATTTTCCACACTCAAAGCTAAAAATCGCAGTTCTTGAATGCTTAAAGAAAGAGGGCTATATAACATCTTTCAAAATCGTTACCCCACCGCAAAGTGGCAGTAAAAAAAGTTTCCCAATGATTTTGGTGCAAGTTGCGTATGTGGGCGACAGACCCAAGGTTTCAGGCCTTAATAGGGTTTCAAAACCTTCTCGTCGCATGTATTCAAAATCTAAAGAACTTAAACCGTTTCGCAATGGTTTTGGGCGTTTTATCCTTTCAACACCAAAGGGTATAATGAGCGAGAAAGATGCTCGTAATGAGCAGGTCGGCGGTGAAGTTTTATTCAAAATATGGTAATAAATATATGTCACGTTTAGCAAAAAAACCAACAACTATTCCTGCCGGCATTGAAGTATCAATGAGTAATAAAACTTTAACCGTCAAAGGCCCCAAGGGTGAATTAACCCGTGATTTTGACACGCAGACTATTGGTATTGAAATTAATGGCAACGAAATAATTTTTACAAAGAAAAAAGAAAGCCCATTTTCACGGGCACTTTGGGGTACTTATGCCTCTCATGTGCGCAATATGATTGTGGGTGTAACTGAACCGTACACTAAAAAATTGATTTTAGAAGGTATTGGCTTCAAATGCGAGGTCAAGGGCACAAATGTTGAAATGGCACTTGGCTTTTCGCACCCAGTAAGTGTTAAAATTCCTGAAGGCCTAACGGTTATTTCTGAAAAAAACAACTTAACAGTTACCGGTATTGACAAGGAAAAGGTCGGAGCTTTTACGGCTGATATTCGTGCACTTAAAAAACCAGAGCCTTACAAGGGCAAGGGTTTTAGGTATGAGGGCGAAGTTATTAGGCGTAAAGATGGTAAAAAATCAGCATAAAAAATATGAAAAGCATACAACAAAAAAAGACAATAAAGCGCTCACGTCTAAAAACACGTATTCGTGCACGTTTGACGGCTGTAAACACTATTGCAAAACCGCAACCACGACTTTCAGTTTTTCGTTCAAACTTACATATTTACGCACAAGTTATTGATGACACTAGTGCTAAAACACTTGCCTCTGCGTCTGATTTAAAAATTAACAATGGTACCAAGGCCGAGCGGGCTAAAATGGTGGGCCTGGAAATTGCAAAGCAGGCCAAAGCCGTAGGTATAAGTCAGGTGGTTTTTGACCGTAATGGTTTTAAATATACTGGTCGAATCAAAACAGTCGCCGATGCAGCCCGTGAGGGTGGCTTGGTATTCTAAAAAATAAAATATTAAATAAATATTATGAGTGAAGAAATTAAAACAACACAAACAACTACGCCCACTTTTAAGCCACGAACAACAACTGGGGCTCGAAAGTCTTTTGTGCGTCCTGGATCACGAGCGGGTGCTGGTGGTAACAAGGGAGGCTTAGGTGGTGGTAAATCTGATGGTGGTCGTGGTCGCAGTGATGGTCGACCACAACGAACTTTTGCCGACAGGCCAAAGCCTGAATTTGATCAAAAGGTATTAGATATTCGCCGAGTAACACGTGTGGTTACGGGCGGTCGTCGCATGAGTTTTGCGGTGGCTATTGTTATTGGTGATGGTAAGGGCTCGGTAGGATTAGGGACTGGCAAGGGTGCCGATACGGCCATTGCCATTAACAAAGCCCTAAAATCAGCCAAAAAAGGTATGATCAAAGTTAAGTTAACCAAAGATATGTCATTACCGCACGAAATTTATGCCAAATATACAACTAGCAAGATTATGATCATGCCTAACCGAGGTAAGGGTTTAGTAGCTGGGTCTGCCGTGCGTGACGTTTTGTCAATTGCTGGTATTAAAAATGTTACATCTAAAATCTTTTCAGGTTCAAAAAATAAATTAAACAATGGTCGGGCAGCCATGTTGGCCTTGTCGCAACTCTCTGAAAAAAGAATCATACGTGATGTTGAACAAAAAATTGAACCTAGTATTTCACCAAAAGTCGAATCTACTGAAACCAAGGATGTATTAGAAGCTAAACAAGAATCAAAATAGGCTTATGCAAATACATAATGTAAAAAAGGAAAATCCAAATAAAAAAGCTCGTCAAGTTGGTCGCGGTGGACACAGGGGTAAAACCTCAGGCCGTGGTGGTAAGGGCCAAACAGCCAGGGCTGGTAACAAGCCTCGTCCACAAATGCGTGATATCATTAAAAAATTACCAAAATTGCGTGGTCGTGGTAAAAACAGTTTAAAAACTGTTGAGGCTAATGTTCAGTCGGTCAGCCTACTGGCTATTGCAAGCTTGAATACTGAAATTATTAACCGTGATATTTTGCTAAAAAGTAGTATAATAAAGCGTGATGCTGGTAAATTACCGCAAGTTAAAATTGTTGGCAATACACCAATTTCAAAAAAGCTAATTATCGCCAAGGGTATTCGTGTCTCAAAAGGCGCCAAAGAGATTATTGAAAAAGCCGGTGGGCAGTTTAAATAATTTAGTCAAATAATATGAACAAATTTATTCAAGGCTTAAAAACATTCTTTCGTGACAAAAACCTACGTAAAAGGGCGTTGTTTATATTGGGTATTATGGTTGTGTTTCGGTTTCTTTCAACCATACCTGTACCAGGTGTTGATCAGGCGCGCTTGGCTAGTTTTTTAGCTGGCAATCAATTTTTTGGTGTGCTCAATATCTTTTCGGGTGGAGGTCTTTCAACCCTGTCAATTATTATGCTGGGTGTTGGGCCGTACATTACGGGCTCAATTATCATGCAGTTAATTACCATGATGTCACCTCGCATGAAGTCGTTGTACAGCGAGGAAGGCGAACGTGGCCGAGTCAAATTTGCGCAATATTCGCGCCTACTAGCTGTGCCACTTTCAGTTATTCAGGGTTTTGCCTTAATTTCAATTTTGCAAACCAGGGGTATTATTGTTATTGACGGTGTTTTTGGTTATGTGTTGAACTTGATCGTCATGACGGCCGGTTCAATGTTCCTAATGTGGTTGGGTGAATTGTTGACTGAAAAGGGTATTGGTAATGGTATTTCGTTCTTGATTTTTGCTGGTATCGTAGCTCAAATCCCTAACTCTATAAGTCAACTATTGTTTACCTATGATCAAAGCCAAATTTTTACGCTGATAGCTTATGTAATTATTGGTATTATTTTGGTAGCTAGTGTGGTATTTATTACCGAGGCTGAACGGCCAATTGAGGTATCATATGCTCGTCAAGTGCGTGGCCAGGCTATATCAGGTGGTGGCTCAACATATATTCCACTTCGTCTAAACCAAGCTGGGGTTATACCAATTATTTTTGCCTTATCTATTATGATGTTCCCGCAACTTTTGGTTAGCGTTTTGCAAAATGTATCAGTTGCTTGGGTGGGCTCGATCGTTGACGTTATAAATTGGTTTTTGCAAAGCACTTGGGCTTATGCCACAATTTACTTTATTTTAGTTGTTGGCTTCACATACTTTTATACAGCCATTACATTTGATCCACATCAAATGGCTAATAATTTACAAAAAGGCGGGGCGTTCATTCCAGGTATTCGCCCAGGTCAATCCACTGAAGTGTATTTATCAAAAGTTGTCACTCGTATTACGCTTGTTGGTGCGTTGTTCTTGGGCATTATTGCCGTCTTCCCGTTGATTATGCAAATGATTACAGGTACACAGGCTTTGGCTTTGGGCGGTACTGGCTTGTTGATTGTTGTTTCAGTAGTACTGGACATCATGAAGCGCGTTGATGCCCAACTAAGCATGCGCGAGTACTAAAAAAAGTGGAAAACAAGATACCCCAGAGGCAAGACCTATGGGGTAAGATAGCGGGGCCAAGACGTAGTCTTGGCCCCGCTTTCTTTTACATTTTTCCACTTGCGCTTTTGCGGGGGGGGTAAAATTAGGTCATTATGAAAAAATATTTAAAAATTGGTTTAGCGAGTTTTGTCTTGTTAATAGCACTCGGTGTGCTTGTTGAGAAAACTTTTGCGAAAGAAGTATCTTCAGTTAAACAGAGTTTTAATCTTAAAACTGGTGTTTGCTATCAAACAACTTACTACTCAGATCTAACCAAGAGCACAGAACGAGGTACGATAAGATATATTAATGGTACTATGTACTGTGACATACCAGTTAGTGGGACAAATACAGGTGATGGAATATACCTTGAAGAAAATTCACCAATTGAACAAAGTGGAGTTGTTAATCCATTTGGCTACATAGCTCCAAAATTAGGTGAAAAAAATAACGACGCAGTTAGAAACATCCAAACAGTTTTATTAGAATTTGGAATCCCTGTGGTAATTGATGGCAACTTTGGGCCTAGAACTAAAGCAGGAATTACAGAATTTCAAACTAAAAATGGACTTATGCCAAGTGGCTTATTTGATTCAGCCACTAGGGAGTTAATGGAAAAAAAGTTACTAGGTACTGATACCCAAAACCCAGCAGTAGAAACATCCGCTACAGACATAGTTTCACTAAAAAACACAACAACCACATTAGAAAAAATTAAAAATGAGATTACTAGTCTATCAGACATGCTTTCAAAACTAGCCCAACAAGCCTCGGCTATTATGGCTGGGTTGCCAAAATAGATAATGACTATACCAATTAGCTTTTAATTTACAAGTGTGATATTCTTTAGTTATTATGAAGCAATATCCAAAAATATTTACTGCCGTGTATAGAAAATCAGGAAAGTGGTATTCAGGTTGGATTGAGGAAATCCCAGGGGTAAATACACAGGGTAAAACTCTTTCTGAAACAAAGGTAAATCTCAAGGAAGCACTTAATCTTATTCTTGAGACAAATCGTATAATTTCTGATAAATCAAAAGGGCGTTCTGTATTTATTCGTGAACAACTTTCTGTTGTTGCGTAAAATTTATGAAGCATGTTGATTTAGTAAAGCATATTCGCAAATATGGCTGTGTTTTTGTGAGAGAGGGTGGGTCGCACAGTGTTTGGTATAATCCATTGACTGACAGAACCTCAACTATACCCAGGCACACAGAGGTCAATACGTACACAGGTAAAAAAATATGTAGTGACTTGGGTGTTCCGGTCATACAAAAGCGATAGATATAAAATCCGGCTTGTTTTGTGTTTGTGTCAGTGTAGCTTTTTTGTAGTTTTTAGGTACAATAAAACTATGAATAATGCATATATACTTTTTGGTAAGTCGG
>MFUC01000015.1 GCA_001785575.1 Candidatus Nomurabacteria bacterium RIFCSPHIGHO2_02_FULL_38_15
CTTTCACACAAGCAAAATAATTGGCTCGAACCGATGAAAGAATGGATAAAAGACGCTCAAAACCTAAACGGAATCGCACGGGATACTGACCTTTTTGCTAAAAAGGTCAAAGCCAAAGAAATCTTTGGCTCGAACCTCCTCCTCCAAAACAAAACAGTGCGCCCCGCCGAAGGCGGGGCAACCCAAAACTCTTTGAATTCTTTGGCGAAAACGGGCGAAACAGAGTGGGCGTTGCTTCGCAACGCCCACTCCTTATTTCTTTCAAAACCTTTTAGTTCTTTTGCGGTGGGCGATAAGGGATTCGAACCCCTGACCTTCGCTGTGTAAAAGCGCTGCTCTACCAACTGAGCTAATCGCCCATCAAGTTAAACTTTACATGTCCCCTCGGAGGGAATCGGTCACGCATAAATTTGTTGACCCAAATTTTGCGCTACCCCGGCTCGGTATTTTTGCCTTTACTTCGTAAAACAAAAATATACCTGCGCCTTTCGCTTCCCTCACAAAACGTAAATTTTTACGTTTTTCTCGTTGACATTTACATGTCCCCTTGGAGGGAATCGAACCCCCATTAACGGCTTAGAAGTCCGCAGTTCTATCCATTGAACTACAAGGGGATGGGTACTATCGAGTTTATCATTAATTTGTACCTGGGTCAATAATGGTTTTTTTATAAACTGCCTCAACAAGACCGGCGCGGTTGGCAAAAAACGTATTGACCTTTTCAATTTTTGAAGCATTAATTTTAGGCGTAATAGCCAAACTTGGGTCAATAAATCCTTCGCGATTTTTGGTTAAAAAATTATAAGAGAATATTGTAAATAGTGTAAAAAATATAATTAAAAACAAATACACAACCAACAGTATCTTCCACAATAGCATGGGCCTGAAGCCGGTTTCAGCAAAAGGCTTGCTGGGCAATTTTGGTGCGGAGTGGAACATGGTTTTAATTTTTTTAAAAAAGTCTGAGTTCATATTATCTTTCTATTTTATTATACCCTATTTACTTAATATAGCTTTTAATTACTAAATTAAGCCCCATTGACCAAACAGGCTTTTGAACTGTAGATTTTTTAGTCATATCTATTTGCTCATTAGGATTTTGGCTAGTTACCAAAGACAAATTATTAATTGTTGATAGATAGGGTAAATTTTCAAGTTCGACCAATGTGCGATAAATTGCCACATAATCACCCACGGCTGAAATGTTTAGGCTGAGGCCCGTGCCAGTCTCGGCACTTGCGACTTCATCAACCGAAGCAATGCGAATTGTGGCTCCAGTTTTTTGACCGATTAACTCAATCCCAGTTAAAAAAAGTGGTATCTCGGAGCTTTTTAAAAAGTGTTGACTGATCGTGTCGCCGATTTTGGCCACAGCCTGAGATTGTTTTTTTGTATCAAATGATTGCTCCATTTTGGCAATTTGATTGTTGATCATGACACGTTCATCGGCGATACCTTGATTCTTTCTGTTCAAAAACTTAAAACCAATAGCATATCCAAGAGTAAGCAGTAATGTGATGCTTGAAAAAATTATGAGCTTGATTGTGGGTTTATTTTTCATGTTAAATTTTTAGCTTAATTAGGTTTAGTTAGATTTTAGCCGAATATTAAAATCAATATTATCGACCTTTACAAAACTTGCTATTGGCAAAACAATACTGGAAAAACTCCCACTTGATTCAAGCCGTTGTTTAAAATCAAGCAAGGCTACCCGGTTACGAGCTGTGCCTAAAATCTCAATATTTGTCGCCTTTGGATCAGCCTTGTTGGGAACCGAGTACTTAAATGACCGAATACGAATTTGTGGCCCCCGCAAATCCAGTAAGCTATTCAGAGTTGCCTCAATATAGCCATTTTCCGGTAAACTATCAGGGAAGGTTTTGAGGTTTTCGTTTGAGGCGTTAATGGCATCGTAAGTATTTTTAACTTGAGTAAAGGTATCATTCTGACTAAAAGTTTTAGCGAGATTACTTGTTTCAATTTGCTGTTGATTTAAATGAAAATAAATTGGCACCAAAAAAATATTTAAACCAATCAAAGTTAAGATAAGACTAAAAAATAACCCGTCAAAAAAACGTGACAGTAAAGTGTTTTTAATTTGAGTCTTTTTTTGTGGTGAAAGTAAGTTAAT
This sequence comes from Candidatus Nomurabacteria bacterium RIFCSPHIGHO2_02_FULL_38_15, assembly GCA_001785575.1. GTDB lineage: Bacteria > Patescibacteriota > Minisyncoccia > Phycocordibacterales > UBA9973 > MFUC01. The sequence goes on from MFUC01000015.1 coordinate 2,132, forward strand.
CATATGGTTATTATACACTCTATTGTGCTTGTATTATAAATGACCTAGAGCCAAACCAATGGCTGTGGCATAGGCGACCGACTCCTCGCGGTTTATGGGTGGAATATATTTTGAAAAATCAGTAACATTTGACCAAACATTGGCCAGTTCAACTGGCATTTGCATTGAAGCTGATAGATAGTCAGTCAAACCTGGCAAATTAGAAGTCCCTCCGCATAAAATTATTTTGCTGACTGAGTGGTGCTCAATACCACCCTCTTCCTTGTGAGTATTCCAATAAATAAAGTGTTTGTAAATTTCGTCGCGCAAAGCGCTAACGCTGGGTAAAATAATATCATACACATTACTGGTGTTTGAAAGAATACCAAACTGCCGTTTCATCTTTTCGGCCTCTTCGTATGTAATTTTTAAAGCGTCTTTAATTTTATTTGTTTGATCAATGCCCCCTAACGGCACAGTTGTTGTGTAAACAATTACACCATCTTGCACAAACGACATGCCGGTACGTGAACTGCCGTAATCAACAACCATGTATGTGATTTTATCTTTTTTAGGAATAATCGCCCGCACCAAAGCTTGCGATTCAAGCTCTAGACAGGTAGGCACGATACCAACTTCATCAAAAATCCCAAAGTATTGGTCAACAATTTTTATAGGTATAGCGGCAACTTGTAATAAATAAGTTTTAGCATTTTGACTAATAATATTATAATCCATATATGACTCAGCCGCTGAGATTAAAATGTGATCTTCGAGTTGCAGTTCAACAGATGTACGAATTTCAGAGGGTTCCATTTTAGGAATTTCCAAATTAAACAAATAAACTTGCTCCTCTGACAGTGAGACTCTGGCAAACTCAATGCCATACTGCTTTTTAATTTTAATTAAATAATTTTTTAATAATTCTGGCTGTATGATTTTACCTTGTGATAAAATACCCTCCTCAATTAGCTCTTGACCATAGGTGAAAACTTCAAGTCCATTGCGGGTATTTTTAAGACCTAAAATGCGAATTGAACGATCAGAAATATCAAGGCCCACTGCCGAGAGTGTTAAATATTTTGGTATCGGAAAAATACTTGCGAAATTCATTAGTTAAATTATAGCAAATGCAGTGAAATTAGAAATAGCCAAAAGATTAAAAAGAATTAAAACAAGAATTTAAAAGAGTCTAGTGCATTGGTGTGCCAGGCACGACCGGTTTTTCAGGACGTAATAAAACTACTTCGCCTTCTGCCCCACCTGCATACAACATGCCGTTTGATTCTAAATTCATCATTGTGCGTGGTGCCAAATTTGTGACAAAGGTTGTTTGCGTGTTTACTAATATTTGCGGGTCAGGAAAATATTTTTTAATCCCTGAAAGTATCTGGCGAGGCTTAGCCTCGCCCAGGTCAACACTAAGTTTAAGTAATTTATCAGAGCCCTCGATTTCAGTAACGCTTAATATCGTGCCAATAGCTACCTTGATTTTAGCCAAGTCATCAATTGTGGCGTAGGCAATATTTACTTGGTCTACTACTTCATTTTTTATTTCGTCTTCGTTCATAAAAAAATTAAATTTTAATTTCTAACTTACTATCCAATGCCTTAGAAACCTTTTTCAAAAAAGAAATTGTTGGATTGTAGTAACCTGATTCAAACCTTGCAATAGATGGTTGTTTGGTGCCCATTTTTAAGGCTAGGTCTTTTTGCGACATCCCCTTCTTGATTCTTTTTTTTATAATTTGATCAATAATAGAAAATTCCAAGGCCATTTCATCGTAAGCCTTTTTAACAGCCTTGTTCTTTAAGGCTATTTTTTTAATTGTATTTAGGTTGGTCATATTTATATATTAGCATATAACATATACGTTATGCAAGCATTTTAAACCTTTTCAATGCAAGGCCAATTTCCTTGACTGGTATTTTATTGGTTTTCTTTATAAAAGCATTCAGTAAGTAAACAGCGCCCTTGTGGAAACAGTAAATTATCCGAACATGTTTTTTGCCCAGGATTCGAAGTTCAAATAATTTATCGTGCAAACTTTTGCTATACGGCATACCCAAATCGTGCCCATGTTTTTCTAAAAGCTCTAAATGGCGCAAAGTCTTGGCCTGTGTTTCAACATCCAAACTTAAAATAAATTTGTCTATTTCTTTTGTAATAGTTTCGATTTGCATTTTATTTATTTTTGTTAATTTTATCTAGATATCTTTGTAAAATTACAGCGGCGGCTTTGGCGTCAAGATTCGTAACCTTTTTTAATTTTACCTTTTTTGCGTTAAGTTGATTTTTACCCAAATGTCCATGAGCCACAACTGAACTTAATGATTCATTTTGTAGCTCAATTTCTATATCAAAACTATTTTCTATTTCTAAAATAACATTATCTATTTTTGCCTGCAAAACATTAGCATCACCATCTGTATTAACCGACCGACCAAAAACAATTTTTTTAATATTGTTTTGTTTTATAATTTGAGGTAGTACACTTAAAAACCTACCAGTCAGTACTGTTTCAAAAGGCGTGGCAATAATGCCCATTTCGTCTGAAACCGCTAACCCTACCCTTTTGGTGCCATAATCTATGCCTAGGTATTTCATACTTATAGCCTAACATATTATCACACTTTTATTGCATTAAAGGTGTTTTTTTGATAATATGCCCATTATGGAAGCGTCGCATAGAGGCTTAGTGCATCTGTCTTGAAAACAGAAGTGTCGAAAGGCACCGTGAGTTCGAATCTCACCGCTTCCGCCTTCGCCCGTCATGGCGGGCTGATATAAAAAATATCAAATTAAAAAGCTCAACTGATATTTTACACATAGTTGAGCTTGGGTGCGAAGATTTTTTTAGTAGCTAGATAGCTTGGAGCAACCAAGATAATTGTTATTATTATCTGAGCCCAAATATAATGCATCTCTCGATAGTCTACAAGAATGTATAGCATGCCTGTATTTATTGCAGAATATGCAATACTAACTAAAGTGTAAGCAACGACCTGTCTAACAGATATTAATTTATCTAAATTCTTGAAAACCCAGAATTTTTGGACAATAATGTTTGTTACAAAACTTATTAGACTGGCTATCACCAACGATCCTAAATACCAAACTTCATAATATTCCGTCAGTATGTACAACGGAGCATATAATAAAGTAGCACCAGGCACAGTCCCCACACAAAACCGTACAATTTCGACTAGCACTTTTTTTGTTTCTTTTTTCAAAATAACCTCCTTTTTCGCCATACTAACAGAAACGGGCAGTTTTGGGAAACGACAGCTTCTTTAATTTTTTATATATAGTATAATTGAAATATGATAGAAATGTTTTCGTGGCGAGCACGCGAGTTTGAAAATTTTGAAAAAACCAACGACTGGTTTTGGGCTGTTGGGTTGTTTGCCCTGGCGGGGGCCGGGTTGGCAATTTGGCGAGGCTCGGTTTCGTTTGGCATTGTTATATTATTAGCTGGCTTTGTCATGATTGTATTTGGCAATGTTAAACACCCTGAACATTCAATATTAATTAACGAGGACGGCCTGATGGTTGACGAAAACAAGTTTTTATGGAAAGATGTACTAGGTTTTGCAATAATCAATGACCCCAAAGACGCTTTTAACAAAAAAGTTATCTTTGAAACTAATCGGCCAGTAACCCCAAAAATTTGCCTGCCGATTGACCGCCTAGTTGTAAACCCTGATGTTTTAAAAAGGTTTTTGTTACAACACTCTACCGAGGGCGACATTCGTGAAAGCTTGGCTAAAACCATATCTGAGAGGTGTAGATTTTAATTGGTCTCGTAGTTCAACGGATAGAACGTCGGTTTGCGGAACCGGCGATCCAGGTTCGATTCCTGGCGAGATCACAATTATAAAACTTTTAGCTAAAAGTTAATTAAAAAACTATACATGCCCATGCTACACAAACCTTGCAGTGGTTCGCCAGCTTTTGGAATACCTAAATCTATAATTTCTTCGCCAGTTTGTGAAAGTATTTTTTGAAAGTTAAGTTGGCGAATTACAAGAGCCGAGGAGCAGTCAAATGTACCATTTGTTTTTACAATAAGTTTTGTCGGTATCCCCGCACGAGCATTGGATACTTGTGGTGAGTATCCACCCTTAGCGTTGATAGTAACATACTGAACACCGTCTCGTACTTCAACATTTTGCACTGGTTCATTGAGTTTATTTTTAGATTTCGAACTAACTAACAAAACAACACTCAAGCCGACTATCAGCACAATGATTAAAATTATAACTGAAGAATTTTTGTTCATATTGCTCTAAATTATATATTAAATAATGGTTTAATGATACCGAGGCCTGCAAGTCCACCTAATAGTGCAAATAATCCTAAACCAATTACAACAACTCCGGCTGATTTGAAAAATAGTGGTGCGTGTTTGCTATGTGCAAATGAAGCCGAGCCAAATGACAAGAATGCAAGTACGGGTAATGTACCCAGTGCAAATGCGAGCATTACCAGCATCCCAGTCATAAATGAGCCGGATGATAAGGCTACAAATTGCATTGATTGTGTGAATCCGCATGGCAAAAAGAATGTACCAAAGCCAATTAAAAGCGGAGTCAAAGTTTTGTGTTCAATTTTGCGGAAAAATGAATTTATTTTTTGAAAAATCCCTGCATGTAGTGTGACTTTATTGCGTGCAAAT
>MFUC01000016.1 GCA_001785575.1 Candidatus Nomurabacteria bacterium RIFCSPHIGHO2_02_FULL_38_15
TCTTTGCCAATTTTGTAAGCCTCCATTTCGGGCCCAGGCGTACTTTCATATAAAATTTTAACGATTTGACGCACCCTAACCTGTACCACTTCGTCGTCATAAGCCTTGGTACCTCGCACATAACAATCACCTAAATAATTTAACTTTTCGTTATCAGTTTTAAAAGTATTCAGTTTTTCAATACCATCTTCTAGTAAAATATATACAGCTTTGGCAATACCCAGTGACAAATCTGATGGGTATGAAATTACTGCAACCTCTGCCCCCGAGGCCCGTGCCAAACGAGTTATAGATTCACCAATTGTATTGTTCATAACGTGGCCAATATGAAAAGACTTGAACAAATTTGGGCTGGAATGCTCAACTAATATTTTTTCGTTTTTGTATAAGTTTGAAAATTCAAAATTATTATTTAAATCATTTGCAATAATATTTTTTAAAGTGTTATTAAAATATCGTGGTGTTAATTTAAAATTTATAAAACCTGCACCAGCTACTTCTATTTTTTCTATCAGACCCCCTCCCGCCTCCCCCTTGGCAAGGGGGAGGACTCGCTTCAAAGCCTCAACAATCTTTTCAGCTAAATCTTTAGGATTAGTTTTTGTGGCTTTAGCTAAAACCATGGCCACATTTGAGGCATAGTCCCCATGGGCCATACTACCCGGATGCTCTATGGTAAATTCAGGCATGTTATCAAAATCAGCAAAACCAAGCTCTTGCAAAGCCTGCTTGATTAAACTTTTAATTTTTTCTTTAATATTTATTACCATAGACTATATAGCCTAGTGTAGCAGAAATTAATTTTTTTGCCCCCTGATTTTTATTTTAGTCTACCACTGTAACACCAGCGGCACGGGCAGAGCCGGCAACGATCAGCATGGCACCCTCAATATTTTTGGCATTCAGGTCGCTCATTTTTTCCTCGGCAATTTGTTTAACTTGAGCTTTTGTGATCTTGCCAACTTTTGAAGTATTAGGTTTAGCCGAACCTTTGGCAATGCCAGCGGCTTTTAATATCAAAACCCGCGTCAATGGTTTTGATATGCGGTAATCGTATGAACGGTCGTCGTAGACATCAATTTTTACACCTACAATATCACCACCCATACCGGCCGTATCGGCATTAAACTTTTGACAAAATTCAGCAATTGCAATACCGGCCTGGCCCAATGCGGGCCCAAGTGGTGGCGCAGGGGTTGCCTTGCCCGCAGGAATTTGAAGTTTTACTCGTTTTGTAATCTTTTTAGCCATATAATTTAGTTTCTAGTAACTAGTTGTTAGGTTCTAGAGTTATAGTTTTATAAATAAAGTGAAGCGTAACAGTTTTAACACTATACCCTACATCTTTTTGATTTGCAAGAAGTCCAGTTCAACCGGGGTCTCGCGACCAAACATTGAAACCAGTACGCGCACCTTGCCCTTTTCGCGATCAACCTGATCAACTCGGCCCTCTAAATCTTTGAAGGGTCCGTCTGAAATAATAACTGACTCGCCAATTACAACTGAAATATCATACACGGCCTGGTTATTTTCACCCTGATTGCCTAATAAATAATCAAGCTCCTTTTGGGTCAGTGGCACAGGATTTACACCTGAACCAACAAATCCAGTAACGCGCGGAGTGTTACGTACATGGTACCATGATTCGTCATCAACGATCATTTCAACCAAAACATAGCCGGGATAGATTTTTTCCTCTACCTCTACCCTTTTGCCGGCTTTGACTTTGATCTTCTTTTCAGTTGGTACCAGCACGTTAAAAATTTTGTCTTGCATGTTGAGTGACTCAATACGTTGACGCAAATTTCTTTGCACGGCATTTTCGTAACCCGAATAGGTATGAATTGCATACCATTTGCGCTCACCAGTTGATTCTTGTTTAGCCATATGATTTTGCTAAATTAATATTAAAAGCTACCTAAAATTTTACCCATGGCCTGACTAAAACCAAAGTCCATTGCACCTAGCAAATAAGCCACGAAAAATGATAACAAAATAGTAATTATTGTGTAGTTAATTATGTGTTTGCGATTAGGCCACTTAACATTTTTTAATTCGGCTAATGTTTCTTTTAAATATGACATAGATTTGATTGTTGACTTATAATCATTTTAAAATGCCCGCTGGGGCATCTATTTATGTATCATACCAAACAAATTAAAAAATAGCAAACTACCTCACCCCCTAACCCCCTCTCCTGACAAGGAGAGGGGGAATCGCGAAAAGTTCAGAAATAAAAAGCCCCAACTTAAAAAGTCGGGGTGAATAAAGAACTTAGAACTACTCATCAAGCCCTGAGATCGTCTGATCTATCAATGCAGTAACATCGGTAATGTTAATGCACTTGATCCCAGTACCAGGAATCTCAAAGGTTTTGGACCCTAACTCTACAACAAGTCCTGCCAGCAAATTTGCAAGCAGTTTTTTGTCCAAACCAGGAGCTATTTTGTCCTTGAGTTTAGTCATCACCTTTTGTTGCAACTCCAGATTTGACTCCAGCTCTGCAAGAAAGACTTCAGTCATAGCGTTAGCAAACTTGCTTGTCGCCGAAAGCTTGTCTGCTTCTTCCTCGATGATTTTGTCCAGAGAGTTTGCAAAACTTTGGGCACCCTTAAGGAATTTCTTTTTTGGTTTAATAATCGGCTCGAGTTTCTCAGCAATCGGTGTTTCCGGTTTAGCAACAACTTCTGCTTCGACTTTTACGTAAAACAAGAGAGTATCTTTTTTAACCCCCCTGATTTCGTAACCAGCCTTTTCAAGCCCGTCGATGAACCGATTCTTAGTAGCCAACTTATCTTCACGGGAACCAGTGCCCACTATTGCAATAGGCTTCCAACCTTTAGTGGTTTTCGATCCGGAGTAGCAAATGTATTTAGTTTTGGCAGTGTGGCTATATTGGTGTATGCCTAACGACTTCGCTACAACGTTAATTTTCGGCAAATTGTTTGAGTTAAACTTAACCCCCGTACCATTTTTAGTTAAAAATACATTGTAGCCATTTTCCAGAAGTAGAGTAAGAATGCTTTTAGCTTCTTCTTTCTTTTCTTCTTCGGTTCCATAAACCAGTCCGATACTCTCTGGTTTTTTTGTACCTGGAAAATAGTGAAGTTGAAAGCAAAGGACTCCTTGTGTGATCTTTGAATTTTGGCAAACAAAACCACTTTCGATCAACAACTTGGTGACCGCGTGTGTGCTGCTTTTAACATCCTTTTGTCTTCGAGTAATTTTGGCTTCTGCCGAACCTGCATGGCCCAGATCTTTAGGTGATAGAACAAAAAAAGTGTTCTTGTCTTTCTCGTCCTGTTGAATATCTACCCCATACTTCACATCCATTTCCACAACAAAATTAGTAACAAGTACCTCATTTGTTTTAGACGGCGGCGTAGTAAATCTGGTAGACTTTGTAGCATCATTAGCCAAAAATTCACTAGAAGGAATTACCTGCATCTTCGATTTGCGAATCTCCCATTTTGTAATGAGGATTGAATCAAGAAGGTCATTAGTAAACCTTGAGTGATCAGTGACGCTTGGCTCTTTGAGTAAAGATATGTTTGTCAATTCAACATTAGTATTGTTGTAGACAGTAACTTCAATAAAATCGCCGATCTGAAGACTGTCACAATTATACAAAAAGAAATTCATAATCGTTTTCATGTACCCTGCTTCAACCTTGTCGGGCAGAATAAAGATAGCAAACTGCTCATCTCGACTTTCTTCAAAAGCTAAGACTTCGTGCAAGTATAGAATTTTCTCCAAAGGGGCGAAAATATTCACCTCTTCATGTTTAGTTCCGTTGCCATTTCCGTTTTCAGCACGAACAATGTTCGCCTGATTTTTTTGCTCTTCTTTAAATGATTCTGGTACGTTTACATCTGCATACTTTACATACAGATGGAAACTGTTTTGTTGACCAGGTTCATTACTGATACCTTCATTATCTAAAAAGAGTTTTACCTCCTTAAGTGTCCCAACTCTGGCAACGTTTGTAGCTGGTACATAAATTCCAATAGCAATCGGATTTTTGATCCCTTGCTTCATTGGCTCTATAATAAAGTCATCTGGCAAGAATCCTGCTTTTGAAAGCAAATCTTGCATGTACAGTCTCCTAATTTGTATTTCAGGAGCTGTCAATTCTTGTGTTTTTCCCATTTTTATTCAGTTTTAAATTGTCTGCCTGGAGTATACACTAAAAGGCATACAAAGTCAAGACGCCCCACTGGATTTAGTGGGGCGTCTTTTTATAGATTTTAACGGATTTCGTAGGTTATTGTTACGTTTGAGGTAATTAGATTTTCGCCTTTTGAAATTACAGTTTCGGGCACGGCATTAGTTGATTTTAACATGGCCGTATCACTGGCATACATTGGCATGGGATATCCACCACCATTTTCATTAAAGCTTGAAATGCGCACTATACGTACACCTAAATCACGGGCTAATTTTTTAGCTTTAATTTTAGCATCAAGTATGGCCTTCTCGCGAGCTTCGGCCACGAATTTTTCCTCATCATCAATCATCATATCGGGGCCTGAAACATTTTGTGCGCCGGCTGTAACTAGTGCCTCATAAATTTTACCCGCATCATCAATATTGCGAACTTTAACAATTAAGGATTCGTCAGTTGTAAACCCGGTCAAAACGTTTTTACCATCAGGTTGCGGGCAAGGCACAGTTACACAATAAATAGTTTGACGTTGCCATTCGTATTTAGGGTTCGTGCTGATATATTCAGTTTTATAATCTTTGTCAGAGATTTTAAAATCGCCCATAACTGTTAAAAACTTTTGTTTAACTTCGGCTTGTTTAGCCACCGAGCCGGCGCGGTCTTTGGCATCACCCACGACACTGACCCGCAATTGGGCCACATCCGGCACGGCGTAAACTTCGCCCACACCATTTACACTAATAGTTGGCACGGGCGTATTGTCAGAACGCATAATTTGCCAGCCCTTAACTTGAGTAATAATTAAAGTAATAAAATAAATACCAATAATTACGGCAAAGATTTTACCGTTTTTCATTAACCTTTCCTTTTGTAAATCGTCTATTATCATATGGGTACATTATAGCACATTTGAAATTAGTACTACCTCACCCCCTTAATCCCCCTCTCCTTGGTAAGGAGAGGGGGTCGCAAAAGAAACAGTAGTAAAGCGCAAGCACACATGTACATATTTCAGTCTGCCGCAGAAAATTTTGCTTGGTTCCAACCCTGTTGGAAAAATTTTTGAGGATAAGTAAGGTTTTCGCAGGAAAAACCGAAGCGGGCTGAGATATGTGTATGTGTGCTGGAGCGATATATTTAATTTTTACTGAATAGATCTTAAAGTAACTTCAAAAATCAAGTCAGTATTTGGCGGGATGCTTGCCCCGGCCCCACGCTCACCATAGCCCATATCAGACGGAATATAAATTTTGCGCGTCTCACCTATTTGCATACCCAAGACACCCTTGTCAAAGCCGGCCACAACCTGGCCCACACCCAATGTAAATGGAAACGTGCCTTGGTCAAAAATCTTACCGTCTAAAAATGTGCCCTTGTAATCAACTGTAACATTATCGTTTGTTTTAGCCACAGTGCCAGCACCCTTTGTTAATACGTCAAATGAAAATTCTTTAATGTCGGTCATATTTTTTGTTTTGCCATTTTTGGCTAAGTCGGTTTCTATTAATTTATCATCACCCACTACTTTATTTTGTTCATTTTCGTTTTCCACGCTATTAATGTTTTCAGTAACATCGTTGTTTGGAACCTTTTCCTTACTGGCCGACATTGCCCAAAAAGCCAGTACAAGTAAAACAACAACCGCTACCAAAGTTATTATTTGGTTTTTATTCATCATAATATGACCATTATAGCATGTTTTTTAAGCTTTAAAAATGCTACAATAAGTGCATGACAAAGATATACAATAACGTATATAACCTACGCACCAAAGCCCGCATTACCCAGGAGGCTTTGTGCAAAAAAATTGGCACCAGTCGCCAAACTCTTTCTAAAATTGAAACGGGCATTTATAACCCTAACCTTGATTTGGCTTTTACGATTGCTAAATACTTCAACAAGCCTATTGAAAAAGTTTTCTCACCCAAACGGTTTTAGTTTTTAAAAATTAAATCCCGCCAGAAGTGTATATTTCTAGCGGGATAATTTTAGCGTATTAGTACGCGCTCTAGATTTCTAGAGTGCAACTCGTTACCGTCTACACAACTATTTATGCCACAGACCCTTTCCTTTACAGAAAACTGGTGAATGTCGGCAACTAATGTTGTATCGCCACGCATTTTTGGATTATGCGTGGCAACCCATAGCGGGTAACCATTGAAGTGCCCATCAAGGTGCCTGCAATAGTAACCCAGCCCGGTGTAAATTATCGGCTTTACACCGTAATGTTTTTCAACCAACTTCAGCCAATTTTTTAAACTGACTCTTAGACTACTAATAGACTGATTCGTGCTAAGGCGTTCAATGTCTAGCACTGGCCGTAGATTTCCAGAATCTAACTTTACAGTACTAATAAAGTTTTTGGCCTGCAAGCTTGAATGTTCGTTTGGGTCGTAGTAGTGATAGGCCCCAACGATAAAATATTTTTTTGCGCTGTCGAAATTTGCGCGAAAAAATTTGTCTTTCCTACTGCCACCCATCGTGGCCCGAACGACTACAAAAGTAATGTGCTTTTCGGTAGATAAATCACTCCAATTAATTTGTCTTTGGTAGTGTGAAATGTCGATACCGAACAAAAAAGCATCTGCCTTTGTTAGTGTGTCTGGGTTTAATGCCCCCAAATCGGCCCCCTCAGCTTGAACAAAAAATCCGTTATGAATATTGTCCGGCTGAAATGTGTAGTTTAAATTGATTAAAATAAAAACAAGTGTCATTAAAAGTGCTTTCATAACTCCTAAATATTTCTAATTAAATTATAGCACTTTTATTTATTTTTTACTCAGTTGTTACTCCGTCAAATTCAGGTCCATCAGCCTCGGCTTCTGCGCGGGTTTTGCGTACTACGCCATCCTTATGGTGTGGTGGTGTATATATAGTATACAGTTTCAAACTTTCAGTTGATGATGTATTAACAACGTTGTGTTGTGCACCAGCGGGCACGACAACAGCATCACCATCGCCTACTGTATATTCAACCTCATTGATAACTACCTTACCATCACCTTTTTCAAATCTAAAAAACTGGTCACCGTCATCATGCACCTCCATACCTATTTCCTCACCCGGTAATAACGACATTAAAACCAGCTGGCAATTTTGTGCTGTATATACAACCTTGCGAAAGTTTTCATTTTCAATTGTTAACTGCTCTATATTTTGCTTATAGCCTTTTTTCATAAATTTATTATAGCATGAACTTTTTTTGGTATCGGCTGGCATATAAAATACCCTGTTACCAGGGTATTTTTATTACGCTACTATTTCGTCAGTTGCAACTTCTGCAACCTCGGCGTTTTCATCAGCAGGCTCTTGAGCAACAACCTCTTCTTCAGTTGAAACTTCTGCATCAGCATTTACAACTTCATCAGTTGCAACTACTACTTCCTCGCCTTCTGTACCATCTACCTTTTTTACATCTTCGTCTTGCATATATTGTATTTAAATTAGTATTTATAAAACGACTCGTGTGAATTGTGAGTGTACACTAATAACCCAATAACTCCTAATTTTTAATAAATATCCTTATGCGAATTTTATTTTTTTACAATATTACTTATTGTAACTTTATTCATTTCAAGTTTATACTCAAAGTTTGCCCTACCCTGAATATGACCATCCTCATACAAGACTTCACCCTTTTTCGCTGTCGAATCAACACTGACATCTACAACATACCAAGAACCACCCAGCACTGGATCTTCTGGTGCCAAAGTTTTAATATTGTCGCGAATATATTTTTCAACAACTACCTGCTCATCCACAACAACTGGCACATTGGTATCAACCTGTTTAGACTTAATAAAATACAGACCAATCAACACAACCGCAACAACAATCACAAAAGGTATTATCTTTTTCATCCGTCTATTTTACCATAAATTTACCTTATAGTATCTGTTAAATCTCCTTTAAACAAAACCATTTGGGTTTGTAGTAATTACAAACATGGTATAATAAAGTTATTAAAAGTAATCTAAATTTTTATTATGAACACAAATAAAAAAGAAAATATAGCTATTGCCACATCGGCATTA
>MFUC01000017.1 GCA_001785575.1 Candidatus Nomurabacteria bacterium RIFCSPHIGHO2_02_FULL_38_15
CCGGCAATTAACAACACGGTGTATGAAAGTAAAAAGATTATTAAGCCAAGCATAATTTGACCCTTTAACCATTTGGCAATTTTACGCTCAACACGCTCCCATAGAGCAACAACCATTTCTTCATTTTTTGAAGGTGTTACAATTCGTAAAAATGTCTCAACTCCCCGGTCTTGCATCGACAAATAAAATGACATGACTAAAATCAAAATAAAGTTTATTAAGCCACCAAATATACCAGCTAATGAGCCAAAAACTCCCGCTGAAACACTGCTAGCAATTTGCTTAGCGCCTAACATAACTTGATTAATGGTTCCCCCATCAGTCACTGAATCAAAAACTTTTTGCGCACCCGTAGCTAATGTTTTGTCAGTAAACGGTTTAAGAAATTCAGCTTGGGGTAAAATCTTAGTTAACTGGCCAGCCAGCTGACTAAATTCATTTACGATAATTGGGACAATAAAATAAGCCAGCAAACCCAGCAAAATCAAACCAATAAAAAATATTAGAACGACTGACAGCCTACGTGGTATCTTGTATTTTTCTTTTAAGTCTATAGCAATAACTTCCACAAACGAAGCAATGACGATAGCTACCAAGACTGGTAAAATTACACTTTTTAAATAAAATAATCCGTAAAGTCCAATACCAATAAGGGCTGTGCGCACAATTGTGCCTGTTGATATTGATATATTTTTAAATTCACTCATATTGTAATTTTACGCTTATAAAAGCTGTTTGGCAAATTCATGACCATTTTTTTGAGGTCCAATTGTGGCCAATCTAGCCAAACCTTTTTTGCACAGTAATTTTGCCACCTTTTGAATATCAGTGGCTTTGATTGATCGAATTTTACGTTCATATTCACTGGGCATTTCAATTTGGTTTTTTAATAATTCATTCTCACCAAAATAAACCGAGTAAGCATCACTAGTTTCAAGTCCTAAATACATACTGCCAATCAACGAATTTTTCGCCCTGTTAAGTTCCTCAAGACCAATACCATTTACTGCAATGTCTTGGATAACCTCCTGAATTTTAGAAATAACCAAAGCCGTTTTACTGGTTGTAACACCGGCATTAATTAAAAACAAACCATGAGCCAAGCTATTTTCAGAGTAAGCTCCGACATAATATGCCACACCAAGTTGTTCGCGTAAAAGAATAAAGAGCCTTGAGCTCATACCGCCACTTAAAATCCTAGCCAATAAATCATAAATGTGAGCATTTTTATCAAAAATAGAAACTCCGGGTAAACCTAGTATTAGGTGTGTTTGATCAGTTTTTTTATACGTATGCAAGACCCTACTTTTAGGTATATATTTTTTAATTTTTGATTTTTCGCGGCCAGCATTTAAACCACTTATATTAAAGTATTTTTTAATTAAACTTAAAACTTGTTTGTGCTGCACCCCGCCCGAAACTGAAATAACTGTACGCTGTGGTACGTATTGTAATTTATGATACCGTAATAAATCAGTTTGATTCAAGGTTTTGACCGACCCAGGAGTACCAATTGTTGTACGACCGATTGGCTGGTCGCCATACATCAAATGCAAAAATTTTTCATACACAACCCTTTGTGGCCGATCGTTATACATATTTATTTCCTCTAACACTACGCCCTTTTCTTTTTCAATCTCACTTTGTGGAAAAGTTGGGCTCAAGTAAACATCTGATACTAAATCAAACAATTTTTCTATGTGCACAACTTGACCCTTGACCCAATAAGCTGTCATATCATTTGAGGTAAAGGCATTATTTTTAGCGCCTAAAACATCAAACTCTTTGGAAATATCAAAGGATGTTTTGCGCTTTGTCGTACCCTTAAAACACATATGCTCTAAGAAATGCGATAAGCCCATTTCATTGTCGCGTTCGTAATCAGAACCAGTTTTAACAAAAACAGTAATTGTAACATTTTTAGTGTCTGGAATTGTGTGTGTCAAAATCCGCAAGCCATTTTTGAGTGTTGTTTTTTTAATTTGCATGATTTTTTAAATTAAACTAATTTTGATTTTAAATAATTTACCAATTCATCAATTTTAATCAGTTCTTGTTTTTGCGTATCACGATCACGCACAGTAACAGTTTGGTTTTCCAGACTGTCAAAATCAACCACTATGCAAAACGGCGTGCCAATTTCATCTTGCCGGCGATAACGTTTGCCAATATTGCCATTATCGTCATACATGACCCGCCCAAATTCCTGTTTTAACATACCATAGACTTCACGAGCCCTAGACTGCAATTCAGGTTTATTTTTTAGTAATGGCGACACAGCACAAATAACCGGTGCTATAGCTGGTTTAAAAGCCAGATATTGACGTATCTCGCCATCCACACCATCTTCTTTGTAAGCACTTGCAAGCAAGGCCAAAACGCTACGCTCAAGCCCAAATGATGGCTCTATGACATGCGGCACGAAGCGCTCGCCGGTAGTTTCATCAAGGTACGACAAGTCATTTAAACTGGCCCCGGTATGGCTTTGCAGATCAAAATCTGTACGGTACGCCAAGCCATAGAGCTCCTTTCGTCCAAAAGGAAAATCAAATTCAAAATCTACTGTTCGGGATGAATAGTGTGCACGATCAGCCTCTTCAACTTCCAACTCGTGTACACTGTTCATATCAATACCCAAACTATCCATCCATTCTAAAATTTCATCTTTCCAGTAGTCAAAATATTTTTGCCAATCATTTTGATTTACAAAATACTCTATTTCCATTTGTTCAAACTCACGCATACGAAAAATAAAATCCCTGGGTGTAATTTCATTACGAAAAGCTTTACCAATTTGAGCCAAACCAAAAGGTAATTTTGGGTGCAAACTATCAACCACATTTTTAAAATTAACAAACATACCCTGGGCTGTTTCAGGTCGCAAATACACAGTGGCCGACGAATCCTCAACTGCACCAATTTGTGTTGCAAACATCATATTAAAATTTCTTTGTATTCCAAAAGCTCCACCACATTCTGGGCAAGATTTTTTATTATCAAGCTGGTCAGGCCTAAACCTTTTTTTACATTCCTTGCAATCAACCATGGGGTCAGAGAAATTATCAACGTGCCCGGTAGTTTGCCAAACTTTAGCATTCATCAAAATTGCTGCGTCAATGCCGTACATGTCCTCACGATTATCTACAAACTTCTTCCACCAACTATTTTTTATATTATTTTTCAAAGCTACGCCCAATGGCCCATAGTCATACGTACCAGCTAAACCACCGTAAATTTCAGAGCCAGGGTAAATAAAACCTCGCCTTTTACATAACGATATAATTTTCTCCATCAAATCAGATTTTTCATCCATAGTTTAAATATAGCTTAAAAATGACTTTTTTAAAAGCTTGACTCTATTTACCAACACGTATTTCAACACCCTCAACGTTATTCATTTTTAAAGCATTTTTGTTTTGACTAATTTGACTGCCATTAATTGCGTCAGTCCCTGAAAATACGGTACGGTCAAGTATGGTTGGCACCTCGCCAAATTGAGCTTGTTTAGCATTTAGGCTGACCTTGAAGTAAACTTGCCTGCGAATATTTGGGGCGGGATTCTTGACCAAGTCACCAACTGTCCAAATTATTTCGCGTGAAGCCGGATTATATTTTACATCTTCGCCTGCTGGCATTACTTCGTTTGCCCACTCAAAATTTTTATTAAGCGTTGCACGCACTTGCGAACCTGTAACTAATGATTCAGTGTTTGATAAAACCCACAAAACCGAATATGTTGAGTTTATGCCAATTTTAGGTTGAAGTGTGCCCGAATTTTTAAAAGGTCCCGACGTATAACTAATCGCTTGGTCAAGTGCCACACTGGTACCCAATTTATATATACGTGAATCAATCGAGTTAACTTCTTTTACCTCACTGACTGAATCAATAGGCGTACCCTTGATTGAAACAGTGACTGAAAGCTCCTTGTTGGGCCCACTAATCAAGTTGGTTGGTTTTGGTGTAAATGTAAATCCAACAGAGCCTGATTCGCCCGAATTAGCCAGTGCCATTTTGTCATTTGTACGACTATCCCATACAATCACATTGCGGTCAGCATAAAACTCCCCTCCATCTCGAGGTATAGTGGTTGTATTATCATAAGCTGGGCCACTTAAACTAGCTACAACTTCAATATCGCGAATAGGTTGCTCGGTGTTGTTTTGCCAAACAATACTGACCGGTACGACTTGGCCATTTTGAATTGGCACAACTTGTGAATCCTCGTTAATTTTGGCCGACAAAAATGGCTTATTTAAAATAACACTATGAATCTTGCTGACATACACCGGGCTGACATTGTTATTGGTTTTATCAAATTCACCAGCATATAATCTAAAAACACGCTCCTCGTCATTAAAACCAGTAATATCACCAACAATACTGATACTTTGCGGTGTGGCCGAGGTTAAGTCACCTAAATACCAAATATTGTTGCCTGAAAATGTTGTTGGTGTAGAACTTTTGAACGTAAAGCCTGTTGGATATTCAATCTTAAGTGCAATGTTGCCCAAAGTTTCACTGCCATTTGGTGAAAGTGAGACCTTCATTGAAAAAGACTGGTTGGGCGATGAAATATTTGAAGCATCAATACCAATACCCAAAATGCTTGACCGCAAGGTGATTTGATTTATAGTCGTTTTAACAAACAAAGCATTTGAACCTGGTATGCGATACTCTAGGTCAAAAACAATATTTTTAATATCGCCCTCTTGGCCAATAATTGGCAATGTGTATGGCAAGCGCTTGGTTTCGCCAGGTGTGATTGTGCCAATTTGAATGCGTTCACTAGCTGGAATTTTGACTCCTACGCCTTTATCATATTTAATCAACAAACTAGCTAGCTCCAAATCAACTGAATTTTTATTAACAATAATAATATCAAAATTAGCTTTCTCCCCCCCTGAAACAAAAGCATTACCCAAAACTTCAAGATCAATTTTCTTATTCGTAACCAAATTATTACCACCCGACAAATAAAAGTAAGCAAAAACGACTGAAGCAACTAGGCCCAGAAAAGAAAAAATAAAAAACTTCTTAAAAAATGTGGGGTGTCTTAAACTTCTTTTCATTACGTTATTACCTGATTCGGCCCACTCTCGTGGTACGTTCCAGGCTTGTTGGGTTAATTTATGAATTTTGTCGGGGCGAATTTTTTTAATATCTTTCGTGGCAATTAAGCGTTGCTTTAAGGCCTCGATTCGGTCAAAAACTCCACCCTCTTTATTTGGGCCATTTTCAGGCCTCATATCATCCATTGGCATTAGCTTTATTATAGCAAAAATTATAAATGTATGTGCGAAATAACTTCATCAATCCGTGTAATGATTTGCCTTTTTTGATTACCAATTAAAATGCCAGTTTCAATAAATTCTAAATCCGCGGGTGTGCTGTGCCAATAGCCCAAATTATGCAAAATAACAATCATGGCCACAATATCCAAATTTTTATTTTCGTTTTTAAAAATTTTTAAAATGTCTTCAAAAAGTTTTGGGTGCGGTTCATCTGAAACTACAAAGCGCGCCAAGAGGGCCGAAACTTTGGCCCGGGCCAAAGTTTCGGCCCTACTTAATAAATGCGCCTCTGGCCGTACTGCCCCGACACGAAAGCTGTCCCTAGTTTTAATCAAGTCAATTTCAGGTACCCTATATAAACCCAAAGCAAAGCGAGTTTTAGATGCTAATTTCCTAGCTCCTTGAGCAGTCGCCAAAATCATCCCAAAATCGCGTGTAAAAATCTTTAAAAACAAATTCGTTTCGCCCTTGGGTTTAACAGCCACAATAAAACCCTGGGTATGGTAAATATGATGCGCCATAAGCCTATTATAGCTTATTTTAAAGCCTCCCCAACCTCTTGACTTTTTCCACCTATGGTGCTATAATACAAGCAGGATAATAAACCTTTAGTACATGAAAACAAACAATACAAAAGTGGTTGAAAAAGCCACTTACACATGCATTGAAACGGTAGCCGCAGATGGTGGCAAACCAAACTTTCTCGTAAGAGAATTACTGAGGGAACCACAAACTGATGGCCCCAACAAGATTATAACCACCATATTTTGGATGGATCAAAACGGCCATGCTCTCAAGCAGGCGGCCGAAAAAATTTGGACACACTGCATCAACGACTGGCAACCAAAACCGGAGCCAAAAACATTGCCTTGGCGATTAATTGATCCTGCGAGAAGGACCGCAAAAATGATAAGGCATGCCGTGCAGAACGGGTTACCAATGGACAGTATTTTCAAAAAAACTGCACCTGAAAAGCAACCTGAGAAGATTTTTAAAACGGAGATTCCAAAAATTGAGTTGAAGTATGTCGAGGGTAAAGCTTCGTATACAACAGTAGCAGTGATAGCTCCGACAGAAAAGAAGACGCCAAATAAGGTTAAAGGCTTGATGCAAATAAATCTTTCTTCAAGCGTTAGACCTGAAGCGATTACAAAACTACTTCAGTTAAAGGCAACGCTTCCAAAAGTAAGAGTACGCAAACAGGCATAAAATATCTTGCCTGCGCCCGCTATGAAAATAGCGGGCTTTTTTTATTTTTACTTAAAAAATTCTAAAACTTCAGGTAATTTCAATACCCCATCATCTTCAGTAAAATGGCCTTTGTTTGGTAAAATTATAACTTGGGCATTTAATTCTTTTTCAAAAATATTTTTATTTTCATCTATACAACCGAATGGCTCATTGCTTGAAAGTAAAACTTTTATATCAGGGCAAATTTGCTTGATCCTTTCAAAATCAATTGACGTTTTCAGCCATGGCTGAGCGATATCTACAATTTCCTGACCTTCTTCTTCTAAACCAGTTAGATTAAACCAGCCGGCGACGAAAATTGCCCCAGCAATTTTCGTCGCTTCAGGTAACGTTTGCAAATAGCGCATAATAGTTTGGCAACCAATGCTGTGGCCCACAAAATAAGTATTCTCATCAGGCATACCAACAACTTCGGCAATTTTTGCCACCCACTTACCAATTTGCGGGTGCTCAGTTTCGGGCATTTCAGGTACAACAACTTCATAACCTTTTGCCTCAAGCTCCCCCTTCAACCATGGTCTCCAATCATCCTCTGGGCCCCCACTCCACCGATGTATCACAAAAACTCTTTTCATAAATTAATTATAACATAGTATAACGAGTGGATCATTTTATAAAGATATAGTAACGATTTATCGCGGTCGCGACAGCTCGTTTAGTCTTACCAAAAAAATTATACCTTTATCTGTGATGCATTAAATATTTTTACACAGGTCTTTATACCTAAAAAATCTAGGTGCACCTTGAAATCTTTAGTTAACCTGCCCTTCCCAAACCAAACACTTTGTTGAATCATCACAAAACCCCATAGTTTTAATTGGTTACGTAGCCAGTCACGAGTCTTTTTCTTGACCTCAGGGATATCAAACATCACAATAACACCCTCTAAACTTTTTTCTTTTTTAAAATATATAGAGGTTCCCTTGTCTTGCATGTATTTTTTATAATCAAAAACAAGATCATCTTTGGTGGCCTTTACAAAGCCCTGTTTTCTTAATCTATACAAACTTTGTAAAAATGCCCTTTGTTCACGCTTCTCTCTTTTTTCAACTAATATTTTAAGAGCTTTGGATTGTAAGTGCATTGATCTGCATGATAAGAAATAACTTATAATCTCATCAGTATACGTTGCCCTTTCCCAATACGGTGCTTTCATAATTTTATTGTAACACTTTATCGCGGTCGCGATTAAACGTTACTGTTAATAAGATTAGCTGAAGGTTATTTTTCAATACTTACTTTGTAAACCTGTTCGTCTACAGTAATTTCGTTTTCGCCATCGGCAAAAACTATCTGGCTTATTTGGACAGTCTTTTTTAGGTCAGTTTCAAAACCTGCCAAAAGCTGTTTGGCATTTTCAGAGATTTTTAAATTTATAACGTCACTGGGTGTTAAGCCAATTTCTTTGCGCAAATCTTGCAGGGCTCGCACAAGCTCTCGATAATCCCCCTCGCGCTTTAACTCGGGTGTTATGTTGGTGTCATAGGCAAACTCAGTACCAATAATTATTTCTTTTACATTTAATTCGTCCTTGATAATGTCAAGGTAGTCTTTTGAAATACTTTCATTAACTGTAAATGAAGCTAGCGGTTGCTTGACGGCAATGTTTAATTTTTTACGCAGCGCATTACCTTCGGTACAAATAGCTCTAACTTTTTGCATAGTCTCTAGAACTTCGTCACTAGAAACTAGAACCTCTACTTTTGGCCAATTTACAAGATGCACAGAAATTTCGTCATCAGGCAATTTTAATTTTTGCCAAATATCCTCGGCAGTAAATGGGGCAAAAGGCGCCAAGATTTTGGCCAAAGTTTTTAGTACATAATATAAAGTTTGTTTGGCTTCAACATCGCCGTCTTTTAGCCTATCGCGTGAACGCCGCAAGTACCAAGTTGATAGGTCATTAATAAATTCACGCATATCGCGCACTGGCTCTAGTAATTTATAATTATCTAAATTAGTTGTAATATCACCAACAAGCTGATCTAGACGTACCAATATCCATTGATCCAAAATATTGTTAGGTTCTAGTTTATAGTTTCTAGTTTCTAGGTTTTTGTCTCTATATAAATCATAAAATGATAGCACATTATAAAGTAGCGTTATGATTTTGCCCTCGGTGTCCTTGACGGTTTTTTCGTCAAAATTTTTGCTGTCACCTG
>MFUC01000018.1:0-7636 GCA_001785575.1 Candidatus Nomurabacteria bacterium RIFCSPHIGHO2_02_FULL_38_15
TTATTACCTTGCTTTTTTTGCGCATCTTCACTTAATTTTTGCCAAAAGTTCATACTAATAAAAATTATAAACTACCTGATTACCGTACCTAACATCAATCTTTTTTAAAAACGTTTGAGAATGTTTTAAAACATCATCGGACTTAAGTAAGGCTTGAACTCTAGAAATAGTTTCATTAGCCCCGATTTCAATATTAGTAGTTATTGTTGTAATTAAAATACTGTCATTTAAAATTACATCAAACTCAAAAACACCCTCACCTGTCGGCTTAATTTTTTGCACTAAAACATTATCAATATATAAATTATCAATAACATTTTTAACAAAAGTAAAAGAATTTTCATCTAAAACTTTTTTAGTTAAACCTGCCCCAGGCAGTTCATACACAATGAACAAGGGTTTTGAAAAATACGGCGCCATGTCATACGCATAGCCATACTTATCAATAAATACACAATCGCTAGGCACAACGTTACACCACAGGGCGTGTGGTTGCCTTTCGGTCACGTTTATAAATAAATCATTAGGTACGTTTTGACTGATTTCAACATCTTTAATAATTGGGTGGTTAGTTAACAAATAATTTTTTAAATCACTATTGTTAAAAACGAAAGCATTTCGATTAGGCAAAATATAAATAAACCGTCCGTCTAAATATTCGTTAACGGCATTCTCTATTTTATTTGAACTTAAGACCCTATTACCTTCAACAATAATATTTTTAATTAAAAGTTTTGGGTGCCAAGCTAAATAAATCGCTAAGCCTAAAATAATAACTAGAATTACAGTAAAAAACCAAAAACGTTTTTTGGTTTTTTTTCGGCGAGCATTAACCAGCTCGGCGTTAGTTTCGTTTAACAAACTTTTTTTATACTTTCCAAATTGCGTCATAGTAAAACAAAAATTACCGAATGAAGTCCTTACCCAGGCCCGCCTTGCCGTCGGGCAGGTATTTTTGCAAAACCTCGGGTACCTTGATACTGCCATCAGCTTGTTGAAAGTTTTCAACCAATGACACTAAAATACGCGGAGTTGGAATAGCCGTTGAGTTTAATGAGTGAGCATACTGCAATTTACCAGCCTCATCACGATAACGAATATTTAATCGTCGAGTTTGAAAATCATGGAAATATGAAGCTGATGAAATTTCGCGATATTTTAACTCCTTTGGCACCCATAATTCAACATCGTATTTTTTAACTTGACCCAAGCCCAAATCACTACCACAATTTATAACAGTGTGATACGGAATATTTAAAGATTCTATAAATTCTTCGGTGTTACGGTTAAGTTCATTGTGGGTACTGACCGAAACTTCGTGGTTAGCTTCACACAAAACAAGTTGTTCAAATTTATAAAATTCATGCACACGAATTAAGCCTTTTGTGTCCTTGCTATGACTGCCGGCTTCGCGACGATAACAGGGTGAGAAGCCTAGATATTTAATTGGTAAATCAGATTTTTCAATTACCTCATTCATATGCATGCCCATAAGCGGTACTTCTGATGTGCCGACCAAGTAGTCACCGTCTTGAGTTTTATATAAATCATCTTCACCTTGCGGTAAATAGCCGGTACCCATGCAAACACTTGACCTCGCCAGCATTGGTGGGATTACTGGATTAAAACCTTTTTGACTGAAAAATTCTAAAGCGTAGTTCCAAATTGCGAAACAAAGCCTGACTCCATCACCTGTTAAAAAATAACCCCGAAAGCCATGAACTTTAATGCCACGCTCAAAATCAACCATTTTTAAATTAACCATCAAGTCAACATGATCCCTGGGTTCAAAATCAAAATTTGGTTTTTCGCCCCAAACACGAATTTCTTTATTGTCCTCATCGCTCTCGCCATCAGGCACTGAAACATCTGGCACATTAGGCACAAACAACATTTGCATTTGCCACTTTTGCATTACTTCACGAAGTTTTTCCTCACCATCTTGCAATTTATCCTTGATCAACTTCATTTCAATTATTTTTTGTTTGCGCTCATTTTCGTCAGTAATAGATGTTATCAAATCAGAGAACTGATTTTGCTGATTTCTAAGATCTTCAACGCTAGCCAAAATTTCTAAGCGCTCATCATCAATTTTTAAAAGCTCTTCCACGTCAAAATCTATGTGCTTTTTTCGAGCCGCCTCTTTGACCAAATCCTTATTCTCCTTGATAAACTTAATATCTAGCATATAAATAGAGTATAGCGAAAAAGTGACTTTTTAACAAATATTATTTTAAATGATAAATAAAAACCAGCCATAAAGACTGGTTATTTTTAAAGAGTTTTTTCGCCATAAACTGCATTTCTGTCGCCAGTATACGCCACCCATGACTGATCACCATACGAATAATGCCACCATTCACCAGGATAAAAATAAAATCCACTCCTTGTCATTGCTTGACGCAACAATTTGCGATTTTGTTTTTGAATAGGCGTACATGTTTTTGCAAACATTGGAATTTTAGCAATGTTGGAGTGGTCACGATAATGTGTGCCCATATCCAGTTCATTGCCCAAGCTGTCAGTTAAAGTTACGTCCACCGCAGCACCCGTTTGATGCGGGCCAATACCACCCGGTTTAGCTGATAAGCTTTTAGCAATTTGTAAACTACTGGTATCACGTACCACTTCATCCCAAAATCTTTTTTGCGTTTCTTGGTCTCGATAGGCATACAAAATCTTCAAATACAAATTTTGTGGTAAATTATCGGCAACCTTCACAAGCATTTTGGCAACACTTTCGCGCACAAAAGGTTGTGGAGCTATGCAAATTATTTTGGGATGCTGCGGAATTTCAACCAATGCCTCACCATTTTCAATGATTGGTATTTGGCGAATAATAAAGGCTGGTAATGTTGTTTGGTAACCAATCAACCAAAGTTTGTACCTCAAAGCATTTCTAAAATTACCTTTTAGAATTTGGTTAAACAAAAACTTGAATCTGTTTAGAGTTATTTTATTCATTGCCTTTAGTATAGAATGTTTCCCTCAAAATCTCAAAGTGATATTCGTCGTACCTTTTGCCTTTTTATACCTGTATGGGCTTATTCGTACGAATAGGTAAATAGAAAGTTTACAAATCTAATCAAAATTTTTTGTAATTTCTGTTAGATAAAATCAATTACGCTTTTTGCTATTTTATGTAAAGACTTATCAATAGAGTAAAACATTGAAAGATTCTTTTGTTCTTTTTCCAGGATTCCTGCGTTGTACAAAACGGCTAGATGTTTTGAAGTAGACTTGAAAGATAGTTTAATATGCTCAGCTATATTCCCGACCGTTGTTTGCTTTTTATTTTTAATAAACTTCAAAATTTCCAGACGTCGATGATTTGCTAAAGCTTTAAGTATTTTTTCATAAGCCTTCATTCATAAAGTATATCACCAATATTCTTATTTACCTATTCGTACGAATAAGCCCATCTTAAAGAGAATATTTAAAAATCGTTTCTTTATGCTAAAATGTTTAAATATGGAGGGGTTGGAAAAATTAACTAAAGATGGTTACCCGCAATGTTTGTTGGAAATTCCCGAACCACCAGAGCAGCTTTTTTATTTAGGCGAAATACCTAATTTTGACGAGTATAAATATTTGGCTGTGGTTGGCTCGCGCAATCATACCAGTTATGGCAAGGAGGTTGTGCGCAAAATTATTGAAGGCTTGAGCGGGTACCCTATTTGTATTGTTTCGGGCCTGGCACTAGGTATTGATACATTGGCACACAAATATGCACTGGAATATGGCTTGAAGACTTTATCAATACCGGGCTCGGGCATTGATTTTGAGGCTATTCACCCACGCACGAATATAAATTTAGCCCGTGAAATAATTAGCAAGGGTGGTTGTTTGATGAGTGAAATGTTACCCGACCAAAAAGCTAAAATTTTTTCGTTCCCACGGCGTAACCGCATAATGGCAGGTATTACTCAGGCGGTTTTAATTATTGAAGCCGAGGAAAAATCAGGCACACTTATAACTGCCAGGTTAGCATTGGACTATAATCGCGAGGTTTTCGTTGTACCAGGGTCAATATTTTCAGACACATCAGTTGGTACAAACAGGTTAATTAAACAAGGGGCTACACCTGTAACTAGCGCCAGGGATATTTTAGAATTTTTTAATTTTATTGAACCCGTTGGATTTGAAAATAACCAAGATACTAAACAATCACACAATTTAAACCCTGAGGAGCAGGCTGTGTACACAATGTTACGCGAACCTATTGAGCGTGATGAATTAATTTATAGATTAGGTACAAATATTAGCGAGGCCCAAAGCTTGTTGACTATTATGGAGATAAAGGGTTTAATAGAAGAGGAGTACGGCATGATACGCCGTAGAAATATATGAGATCTAAAAAAGAAATAGAAAACAGTAAATTAGTTTGGGATGATGACACTTCGGACAAAACAACAGGCATGTTCTTTAGTGGATGGGTTTGGATAGGTTTGCTTATTTTACTTATTGGGGCCATATTTTCTCAAGCTTAAATTAAGTGGTTTACATATCGTAAACCACTTTTAATTTGCTATATATTAATACATATGCTACAAATTGAATTAATATGAAATTACTAATTGTTGAATCACCTTCAAAAGCCAAAACCATTGAAAAGTACCTGGATGGCGAATATGTTGTGCGTGCCAGTGTGGGCCACGTTCGCGACTTGCCCAGTTCTAACAAAAAAGCCATAGACATACCTGCCGGCTTTATACCCTATTATGAAATATCAAAAGGCAAGGACAAAGTGGTGCGCGAATTGCAAACTTTGGCCGAAGGTGCAAGTGAAATATTATTAGCCACTGACCCTGACCGCGAAGGCGAGGCTATTTCGTGGCACTTGAATGAGCTTTTAAAGGAGGATAAA
The DNA here is from genome assembly GCA_001785575.1 of Candidatus Nomurabacteria bacterium RIFCSPHIGHO2_02_FULL_38_15. Classification (GTDB taxonomy): domain Bacteria; phylum Patescibacteriota; class Minisyncoccia; order Phycocordibacterales; family UBA9973; genus MFUC01. The sequence continues at coordinate 4,868 of MFUC01000018.1, forward strand.
AAAATTACAAAAAATATTAAACGCGTGGCTTTTAACGAAATTACCAAGGAGGCTATACTTGAGGCTTTGAAAAATCCGCGCGAGATTGATGCAAATTTAGTCAAAGCCCAAGAGGCCCGGCGCGTATTAGATAGATTGGTTGGCTATGATTTGTCAGGCCTAATTTGGAAGAAGGTGCGTTATGGTTTGTCGGCTGGCCGAGTGCAATCGCCAGCATTGCGTATATTGTGCGAGCGTGAGCGCGAAATCAATGCTTTTATACCTGAAACATATTTTGTGCTTGAGGCTGACTTACAAAAACTTGTTAGCCCAAAAGATACTATAAAATTTACATACGATGAAGAATTACGCGACAAAAAAATAGCTGAACAAATAATTACATTTGCTGAAACTGAAAACTGGCAAATTACTGATGTTAAACAAACTGAGGCCAAACGCGCAACGCGAGCGCCTTTTACAACATCAACATTGCAACAAACTGCCAGCACGCGTTTAGGCTTCTCACCTAGTCGCACTATGCAAGTGGCCCAAAAATTATATGAGGCAGGCCATATAACCTATATGCGAACTGACAGTACAAATTTAGGCAAGCAATCACTTGAGCAAATAAATAAAGTTGTGAAAAAAGAGTTTGGAAATGAGCATGCTGAAATAAAAGAATACAAAACTAAAAACAAAAATGCCCAAGAGGCCCATGAAGCTATCAGGCCCACACATATTGAAAAGAAGTTAGTTGGTAATAATCCTGAACAAAAAGCCCTGTATGATTTAATTTGGCGTCGCACCGTGGCCAGCCAAATGAAAGATGCTAAAATTTTGCGTACTAAAATTAGTGCCAAAACAGCAAGCATGCCAAATAACTTTTCAACCAATGGCTCAACGACACTTTATTTAGGCTGGTTATTGTGTGATACTGGCGCCAAGGGTGAAGAAGTGGAATTACCAATATACACAGTAGGTGGGATTTTAAAATTAATAGAGGCCAGAAATATTGAAAAGCAAACTGAACCACCAAACAGATATTCAGAAGCTGGATTAGTGAAGGAATTGGAAGCCCGCGGTATTGGCCGACCTAGTACTTATGCATCTATTATCTCAACCATACTTGCGCGTGAATATGTTGAAAAATATCCACCACCAACCGGCAAAGCTTTAAAACCAACCGATACTGGCATGGTTGTTTCACAATTTTTAGAAGATCATTTTATAAAATACATTGGTGATGACTTTACTGCCGAAATGGAAAATGAGCTTGATGAAATAGCTAGCGGTGACCGTGACTATACAAAAACTTTAACTGATTTTTATGGGCCATTCCAAAAAGATTTGAAAGAGAAGGAGGGTATGGACAAATTAACAACCATAGAAGATGCCGACCAAAAATGGAAGTGCCCAAAATGTGGATCTAGTATGATTATAAAATTAGGCCGAGGTGGCAAATTTATGTCGTGCTCTAATTACCCCGAGTGTGACGGCGCCTTGATGATAGATGGAGTGGAAATTAAAAAAGATGAACCGATTGGTATTGACCCGCAAACGCAATTACCCATTTATGTACTTGTCGGTCGTTTTGGGCCATATGTCCAGCTAGGTAAAAAAGTAAAAAAGACTAAAGAAAAAAGAAAAGTTAAAGGCGAAAAAGCTGAAAAGCAAGATAAGCCTAGAATGGCCTCAATACCTAAAACTGTACCACTTGATAATGTTACAGTTGAAATGGCCCTAAAATATTTATCTATCCCCCGTACGCTGGGTATTAACCCTAAAAACGACAAGGAGGTTATTGCCACAACTGGTCGCTTTGGGCCATACGTGGCCTGTGATGGTGAGTTTCGTTCAATTAAAGCCAAAGCACCCTTTGACGTTTATACTATAACTTTAGCCGACGCCTTGGCGTTACTGGCCGAAGAAAAAAAGCCTAGAGGGTTTGCTAAAAAGAAAGCCAATTAAACAAAAACCCCAAAATAGCTTCTCCACGAAAGGCGCGAATATTTTCTTGAGGGAAAATTTCTCTGCTCGGCTCGCCAGCCTGCGCAAGGCCATTTCGTAAAGAACTATTTTGGGGTTTTTGATAGCGAAAGCCTACATACAAATACTTCAGACAGCCACAGAAAATTTTGCTTGGTTCCAATGTGTATTGGAAAAATTTTCGAGGACAAGAGAGGGCTTCGCAGGAAAAGCCCGAGCGGTCTGGGGTATTGTATGTGGGGTGGAGTGATACTAATTAAACTGCGAATTTATCAATATTATATAAATCAGCATCTTCATCTTTTTCATTAGCTTTTTCATCAGGCGTGCGGTCATCAAGTAAATCAGGGTTTTGTTCAATTTCACTGGCAAATGAAACGGCATCATAATTTGCACCTTCGGCAGTTTCAACCCCAGTTAAGGGCTCTATGTGATTTTGGGCCTCAACACTGGCTATGTGGCGAGCCAGCATTTCGTCGGGGCTTTTAGTGGGCATGTCGCCACTGCGCCTGATTGTGCCAAAAATTTGTTTTAAATCATCAGGCGAGAAAAAGTCTATAGTTATTTTACCAATTTTAGTGTTGGGCTTGCGGTCAATGTGCACACGTGTGCCAAAAGTTTCTTGCAATAATTCCTCCATTTCAAGAATTTCAGGATCATCGCTGGGGGCCAATTTGCGCACACGCTCAAAAGCAATTTTGCGGGCAATGCGCTCGGCTTCGCGCACACTGATTTTTTTAAACATGGCCTCTTTAAACAAAACCATTTGCTCTTGGGGCCGGTCTTGCAACATCATCAGCGGCC
>MFUC01000018.1:7645-9756 GCA_001785575.1 Candidatus Nomurabacteria bacterium RIFCSPHIGHO2_02_FULL_38_15
CCTCGCTAAGTTTACCCTCTGACACGGCCGTTAAAATTTCTTCAGGTAGTTGCAAAATACGTAGAGTGTTTGAAACGTACTCGCGACTTTTACCCATTTTGGCACCAATTTGAGCATGCGTGTATTTAAATTCGTTAACAAATCTGTGAAAAGCTCGGGCGCGTTCTATGGCATTTAAATCCTCACGTTGTAAGTTTTCAATAATCGCTAATTCTAGCTTCATTAAATTATCATCCCCCACGCGCACTACGCATGGCACCTGGGTCAGCCCTGCAAGCTTTGAGGCCCGCAAGCGACGCTCACCAGCAATTAATTCGTAGTCAGTGACCATGCCACCATCATCCTTCATTTTTTCAACTCGCGAAACAGTCAAAGGTTGCAGTATGCCGTACATGCGAATTGAGTTAGACAAATCATGTAGTTTGTCATTTTCAAACTCACGCCGTGGTTGGTACGGGTTGGGGTGAATTTTATCAAGGTCAATCCAAAAAATTGAATTAGAATATAAATTAGACATAAAACTATTATAGCAAAAACTTTACTTTTTAAAAACTGGAAATTTATTAAAAAATGTGTAGAATAATAAAGTATTGCCGGAGTGGCGGAATGGTAGACGCGCACGACTCAAAATCGTGTTTCGCAAGGAGTGAGGGTTCGAGTCCCTCCTCCGGCACAAAAATATGGTTCAAAAAAACCCTAAAATTAAACAGAAAATTATTGTTATTTACGGCCCGACGTCTAGCGGTAAAAGTGATTATGCTGTGAAGTTGGCGCTTGAAATAGGCAAAGACAAAGCCAAGATTATTTCGGCCGATTCACGGCAGGTTTACAAAGAACTAAACTTACTGTCAGGCAAAGTTACTAAAGCTGAAATGTTGGGTGTAAAACACCACATGCTGTCTATTGTTAGTCTGGTTAATATTAAAAACGCAGATTTTTATTCAGCATCTGATTATGCCAATAGTGCCAGCCAGATAGTTTTAGGAATTTTAGAAAGTGGCAAAACACCAATTGTTTGCGGGGGTACCGGATTTTATATTCAGGCACTAGTAAACAAACTAAATAATACTAGCCTGCCCGAAGTGCCACCGAACAAAAAGTTGCGCGAAAAATTAAACAAATTAAATACTACTGAATTATTCGAAATTTTAAAAAACAAAGATGCGATTAGAGCCAAAAGTATAGACTCTAAAAATAAAGTACGCCTGATTCGTGCGCTTGAAATAATTGAAACTCTTGGTATGGTACCTGTTCAAGGTTCGACCTTGCACAAAAACAAATATGAAATTGAATGGGTTAGACTTGATTTAGATAATACTGGATTGAAAAATAAGATTGAAAAAAGACTAGCTGAAAGAATTAGTCTGGGCATGCTAGATGAAGCCCAAAAAGTTTATAAATTAATTGGTAGCGAAAAAATGCAGGCCTTGGGATTAGAATGCAAATATAGCGCCATGTTTATAGAGGGTGAAATAAATTTAGAAGAGCTAAAAACAATACTGCCAACAAAAATTTGGCAATACGCCAAACGCCAAAGAACTTGGTTTAAAAAGCAGTTTAATTAAGATGGCTAATTAACTTTATTTAGTTCAGCTCTTGTAGCAGGCCCTACAATGCCATCTATTTTTAGATTATGAGCCTTTTGGAACCTTCTTACTGCATCTTTAGTCTTGGCTCCAAAATAATTTGTTTCTTCTCCTTTCGAGCCTCCGCCAGAACTAGAAACGATAAAGCCTTTGCAATTTAAAACTTGTTGCAATATTTTAACTGTAGGATTAGTAATGTTTAATTTGAGAAGTTTCGGAGTGTTGGGTAGTATAGGACAAGAGGATGTTAAAGGTACTGAATTTATAGTAGGAACAGTTTGATTAATTATAGGAGGTACAGAAATCGAATACAACCAAGCTCCACCTCCGCCCCCACAACTAAAACCAGCAAAGAATGAGTTTTCAGAACTTGTAGTATTAAGAGCAGAGTCTTTTGATTCTACAGAGTAGTAATATGTAGCGCAGTTAGTAATGCCTGATATTGCTACAGAGTGACTTGTGACTCGGGGCGAAGTATCAGTTTCGTCAGTGGCCGTGCCGTATGAAGACGTGGGACCATAATTT
>MFUC01000019.1 GCA_001785575.1 Candidatus Nomurabacteria bacterium RIFCSPHIGHO2_02_FULL_38_15
TTTTAATTTCTTTGCCAAAAAATAAGTATGCGTCTAGTATTGCAAGGACTAGACCTAAAAAACTTTAATTTTTTTTAGTGAGTACAAATATTTGAAGGAGTATTTTGTTGAAAATAAAAATGAAAGTTTTTTAGGTCTAGTCCTTGCAATACTAGACGCATACTTATTTTTTGGCAAAGAAATTAAAAACAATAAGATTTTAAATTTCGTACACAGAAAACTTGTTTAAATTTTTAAGTATTCTACACTGATTTACATAAGCATCTCTTTCGTGTGCTTATAGACTGGGTAGTGTTTTGATCAACTTAGGGTTTAATTTTATATAAAAAGCCGTTTAGTTTATTTCTAAAATAAATAACACTACCATCGTTTGAGGGTTTAATAATATCTATGTCAAAGCCGTCCCCGTTTAATAAAACTTTTTGTAAACCAGTTTCAGTATTGTAACTAATTAAAGTATCGCGATAATTAACTTCGCCACGATACCAATCATCGGGCAACACTCCATTGGGCGAATTGGGCACAGCGCACACGATAATATTTTTGGCACTAGCCGTACACTTATCGGCCACAGTTTTTAATGGCAAGTAACCCAGCTTTTTATTTTGGTAAATTTGCGTTTCGTATTTATTGTCGCCAACTGTGCTAACTATCAAGCCAGCACCAAAAGGTAGGGCCTTGGTTGTTAGGCCATAGTCACTAATGATTTTAGTTTTTGCTAAATTATTTATATTTACAATATAGGCTGAACCGATAACTTTGCCTGACGCTCGGCTGGTTAAAACCAAGTTACTATCATCTAGCCAATCAAGTAGCCAGTCGGTAAAAGAGGTCTTCAATAAAGTTTTACGGTCACTTTTACCCAATGTGCCAATAATTATTTGGGCTGATTGGCGCGACTCGTCGGCCAAAAGCCCGGTAAATTTGGCGTTATTGGAATTGATGGCGAATGAGCGAATATTCTTGGGCAAATAGTCACCTACAACATCACCCACACCACCCTCTTTGGTTGAAACAGTGCCAAGATAAGTTTCAATCGTTTGCATGTCCTCCCTGCTGTAGCGATACACAACACTATTACTATGTAAAAAAACCTCACCCAAACGAGCCGTAAAAGTGTTTGAAACTTTTTGCTCAACATCGCCATCGTATTTTTCGTAAATTACTCCGTCATATTTAACATAGCGTGTGCCGTACTTTTTAATTTTAGTGTCAGGTGTTTTTTTATCTTGGCTAAAAGATATTTGGTCAACAGTTTTTTCAATTGGTATAAAATTAAATACGGGCCGCTCTGCAACTAAAACATAATTTTTAATTACAGCATTATTATTTTCAACCTCCTGACCAGCATCGCTCACTATTTCATCAGCAATAATTTCAGGTATTGTTTTGGGGTTTGGGGTAATGGGCCTTTCAAAAAGTGAAAACAAATTAGTCTCGTCTATGATTGCCATATCTTTTGTGTTGCGGTTTTTTAAAACCGTATTGACCAACAGCAAAACCAAGCTCAGCCCAACCAAGCTTGTCCCTATAATTAAAATAATTTTTTGTGTTTTTGACATGTTATTTTATATAAATATCTACACCAACTAAATGTTTTGCTAATAAGACCAAGTCGTCATTTTTTATTTTTATACAGCCAGCACTTGTACCAACTTTATTATTGCCCTGTCCATGAATCCCAATAAAGCGTAGTTGACCGTTCTCATTTGTTATGCCCGTTTCTATAAAAGCTGCTCCGCAATTGAACTTCTTTCCTCCAGCTCCACTACAAATAGCTGGCTCCAGATTACTTTTAGGAAGCCTTGTGCGTGATTTTTCAGTGACCGACTTACCACCCTTATCTGGCCCATTTGCACCTTTGGGTGTTTTTTTAAGTGCACTTATTGGCCAAGTGGTTGTACCTTTATAGCCAATATTAGCTAGAACCGAGGCGCACAAACCATCTTTTGTGTATACTGCCAATTTGTTATCGGGGCTATTAGGTGCCACCGCGGTTACTTCTATTTTTGTGACTTTTTCGCCAGCATTTAATTTATCAGCGCAAGTTTTTACACCAGCATTACTTGGTTTTGGATTTTCAAAGGTGCCCTCTAGAACATATTTAGACAAGTCTGTAACAGCAGTTGGGTTTTCAACTAGTTCCTGTTCAAGTGCCGCCTTAAAATCAACTGCTTCGCCCGGCACACTAATTTTTTCAGTTAAAATATTCCAACTAGTTAGGTTTGGGTTGATGGTGTTAAGTAATAGGTATGAGCCTAATGCGATAAGTAGTGCGACACCAGAGTTCCAAATCATACTTTTATTTTCTTTGATAGCAAATGGGGTGGCGCTGGTTACCATTAAACTTAAACCATAACGAATAATATTTATGACAGCCAGCAATGCGATGAAGCCATAAATCATATTTATAAATATAGAAATGTATTTAGAAAACGCCCCGTCAACAGTTGGGTCAAAGGCTTCATAGTAAGTTGCTTTGTCAGCACCTAATTTTTTAGTATTGGCCAGGCCTGGGATTTTGGATAAAAAGATGTAGGCGTCATCGCTGCCAGTGCCAACAATCTCGCCCGTGCTAACTTTGAAAAATTCAATTTCGCCCGGGTTAAATGTGCCAGTAATTGAGCTCCAAATATCATCTAAAGTTTTTTGATCAACACCCCTGATACCTGGTGCCGTGTTGGTGACTTTTTTACCAAAAAGATAATCAGCGTTAATTATAAACATGCCTAAATACTCACCCTCATTAATTTTAGAATTTGGTGTGCTGGCACCCCAAACTTTAAAAGTATAAGTCTTGCCCTTTTCAACATTTAATGAGTATTTTGAAGCACCTAAAACCATGCTGTCATAACGTGGAGCATCAGGATCCTCAATTTCCTTCCATTCGCTAATTTTATAATCCACAACCTTTTCCTGGTCATCCAGTTGGGCTAGGCTAATATAGATTGGTGTGTAGTGGCTGGTTGGCAATAGTGTCAGGGCGGCAAAATCAACCGTGGCCTTGGCCCGAGCCTTAATCGTACCGGCACTAATTAATTTTGAGCCAGTTACGACAATTGATTGAGTGTAGGCCTTGCCGTCAGGTACAACGATCGTTGTGCCAGGATCTTTTGTTGAAGTATCTTTTTTGGTAGACGGGTCATCTTTTTTAGGCTCAATAAAAGTATTAAATGTTAAATAAGTTTTATCACCTGGGAAGAAAAAGTCCACACCCTTGTCAACCTTTGAAGTTATCAAAAAGCGATCTTTGGTCGCCAAGGTACTTGTTTTAGATGATTTATCAAGAGGTACATTGCTAAATGTGGCATTAATGGCGTCGGGTGAATTACTGGTGCCTGAAATAGTAAAATCCTTAAAACTACCCTTGCCGTCAAAGTTCTTTAGTGTAAAAGTTATACTTTGGGGTTGTGGTGGGAATTCGTATTTTAAATTGCCAGTAATGGTAACTGTGCCCAACTCGGGCGAAACACTTTCGGTGGCAACAGTTAGTGTACCAACCACACCCGGTGAAACATCGGTGTAATTAGTAATAGTTACATTGGAGTTGGTTTGAGCAAGGGCAAAGGCGTTTGGGAATATAAAAAATATAAGTAATAAAAACTTAAAAGCCAAACCTATTGTTCGCGCGCCAATACTTTTACTAAACAATTTCATTATATATAGTATATCAAATTTTTATTTGATACGTACGTTTAAAACCATCAAAAAGGCTTTTTATACCTTCATACATAATCTCAAGATTTTGATTATTGTTGCCACTAGGTGAAAGAGTAATTAGGAACGGTCTTGAGCCAGGGCTGATGCTGTTGCCCCCAATTAGCCAATCAAATTTTATACTGGTATTATCCAAGTATTTTGGGTGGGCGCCATAAGGGGCGGCAAAAAATGAAGATTCACGGTTAACGCTGTCGCCCGAACGCAACGCACGAGTTATAAAGGGCTCCCCACCGGATGACAGTGGGTAAATTGATAGGTTTAAATCAAAAGGCTTGATGACGGTTTCAGCACTGGCAATTTTACCAGCATAATTTGTTGAAACATTAATTAACTCGGAATTTTTTAAACTATCAAACAGCAATGTGTACGAGTCACGCCCCCGGCCCCCGGCCTCGCCCACAGTGTTTGTGTCGCGTTGCCAAATAAAGTCAGTATTTTTTGTGCCTGTTTGGCCAAATTGAGTAACGGCACTGGGAATGCCCACAAATTTAATTAGTGATTCGGGCCCAGGTAGGGCCTTGCCTCGGTAAAACGGTGGTGTATATGTGTCGGGCGCCTCCCACAACAGGTCAACACTGCTGGCTGAAAGGGTTAAGGACTTTACTATTTCAGTATGCTCAGGGGTTAAAATTTGAATAACAATACTCAAATCATCGTTTGGGGCCACAAAACTGATTGAGCGAATACCTGCACCTTCCTTGATAACCTGACTTTTAGCCAACCAGCGAATATTTGAGTCAGTCAAGTTAACACTAAAACTTTCAAGGGTTAAAACTACTCGCTCGCCTGGCTCGGGGATGGTGGGGCTGATATTTATATTAACATCAGACGCACTTTGAGCATGCCCTAAAATTGGCAAAAAGATTGTTAGTAATAAAAGTGTGTAAAATTTTTTCATAATAAAATTTAAAAACTAGCCACCTCTGTTTCAATTTGCTTTTCGTCGGCCTCGATTTTATCAATTTTAGCAAGCTCGTTTTGGAGGGTGGTTTTTTTAGCCTCAAGGCTTTTAAGTTCATCTAGGCCCGCCTCAATCTCGGTTTTTAAAATTTTTAAATCACCCAAACGTTTTTCAACATCAGATTTTTTTGAATCCAAAACTTGGTCAATGTCGGCCACTAACTTGCTTATTTTTTGTTTTTCATCAAACAGGTTTGAGTTTTGACTACTGGAAGTACCACCTGCATAAATAGTTTGCTTGTAGGCCTCCTCTAGCTTGTCACTTTGTATATTGTTTTTATCTTCATCTTGCATAGCTTAAGTATACTTTATTTTAAGGTTTCGCGTAACATTTGTTCCAGGCGGGCAATATCGTCTGATGGCTCGGCCTGCTTGTCATACTCAACTGTTTTTTCAGGCACTTTCTTGTTTACTGCTTCAGTGACTATTTCGGGCACGGCATCTTGTTTTACATTTATATCAATCGCGTCATTTAAGTTTTCGTTGGCACGTCTTTCCTCCTCATCAACAACCTCACGTGCTTTGCGAATAGCCAATATTTGGGCAGGATCAGATGTAATAATTTGTTGCTCGGTATATGAAGCCAAAACTTTAATGGCCACATGTTGCTTGCCGGCAAAGAATATACCCTCACCCACACTTGATTCCAATAAAATCAGCTTTTCCTGGTCAGTCAGTTGAAAAGTTTTTTGCAAAACATCAATTGAGCTGGGGCTTTGTTTTAACAATAACTGCATGGCACAGTTGGTAACAATCGCAGTACCATACTCGTTCTTCATAAAGTCATCAATGTTTTGCGAAATAACTGAAAGGCCCAAATAATATTTACGTCCACGCTTGGCAATGCCATACAGGAATGAGGCCGTATCAGGCGAACGCATCATAACCCAGGCTTCATCAACCACGAACAATCTTTTTTTCAATGTATGCCTAATTGAGTTCCAAATAAAGTGCGTGACAATATACATGGCAATAGGCTTTAATTCGTCCTCCATGTCACGAATTGAAAAGACGACCAACTTTTTGTTAATATCAACATTGCTGGGCTGATTTATAAAAGTTGACCACGAGCCGTGGGTAAATTTGCGCAATCTTTGTAGGACTGATTCAGAGCCGTCCATACCGGCCAAAACCATTTCAAAATCTGACAACAGGGGTGGCTCAGATTCTGAAAAATCGGTGTCGGGCGTAATGTCTTTTAGTGCGTAAGTCTCAGCCAACGCACGGTCAACAACTGAGTCCTCCTCGGGGGTTAGGCCACCCAACATTAAACGAAACAATCCAACCAACGAAATAATTTGCGAGCGCAAAACATCAGCTGGATTTTCATCGTCCCTAACCGCCGGCAAGTCAAATGGATTAATGTGGTGGTCAGACGAAAGCGAAATGTTAAAGTACCTACCCCCGACAGCCTCGGCTAAATACTCATATTCGCGTTCGGGGTCAATAACAATAACATCAGTACCAAACATCAACGACCTGATAATTTCAAGTTTATTAGCAAAAGATTTACCCGAGCCAGATGTGGCAATTGTAACTGAGTTGTAATTTTCTAACGAAAAGCGGTCAAAAATAACCAGGCTGGCATTGTGGCGATTAACACCATACATAATGCCGTTACTTGATGTCAGGTCAAACGAAACGAATGGAAAAATGCTAGCCACTGGTTCAGTATTCATTTGCTGGGTTATACCCAGGCGGTCAGTGTTTAAGGGTACGATTGATAAAAAACCCTCTTCTTGCTGGAACAAGGCTGGTTTTATAATCACCATTTGTGTTTCCAAAATTGAGCGTACTTCATTTTCAGTTTTGAACAAATCTGCATCAGTGTCGGCATAAATTGTAATATAAACACCAAAATCAAAAACCTTTTCCTCGGCCTGAATCAAACTGTCGCGCAAATTCTCAAGATTTTTATAGGCGGCATCAAGTGATGGGTCACGCACCAGGCCACTTTCCTCACGAGCCATAATTTGGCTTTCAACCTCGGCCACCTTCTTTTCAAAAGTTTTCAAAAGTTTGGCTGTATCAACTGGGTGAATAAATATTGAAACATCAAAAATTTTATCAAGATTAATAATTTGCGAAAACCAATTGTCTGACAAGTAGCTTGGGTATGAAACGATGAAATATGTGCGCGCGATTTTGTCGCCCAAGTGCAACGACTTGGGGGTAATTTCAACTGCCGCCGGGGCCAAAATGTCACGCAGTTCCATTTTAGCCTTCTCGTAAATTTCCTCGGGATTTACCGGGGTTAGGTCAAGGTTTGCCTCCTTGGTTGCGTCTTCTTTTTTATTTTTATTTAAAAAGCCAAATAGTGCCATAAATTTATTATATATTACTCAAAATTAATTGCCTTACGCCTGTCACCAGGGTTAAAAACTTTATACAAAACATCGGTTACTTCATCGCTATTTAAAACCGAAGATGTTAAACCACACGAAGCCAAACCATTTTGCACCAAGCCAATGCGTTGCTCTATTTGCGTGCGAGATTCCTCAAAGGCTTTGCGCTCTTCTATTTTAGCCTTGCTTTTTGAACCGCCAAAAATTTTGCCCAAAAAGCCACTTTTTTCAAAGGCCAATTGCTCGCTACCATACGGTACAACAATAATAAAGTTTTTAGTCATGATTGAATTTTGGTCAGTAAAGTCTTTGATAAACTCAATGTATTGCTTAGTTTGGATTTTAAGCAAAGGCTCAACTTGGGACTCGTACTTTTTTTCCAGAGTTAATAAATAAGGCGTAATATCAAGTCGGCGTGATTGTACAACAATTTGCGTTGAAAAATCAATGGAGTTTAAAAAACCCATAAATTGCCCAAAAACCGCCCTTTGTTCGTCATTGGTTTTAAGCGACAAATTAATAGGATTGACCAGTACCAAGGCACGCAATTCGCCATTATTTAAAACAACAATACCATCGCGAATTTCTTTGACTGGTACAAAGTCCTGAGTTGCTTGTGCGTCAATAGACATGTTTTTATTATAACATACACTTGTTATGAATTACCTATCTAAAACATCCAAGCCCCAT
>MFUC01000020.1 GCA_001785575.1 Candidatus Nomurabacteria bacterium RIFCSPHIGHO2_02_FULL_38_15
ATATGGGGACTGATTGAACCGATTGTGTCATGGATATTTCAATCGAATTATTAGGAGGTAATTCGAAAATAAATTGCAATCAATCTTGAACTCTAAAATAAATAAAATTTTTTAATAACGCGCAAGCTAATACATATTACTGCGCGGATTTTACTTTTTAGACAAAAAAGATTGGTTGCACCAAAACAAATTATGCAAGATATTGCCAAACGACCGAAGAAGTATTTTTCAAAGTATCAAAAGCCCTTGGTTGACTTCCCTGATTTGATTGAAAATCAAATCGCATCATATGAATGGTTAATTAAAGAGGGTATTGGTGAGGTATTCAAAGAGTTCTCGCCAATCAAGGATTATTCAGGTAAAAAGTTTGAACTGAATTTTACTGATTTAGCTATTAGTGAGCCAAAATGTGACCCGCAATTTGCCAAAGAAAATGAATTAACTTACGAATCACAAGTCAAAGTTCGTGTTAAGTTGCAAAATAAAATGTTGGGCACTATCAAAGAGCAGGAAGTTTTCATTGCTGATTTGCCTTTGATGACTAATTATGGAACTTTTATTGTTAATGGCGTTGAGCGTGTGATTGTGCCCCAACTGGCCCGTAGTGCTGGTGTATTTTTCGTTGACATGGACGTGAAGGGTAAAACGATGTTTGGGGCCAAAATCATACCCAATCGGGGTGTATGGATAGAGCTTGAATCAGAGGCTGATGGCACATTGATTGTACGTATTGATAAAAAACGTAAATTCCCAATTACGTCACTCCTACGCGTAATGGGTTTAAAAACTGACGAGGAAATGCTAAAGGTTTTTAAAGGTACAGATTTTGAAGAAATTATTAAAACAACAATTGAAAAAGACCCAGCCAAAACAATAGATGTGGCCTATATGGAAATTTACAAGCGCTTGCGTGATGGCGACCTAGCATCGCTTGATAATGCTCGCGACTATATTGACTCACTATTTTTGCGTGAACGTTACGATATTTCACCAGTTGGACGATTTAGAATGAACCAACAGTTTGGTGGCAAAACGGATAAAGAAGCTTTAGAAGAACGGGTTTTAACACTAGATGATGTTATCAAAATAGTTAAAAAAGTTTTTGAGCTGAATAATACTCCCGGGGCAAGACCAGATGATATTGATCACTTGGGCATGCGTCGAGTTCGCTTTGTGGGTGAAATGTTACAGGCTAAAATTCGTTTTGGTATGCAACAAATTCGCAGGAATATTCAAGACCGCATGTCAACAATAGACTCTGATTCTACAATGCCGGTGGCCATAATTAACCAGCGCCCTTTGCAAGCCAGGATTAAAGAATTCTTCACTCAAAACCAACTTTCACAATTTATGGACCAAGACAATGTTTTGGCTGAAATTGAGCATTTGCGAAGGCTTTCAGCCCTAGGGCCGGGCGGTTTGTCGCGTGAGCGTGCCTCATTGGAGGTGCGTGATGTGCACACATCGCACTATGGTCGCGTATGTCCAATCGAAACACCCGAGGGTCAAAACATTGGTTTGATTTTACACCTTTCAACTTATGCTAAAATTAATGAATTTGGTATTATTGAATCGCCTTATGTTAAAGTCAAAAATGGTAAAATCACCAAAGAAATAGTTTATTTAAATGCTCTTGAAGAAGAAAAGTACAATATTGCCCATGCGCAAAATAAATATGACAAAGACGGTAATTTTACTGAAAAGTTTATTGAGGGCCGAATGAAGACTATTCCCAGTTTGATGGCCGTGAGTGATGTTGAGTTTATTGATGTAGCCACGAATCAGCCATTTTCAATTGCTACTTCTATGATTCCATTTTTGGATCATGATGATGCAAACCGGTCATTGATGGGTTCGAATATGCAACGTCAAGCTGTGCCGTGTGTTAGGCCCGAGGCCCCATTGGTTGCGACTGGCATGGAAGAATTAGCTGCCCGGTATTCAGGTCGTGTAATCAAATCAGATGTTGATGGTATTGTTAAATACGTTGATGCTAAAAGGATAGATATTGAAGACAAGGAAGGTAAAAAACACACCTATCAATTAATGACATTTGTGCGCTCAAACCAATATGCGATGTTGGGTCACAGGCCGAATGTTAACATGGGCGAAAAGGTCAAAAAAGGTCAGATTATTGCTGACGGTTCATCAACTTCAGGTGGTCAGATTGCTCTGGGCCAAAACATTTTAGTCGCCTTTATGACAATGCGCGGTCAAAATTATGAAGATGCGATTGTTATATCAGAGCGTTTAATCAAGCAGTCAAAATTCAGTTCGATTCATATTGAAAAATACGAATGTGTTGTTCGGGATACAAAACTAGGACCAGAGGTTACCACTCGTGACATTCCAAATGTTGGTGAAACTAAATTAAAAAATCTAGACGAAGACGGCATTATTCGTGTCGGAGCTGAAGTGCATGAACACGATATTCTAGTCGGTAAAATTACTCCAAAAGGTGAGACTGAATTGACTCCGGAAGAGAGATTATTGCGATCAATTTTTGCTGATAAGGCTAGAGATGTAAAAGATACATCATTGCATGTTGAAAAAGGTGGTAAGGGCCGGATCATTTCAATTAAAATATTCTCACGTGAAAATGGTCATCAATTAGAATCAGGTGTCATAAAAAAAGTCGTGATTGAAATTGCGCAAATTCGTAATATTTCAGTTGGTGATAAATTAGCTGGTCGTCACGGTAACAAGGGTGTTATTTCGGTTGTTTTGCCCGAGGAAGACATGCCTTATATGGCTGATGGTACGCCAGTAGATATTGTTTTAACACCTTTGGGTGTGCCAAGTCGTATGAACTTGGGTCAAATTTTAGAAATGCATTTGGGTCACGCGGCTGAAATGTCAGGTTATCAAGCCGTAGTACCAGTATTTGGTGGTGCAACCCAGGCTGAAATTATGCAAGAGCTTGAAGATTCAGGCTTGTCAGCAACAGGGCGCATGAAACTTTATGATGGTCTTACGGGTGATGAGTTTGAAAATCCAGTCTCAATTGGCTATATGTATATGCTAAAACTTCACCACATGGTTGAAGACAAATTGCACACACGTAGTGTTGGTTCATATTCATTAATTACCCAGCAACCATTGGGTGGTAAAGCCCAAGGTGGCGGACAAAGGTTTGGTGAAATGGAGGTTTGGGCGCTTGAAGGTTATGGGGCGGCTCACGTTTTGCGCGAAATGCTAACAATTAAATCAGACGATATATTAGGTCGAACTGAAACATTTGATGCCATTATCAAAGGTGAGGACATTAAGGCTCCGCATACTCCGGCCTCGTTTGCCGTCATGTTGAACTATTTGCGAGGCTTGGCATTAAATATTGATCTTAAAAAAGAAAACGAATAATATGAAAACAATAGATACAACAAATTTTGATAGCATTGTACTTTCCCTGGCTTCACCCGAGCAAATTTTAGAGTGGTCATTTGGTGAAGTGACTAAGCCTGAAACAATTAATTACCGAACAAGTCGCAGTGAACGTGGTGGTTTGTTTGATGAAAAAATCTTTGGACCCGAGAAGGATTACGAATGTTATTGTGGTAAATACAAACGTATTCGTTATGCTGGGATTATTTGTGAAAAGTGTGGCGTGGAAGTTACGCGCGCAATTGTACGTCGCGAACGTATGGGTCACATTGAATTGGCTAGTCCGGTAGCACATATTTGGTTTTTAAAAGGTGTGCCATCACGTATGGCCACACTCCTTGCAATCCCTGCCAAAGATTTAGAGAAGGTGGTTTATTTTGCCGGTTACATAATCGTTAAAGTTGACGAAGTGGCCAAAGAGCAAGTTCTGTTTGATTTAGAAAGTGAATTCAAGGCCAAGGTTAAAACCGCTAATGACGAAGATACAAAAGAGAAGTTAAAAACAATGCTTTCAGCTATTAAAAAAGAAGTTGGCGAAATTCAAGTTGGTAAAGTTTTAAATGAAATTCAGTATCACCATTATTCATTGAAATACGCAGCTTGTTTTGAAGCTTCAATTGGGGCCGAGGCTATTTACAATATTTTCAAAAATATTGATTTAAATAAGTTGAAGGAAAAGGTTGAGTTGTTATTGGCCGAGGCCGGCAATGCTGATCGAGAAAAAGTTCAAAAGCGCCTATCGATGATTCGGGCATTACTAAATGCTGGCATCAGGCCTGAGTGGATGTTCTTGACTATGATTCCAATTATTCCGCCAGCTTTGCGCCCAATGGTGGCACTGGAAGGTAACCGTCATGCAACGTCTGATATTAATGACTTGTACCGTAGGGTGATAAATCGAAATAATCGTTTAAAAAAGTTGAAGGAAATCGGTGCACCGGATGTTATTTTGCGTAATGAAAAACGTATTATGCAAGAAGCCGTTGACTCACTGATTGATAACAATGCCGGCAATTCCCAGCAATCAGCCCAAAGTCAATCACAAAAACGCGCGCTTAAATCTCTGTCTGACAACTTGCGTTCAAAGCACGGTTTATTGCGTCAAAACTTACTGGGTAAGCGTGTTGACTATTCAGGCCGTTCAGTTATTGTTGTGGGCCCACAATTAAAACTTAATCAATGCGGATTGCCAAAAGAGATGGCTTTGGAATTATTCCGGCCGTTCGTTATTTCAAAAATCTTGGCGCGCGAACTAGCATTCAATATTCGCGGAGCTAATAAACTAATCGAGGAGCGTGATGAAGCCGTCTGGTCTATACTTGATGAAGTTATTGAAGGTAAGTATGTTTTATTGAACCGGGCACCAACTTTGCACCGATTGTCAATTCAAGCTTTTAATCCTATTTTAGTTGAGGGCGAAGCCATACAGCTTCATCCACTGGTGTGTACTGGTTTCAACGCTGACTTTGATGGTGACCAAATGGCCGTGCACTTGCCGTTGTCTAAAGAAGCTCAAGAAGAGGCAGGTAATTTAATGGCTTCAAATAAAAACTTACTTAAACCAGCCAACGGCGAACCAATAGGTACAGCTAAGTTGCTGGATATTGTTTTGGGTTGTTATTGGATGACGAAAAATGTTGATGGTGAAAAAGGCGAAGGCAATGTTTACGCTAGTCCATCTGATGCACTACTTGCCCACAGCTATGGCCAAATAAATTATCATTCAAAAATCAAAGTTCGTGGAACTGATTTGGCTAAATATACTCAATACGAAAACCAAATTTTTGAAACAACTGTTGGACGCATTTTATTTAACGAAGCCTTACCCGAAACTTTCCCATTCGTAAACGAGGAAATAAATTCTAAAAAGGTAACAGCTATCGTTGACAGTATTGTGATTCGTGATGGCTTTGATGCGGGGCCACTAGTACTAGATAATATTAAAGACTTTGGTTACAAATATGCAACTGTTTCAGGTATTAGTTGGGCTATTGATAGCGTTAAAGTTCCGGAAAAGAAATATGAAGTTGTTGGTGCTTATAGAAAATTACATACTGAAATTATTACTCAATACGAAGATGGCCTACTTTCAACTGAAGAGAAATATCAAAAAGTGACTGAATTGTGGGAGCAATGTCGAAAGGAAATTGAAAAACTACTTCCAGCGACTTTGGATCCATTAGGTTCATATAATGACATGTACAAATCAGGTGCTCGAGGATCACTGCAACACATGACTCAAATGGTGGGTATGAAGGGTTTAATTCAAAACAACCAAGGTCGCACGATTGAATTTCCAGTTATTCCATCATATATTGAGGGTCTATCACCGGTTGAATATTTCATCACAACTCACGGTTCGCGTAAAGGTTTGTCTGACACGGCCTTAAATACCGCTCGAGCTGGTTACTTAACTCGACGTCTAGTTGATGTATCGCAAGACATTACGATTTTTGAGGAAGACTGTGGAACGAAAAATGGCAAAACAGTTCGCCGGCAAGTTATTTCAGGTCTTGAAATTTCAATTGCCAAAGGTTTAACTGGTCGTATCATTCACGCCGATATTGTTGATCCAGCAACTAGTAAAGTTATGTTTAAAAAAGGTGCCATGCTTTCAAAATCCGATGCGCTTTCAGTTGAAAAAGCTGGTATTGAAACGGCTCTTGTACGTTCACCTTTAACTTGCGAATGTAATTATGGTGTATGCCAACAATGTTATGGTTTGGATTTAGGTCGTAATACGTTAGTCAAAGAAGGTGAAGCGGTTGGTATTATCGCCGGTCAAGCGATTGGTGAGCCAGGTACACAATTAACCCTGCGAACTTTCCATCAAGGTGGAGTTGTGGGTGTGGACATTACACAAGGTTTGCCTCGAGTTGAGGAAATCTTTGAGCGCCGTTCGCCCGAACACCCAGCCGTAATTTCAAAAACTCTTGGCGAGGTTATTGAAGTCAAGGGTGAAGGTCGCGAGAAAATTGTGACTGTTCTGTCTGATACAAAAAACGACGGTAAATCAAATACTGAAGAATACCAAATTAATTATCCACGTGTACCAATTGTTAAACCTGGAGATCGGATTAATGCAGGGCAGGTTTTGACTGACGGCTCGGCCAATATTGAAGAAATTTTCTATTATGGTGGTAAAGACATGGCGCAGGAATATATTATTCACGAGATTAATAAAGTTTATGAAGTTCAAGGTGCGTCTATATCACCCAAACACTGCGAAATTATTGTTCGTCAAATGTTCTCGCGTGTACGTATTACTGATTCGGGCGAAACATCATTGACCCCAGGCGACATTACCGAGAAGACTGAATTAATCGAGGAGAATGCTAAAATCAAAGCCCTGGGACTGAAGGAAGCGACAGGTCAAACTGTTGTCTTAGGTATTTCTGAAACAGCGATTCGCACAAAAAGTTGGCTATCAGCTGCATCATTCCAACAAACAAATAAAGTCTTGATCAATAATGCCCTAAAGGGTGGTCGTGATCCACTAAGAGGCTTGAAGGAAAATGTAATTGTTGGGCGCTTGATACCAGCGGGTACTGGCTTTAAAAAGAAAGTAAAATAAAATGAAGAATTCAACCGACACAATTAAAGATAGACTATCTATAGTTGATGTAGTCGGTTCATATATTGCATTGATGCCTCGGGGTAATTCGTTTGTGTCCAGGTGTCCGTTTCATAACGAAAAAACACCATCATTTTATGTAACGCCCGATAGGGGCACATATCATTGTTTTGGTTGTGGCAAAGGCGGGGACATATTTTCATTCGTGCAAGATTTTGAAGGCCTAGACTTCAAAGATGCATTGCATATGTTGGCTGTTCGCGCTGGTGTAGAAATTATTCCGTATCAGGGCAATAAAGAAGATTCAAAAAATTCTAAAGATCAAAAAGACAGATTATATAAAATTATTGAAGAGGTTGTCGGGATTTATAAAAAAGATCTTGACAATAATTTACCCGACAGTCAAAAAGCTAAAAAATATATTCTTACCAGAGGCTTGAATAGTCAAACACTTAAAACATTTAGTGTGGGTTATGCCCGCAATGAATGGCGTTATTTAACAACAACGCTAAAGGAGCGGGGCTATACTGATGATGAATTGATTTCATCTGGATTATCGGTGGCGACAACCAAGGGCTTGTACGATAAATTTCGTGGACGGATTATGTTTCCAATTACAAATAGTCAGGGTAAATTCGTTGGCTTTTCAGGCCGAGTTTTGCCTGAATATGCCGTGTACGAAAATGGCAATGAGGCTCCCAAATACATGAATTCGCCTGAAACCGAGCTGTACCATAAAAGCAGTATTTTGTACGGTTACGATATTGCTCGTGATGCTATTCGCAAAAATGGTCGGGCGGTGGTTGTCGAGGGTATGATGGACGTTTTAATGTCACATCAAGCCGGAGTTTTTGAGACAGTGGCTGTTTCAGGCACGGCGCTGACCAACGAACATGCTAAAATTTTACGGCGCTTGGCCGAGAAGGTTTATTTGTGCTTTGATCGCGATGAGGCCGGTATTAATGCTATGTTTCGGATTTTGCCAATGTTGATTGAGCTTGATATTGATTTGTACATTGTAAGCATACCTGATGGCAAGAAGGACCCCGCCGACATTGTTTTTGAAAGCGATGTTGCCTGGCTTGACTTGGTTAGTGGTGCACAGCCGCTAATAGATTATTTAATTAGTTACGCTAAATTAAAAAATACTAATTTGAAAGATTTGCGTAATTTTGCTGATAGCCACATTTTGCCAATTATTGCTAAAATGATCAAGGTGATGAATCGGGCCCACGCTATAAATTTACTAGCACGTGCGCTTGATTTACCGGAAGAAACACTATATAGGGCTGTTCTTGAAAAAGATAAGCAAAAAAACAATAATCAAAACTATATCAAAGAGTTTGGTGGTATATCAAAAATTAGACCCCCATCAGTTAGTCAGGTCTTTATTGGTCTTTCAAAGTTAAAACTATTTTTAGATTCACCCGAGTACAAAAAAAATGTTGAGAATTATTTTGCCGAGTTCTTGGGTGAAAAAATGGAGGACTTATTGGTTGGCATTGAAACTGATGGCCACACATTTGAAAGTTACGCTCAAAAAGGCTTTGATGAGTCCGAGGACAAGGTGGGGTTTATCAAAGAAATGGCCTTAGGCTTTATTAAAAATAATCTTGAAACCAAGCTTAAAGCCTTGAAAAATAACGAAAATGACCTAGAGATAATTTCAGATTACACGAAAAGACTTGATTTAATTAACAGACAGCATCATACTAATAACTATGAGTAAAAAACTAAAAAATAAAAAAGCTAATAAAAAGGTAACTAAGAAGTTTACCAGAACTTCAAAGAAGGGCGGGCTAGCCAAAAAGCCAGCTCCTAAAAAAGTTTCTAAAAAAATAATTAGAAAGCCAGTAAAAAAAGTGGCTTCTAAAAAGGTAGTTAAAAAGACTATTCCTAAAAAAGTTGCAAAAAAATCTGTAAAAAAAGTAGCTTCTAAAAAAGTTGCAAAAAAAACTCCAGCTAAAAAATTTATAGTTCGAAAAGCTATTCCGACTAAAAAGCAAAAAAACACATTAGACAAACAGGCCTTGGCTAATTTGCTTATTGAAAAAGGCAAGAAGCGTGGTTTTATTACTTATGATGAGATTTTAAAAACTTTCCCAACTATCGAGGAAGACGTAATGTTTTTAGATGATTTATATGAGCGCTTTGGTTCGTTTGGTGTTGATGTTTTAGAAGGCGGGAATTTACTTGATATTGATGCTGAGCTAAAAAGTTTAGAGCAAAAAAGGGATTCAGTTTATGATTCAGTTCAAATTTATTTGAAGGAAATTGGCCAGTATCCATTACTAACAGCCGCTGAGGAGCGCGATCTAGCCCGTCGAATTATTGAGGGTGAACTGGACGCTAAAAATCTATTAGCCCGCGCCAACTTGCGTTTGGTTGTGTCAATTGCTAAAAAATACACAAACCGTGCGGCCGACTTGACTCTCCTTGACTTAATTCAAGAAGGCAACATTGGCTTGTTTAAAGCTGTTGATAAATTTGATTGGACAAAGGGTTATAAATTTTCAACCTATGCAACCTGGTGGATTCGTCAGTCTATTACGCGTGCTATTGCCGACCAATCGCGCACCATTCGTATACCTGTGCACATGGTTGAAACTATTTCTAAATACAAGCAGGTTTTACGTAGATTAGAGCAGGAATTAGATAGAACGCCTATGCCCGAGGAAATCGCCCGCGAGATGGGCTATGACGACGAGGAAGAGGGCACCGAGAAAGTCCATTTTATAGAACAAATTATTCAGGAAACATCATCACTTGAAAAGCCTTTTGGCGACGATGACGACAAATCAACGCTGGGTGATTTTATTGCCGATGATAAAATATTGCGCCCCGATCAAGAGGCCTCTCGCCGTATACTCTCTGACCAATTACACGAAGTTTTGGCCGAGCTATCACCCAAGGAGCAAAAGATTTTAGAGATGCGTTATGGTCTGACAGACGGTGTACAACATACACTTGAGGAAGTTGGTAAAGAATTCGCCGTCACACGCGAACGTATTCGCCAAATTGAAGCCAAAGTTCACGAAAAACTCCGTGGCCACGAAAAAATCCAACGTCTAAAAAATTATTTCGACTAACATATAAAATAAAAACCTTCGCTATTAGCGAAGGTTTTTATTTTTTTACTCAGCTAAAATTGTTTTTACAATTTCCTGCATAGATTCAATGGGTTGGGCGCCGGGGGCGGGGTACATAGCGCCGGTTTTGCGGTCAAGGATTATGTTAAATGGCGTGCCTTGGGCGCCTGATTTAATAGCCAAGTTTTGTTGGTTTTGAATAAGCTCGCTAATTCCAGTATTTGATATTTGGCAATTTATAAAATCTTTCTCGTTAATACCCAAGTTTTTAGCAAAGCCTGTGAGGGTTGGTATGGGGTCGTCAACACTTGAACTGGTGAAGGCTAGGGTATTATCAAGGAACTTCCAAAAGCTTTCGTTGCCGCCCAATTGTGCCACACACTCGCTGGCAATCGATTCAATCCGAGCCTTTGGGTGTAATTCATCAAGTGGAAAGTGGCGGTAAACCCACAATACGTCATTGGGGTACGCAGCTACTAGCTGTTTCATTGTAGGGTGGAAGCGCACACAAAACGGACAATCTAAATCAGAATATTCAAAAATAATAATGCGGGCATTTATATTACCTTGCGTGTGATCAGTTGGTAATAATTTTTGCTCGGGAATTTGAGCTTGATTTTTAGCAGCATCTAGTTTTTGCTGGGCTTGTTCAGTCGTTGTAACTTTTTGACCACCAGGCAATTGCAAAGCTGTGTCGGCCGTATTGGCCGGTAATTTAATTAAAAAGTAAAGCAGGGCGATAACGCCAATAATTGTAATAACAGGCACAAGTAATTTTTTGTTATTTTGCATCTACTAATTTTAGCACATTCTTTCTAGATTTGCTGAAAATCTAAGATTTTGAAACAGGTATTTTTTATGCTATAATGACATCCTATGAGTGAAATCCTTATTTGGGTTTTTTATTTACTTAGCTTTTTGTCACTGTACGTCCAAATTTACTTTTTGGTTGTTTTTTTAGAGCGGCGTAAAGATATTATAGTTAGACGACAACCTATTAAATTAAATAATTACCCAGCAGTTACTATCACTGTACCGGCCTATAATGAAGGCTCAAGTGTTACCAAAACGGTTGATTCACTTTTAGCATTAGATTATCCTAAAGAGAAACTTTTTTTAATTTTAGTTGACGATGGTTCAACTGATAATACTTTTGAATTTATGCAAGCCTATGAAAGTAACCCGCAAATTAAAATTTTTAAGAAAGCTAACGGTGGTAAATTCAGTGCACAGAATTTGGGACTTGAGCACTGCACAACTGGATTTGTTGGATGCCTAGACTCTGATTCATTGGTGCACCCTGAAGCTTTAAAGCGCATCATGACTTACTTTCTTAATCAAGAGGTCATGGCGGTGGCCCCAACTATTGTAACTTGGCAAGCTAAAAATATTGTCCAAAAGGCTCAAAAAATTGATTATGAATTACAAATTTATGTTAAAAAAATGCTAAGTTTTGTTAATGCAATCCATGTAACACCTGGTCCATTTTCAATATTTCGTATAGAGGTTTTTAACAAGCTCGGGCCTTATAAACACGCGCATGTTACTGAGGATCAGGAAATAGCCTTGCGTATGCAAACTGCCGGCATGAAAATTGAACACGCCCCAGATGCTTATGTGTATACGATGGCTCCTAAAACGATTCGTGGTTTGTACTTGCAACGCACTCGTTGGATCTATGGTTTTCTGCGCAATGCGATAGACTATAAACATTTATTTTTTAAAAAGAAGTATGGCAATATTGGTTTTTTAACATTGCCTTCCGGTTTTGTTTCAGTCCTAGGTGTGATGTTTTTATTTGTTTTTGTTGGTTCTAGGTTTGTTCAGTATTTGCATAACAAAAGTCTAGAAATATCGGCCACCGGTCTTTCATTTGACGTGAACTCGTTTAGTTTTGATCCATTTTTTATAAACACCTCAACGATTTTATTCGTCTCGGTCTTTGTATATTCCAGTGTGTTGTTTTCGTTATATATGGGGCATAAAATTTTACATGGCAAATCTAAATTTAGCCTTGATATATTTTTATTTTTTATTGTCTACAGTCTGGTCGCCCCGTTTTGGTTATTAAAGGCCGTATGGAACGCTGTGCGTAAATATGAATCCAGTTGGACAGCCGAGATTGATAGTCGCTAGAATTTCAAATGAATTTAGAGTATAATCAAAAAACATGAATAGAAAAGACGTAATTCGCTATATAACCGTTTTCCTTATAACTTTAACCTTATTTTTAAGTGCCACTTGGCTGTCCTCATTTTTAAATGGTCGCAAGTTAGAAGATGTCAAAAATATTCAAGATAAAATATCTATTGACATTTTGTCATCTGAAACGCAGTTTCAACTATTGCAGGAGTTTTCATGTAAAGACGTATCAGCCACATCACTTTCAGGTGAGCTAAATGATCTAGCGAAAAAAATCAGCTTTAGTGAAGAGAATATTAAAAACCAAGATCAAGTCATAGAGCTTAAAAAATATTACAGCTTGTTGCAAATTAAAGATTATTTACTGATGGAAAAAATTCGTTCAAAGTGTCGAGTGTCAGTTGTGCCAATATTTTATTTTTACACTACCGAGGAAAATTGCAGCGACTGTGTCAGGCAATCAGCCGTTTTGACCGAACTGCGTGGCCAATACCCCGAACTGCGCGTGTATTCATTTGACTATAATTTAAAGCTTTCAGCCCTAGAGTCGTTGATTAAAATATTTAAAGTTGAAGACACAAAATTGCCAGCCGTGTATATGAACGAAAGGCTGTATACCGGATTTCAATCAACTGAAAAAATCCTTAAAACCTTCCCCGAACTTGAAAAATACCGCATTGCTCGCGAAAAAGCCGAAGCTCAACTAGAAGCTCAAACTAAACTAGGAAATTAGTTGAATAACTATTTTGAGCCGCTTCTCGGACTCGAACCGAGGACCTACCGCTTACAAGGCGGTTGCTCTACCAACTGAGCTAAAACGGCGCTTAGACACAAATATATCAGAAACAGCCTTTTTATTCAAGCTTATCGTTTACTTTGTCACTGATTTTTTGTTCCTCCTCTTCTAAAATCTGTGCCTTTAGTTTTTGAATTTTATACTTGTACTCTATAACTCCGCGCCAAAAAATATTTTTCGTGTGTTTGGCTTCAATGTCGGGGCGCTTGGTTAAAATCGTATGCAGCCACGGTAACTTGGTTTCAATAAAATAATTAGTCCTGGCCTTGGCACGTATGCGCCACGAAGCCATTTTAATAAACCAATCCTTTAACCAATCTTTTAATTTATGGCCAAAATATTTAAGTACTTGCTTGATAATTTTAATTTTATGCAGTCTATCTTTATGTACAGTTTGAATTTCAATTTTACCTTTGCGCAATAGGTTAACCTTCCATTGTAGAAAGGCGACTAGGCCCACAAGCAAAATATAAAATATAATTGTTGTTGTCATAAAAATATTTTTAGATCATTACATGCTCGTACAATGCAATGCCAGCATCGTTATCTTTCAATAACTGCTCAATAGTTTTGTCGGGGTTTTTAACAAAGTTTTGTTCCAGTAGGGTAAAGTCTTTGAAGTACGTATTTAACTTACCCTCTAAAATTTTAGCCTTCATGTCATCGGGCTTGTCAGCCACCGACTCCTCAAACACAGCTTTAGCATTTTCCATATCAACTTCGTTAATTTCATCTTTTGACAAAAAGCGGGGTTTCATCGCGGTTATGTGCATGGCAATGTCGCGGGCTAAATCGGCCGTACCGCCCATCATTACAACTACAGCTACGTTTTTACCATTATGGTTGTAAATGCCCATTGGGCTACCTTCTAAAATGCTAAGTTCACCCAGGGCCATATTTTCGCCAATTTTTTGCACCAATGGGTCAAGCATGCCTTGGGCCGCTTCCTTGGTTTTTTCAATGCCAATTTCCAATGCCATGTCGGTCAAGTCATTAGCAACTTTAATAAAGTCATCGTTTTTGGCTACGAAATCAGTTTCGCAACGCAAAACTAGTATAGCTACTTGGTCGCCTTTTTGGCGGGTTATAATCAAGCCATCGCCTAAATTGCGATCAGCCTTTTTCTCGGCTGCGGCGCGTGATTGTTTGGCTAAAATAACTTTAGCTTTTTCAACATCGCCACCTGAATCTTCCAGGGCTTTTTTACATTGCATAATTGAAACACCAGTTTCGTCGCGTAATTCTTTTATTATTTCAGTTGTGATTGTACTCATATTTATTTTGTATTTATTTTTCTAATTTAAGTTCTTTTTAATTATTTAATTATTTATCAAATTGCTTCAACAGAGTATTCATTATATAACCAATACTTGTAACTGACGAGTCATTACCCAGTATAGGGTAGTCAATTTGTTTTAAATCACAGTCGGTATTCAGCAAGGCAATCACTGGCAAATTAACTTTACCAGCCTCGACAGTGGCAATAGACTCCTTCTTGGGGTCAACCACAATTAATATGTCAGGGGTTTTGGTCATGTCACGCAGGCCATAAAACTTCTTTTCCATATCGGCAATTTCGCGGTCCAGCATTAAACGTTCCTTTTTAGTGTAAATGTCAAAGTAGCCTTTTTCGCGTTTTTCCTTCAAATCATTCATTTTAGTAATACGCTTTTTAATTTCAGGCCAGTTAGTTAAAACACCCCCAATCCAACGTTCGGTTACATATGGTAAATTATATTTTTCAGCCAAATTTTGAATTGTTGTTTTAGCCTCGGCTTTGGTTCCAACAATTAATGCTACTTTGCCAGTGTTGGCAATGCCTGAAAGCGCACTCTCGGCCTCACCCAACATTCGCTCGGTTTGCTCGATGTCAATAATATCATTTTTGTTTTTTGTCGTGTAAATAAATTTAGCCACTGATGGGTGACGGCGAGTTTTTGAATAGCCGTAGTGCACCCCTGCTTCAAACATTTCTTCTATACGTGTCATATTAAAATTACTTTATATCTTTAATTATTTAGGCTTTCGAGGGCCTTTTCCATATTCTGGGTGAACGTTTTTAAGCATCGCAGCCTATTTATCCCTATATACTGTAATTGTATTTTGGGGACACATTCACAATTACTACCTTAGCATATTTATGCTATACTGTAAACATATGAACAAAGCAGATTTATTTTACAAGCCACTTATAAAAGAGGCTTGGGGTTTAACTAAAAAGTATTATTGGATTATATTTTTATATGGCTTAATTAACATTATTGTTTCTGTTGGATTTTCGATGTCTAGTGAAGAAAATTTTATAGTTGCCTTACTTAGTATTTTTGTTTCAGTTATATTTAAGTTTTGGTCACAAAGACTTTCAATCATGGTTGCCAAGGGGCAAGATTTAAAATTTGGAGATATTTTTGAAGGCTTTAATAATTTTGGTAAATATTTTATAACAAGTCTTGTGTATGGGTTAATTGTTTTAGGTGGTTTTATTTTACTGATTGTGCCAGGTATTGTTTGGTCGCTAAAATATTTCTTGGCACCATATTTTGCTTTGGACAAGGGTATGAGCTATAAAGATGCTCTAAAAGCTAGCGCCAAAGCAACCGACGGTTTAAAGTTGAAAGTTTTAGCCCTGGGTTTTATTTTGTTTGGATTGATTATAGTTTCCATGATTCCATTTTTCCTAGGGTTGTTAATAACCATACCACTATGCTTTGTTATCTCGGGTTTGTTATATGTACATCTAAGTAAAACTGAAGAAGTAGTTGATAGTATAGCCGAGCAACCGGTTGAAATTCCAGCCGAAGTGTCAGAACCTGTAAATGTTGTTTAATCGGGTTTTTTAGGGTACAGTGTATAGATATGAGGCAATCAACCCTGTTTACTAAAACTCGCAAAAATGCACCAGCCGACGAAACCAGCAAAAATGCTGAGTATTTAATTCGAGCTGGCTATATTTACAAGGAAATGTCGGGCGTTTACACTATTTTACCGTTAGGTCTAAAAGTTGTTCAAAAAATTTCTAACATTATTCGTAACGAAATGAACGCCGTTGGCGGTGTTGAAATGCAGTCAACTACATTGCAGTCGAAAGAAGTTTGGGACAAAACAAGATGGAGTGACGATGTGGTAGAGAACTGGTTCAAAACGAAATTAAAGAATGACACTGAAATTGGCTTGGCTTTTACCCACGAAGAGCCGATGACCGCCATGATGAAAAACTTTATTCATTCGTACAAAGATTTGCCCGTTTACCCCTATGACGTGCGAACCATTTTTCGTAACGAAATGCGAGCCAAGTCGGGCATTATGCGTGGGCGCGAATTTTTTTGGAAGGCGCTATACTCGTTTTCTAAAAACAAGGTTGAGCACGATGAATTTTATGAAAAAATTACCCAGGCTTATAAAAATATATTCAATCATGTTGGCCTAGGTGATAAGACTTATTTTACATTTGCCTCGGGTGGTACATTTTCTAAATACTCTCATGAATTTCAAACTGTATGCAATGCTGGCGAAGATTTAATTTATCTTAATGAAGAAAAATGTATTGCTGTAAACAAAGAAGTTTATAATGATGAAGTTTTAAAAGATTTGGATTTAAACAAGTCTGATTTAAAAGAGGTTAATGCTGTTGAGGTTGGCAACATTTTTTCGCTAGGTTATAAGTTCTCAGAACCTTTGGAATTAAATTATAAAAATGCTGAAGGCGTTGAGGAGTTTGTATTTATGGGTTCATACGGTATTGGTATAACTCGCCTTATGGGCACAATCGTTGAAGTTTTAGCTGATGGTAAGGGTATTGTTTGGCCAGAGTCTGTGGCTCCATTTAAGGTGCATTTAGTTTTGTTGGGCGAAGATGTTGAAGTTAAAAATAAAGCTGAAGATTTGTATAATAATTTAATTGCAAAAAATGTTGAAGTTTTATTTGATGATCGTGTTGGCCTTTCAGCTGGCGAAAAATTTGCCGATGCTGATTTGTTGGGTATGCCATGGCGTTTAGTAGTTTCTAAAAGAAGCTTGGAGGCGGGAGGTTTTGAGATCAAGGCTCGCAATGATGAAGCTGGTCGTATCGTGACCGAAAACGAACTAATGTCTTTGATTAGTTAGTTTATGTTTAAAAATCTTTTTAAATTTACGGCGAATAGTATTGGTATCGATTTAGGTACGGCAAATACACTGGTTTATTTAAAGGGCCACGGTATTGTTATTAACGAGCCATCGGTTGTAGTCGTAAATCAAAAAACTGGGCGCATTGTGGCCGTGGGGGCCGAAGCTAAACAAATGCTGGGGCGCACACCGGCACATTTAAAAACCATTAGGCCATTGGTTGATGGGGTAATATCTGATTACGAGGTAACCGAGGAAATGCTAACGTATTTAATAAATAAAGCTAATCGCATGGATAAAAAGCTTTTCAGGCCCAAGGTTGTAGTAGGTATTCCTACGGGCGTTACGAATGTCGAGGCGCGGGCAGTGTATGATGCGGCGCGCGCCGCAGGCGCGCGCCAATGCTACCTTATCGAGGAGCCAGTCGCTGGTGCCCTTGGAGTTCGCCTACCTATCAAGGACGCCGTTGGCACAATCGTAGTTGATATTGGCGGTGGCACAACCGACATTGCTGTTATTGCTTCGGGTGGCGTGGTGCGGTCTAAAAATTTGCGTATAGCTGGGGACAAATTAAATGCTGATGTATTGCAATTTATTCGTGACGAATTCAAACTTATTATCGGTGAGAAAACTGCCGAAGCTGTAAAAATTGCCGTTGGTTCGGCTGTTGTTGGTAATTATATGGAAACGATCGTTCGCGGCCGGGATATTTTAACTGGGTTACCGCGTGAAGTTATTGTCACCGATGCTGACATTCGCGAAGCTATGACCAATTCAGTTTCTAAAATCATTGATGCTATATCTGAAGTCCTAGAAACTACCCCGCCTGAAATACTGGCCGACGTACTAGAGCAAGGCATTGTGTTGGTTGGTGGTGGGGCATTAATCGTGGGGCTTGATCAACTAATTCGTACGACATTCAAGGTGCCAGTTTATTTAGCCGAGGATCCACTGACCGCTGTGGCTCGTGGTACAGGTATTGCCGTTGAAGACATTGATTTTTATAAAGAGCTTTTAATTGTGCCTGAATATGATAGATCTATATAAATACAAAAAAACAAGATCGGCCAGGAAGCTTTTTTTCATACTAATTTCTATTTTAGTTGCAATACTTATTTTATTTTTAATATTTTTTAGACTACACCAAAATTCTGAAAATTCAATGAATGAATCAGTTTGGCGCATTGGCTTGCGTGGCCAATCGGTTACCAAAGTTTTTAGAGGCTATTTGTCTTCAAAGAATAAATTAATGAACGAAAATATTGATTTGCGCGACCAGTTGGATACGGCCCGGCTTGAAATTTTAAACCAAAGTATTTATCAAAATGAAAACCAAAAACTCAAGGAAATTTTGGGTCGCAAAACTCATGCAAATTTATTATTGGCCCAAATACTTTCCAAGCCCAATCGTTCGCCCTATGACATTATTATTGTAGATGTTGGGGCCCACGATGGTGTGGGTATTGGCCAGCAAGTTTTAGCTAAAGGCTTTATACCAATTGGTGATGTTGTGGAAGTTACAAATAAAAACACAAAAATAAAGCTTTACTCAACACCTGGTAATATTACCGAGGCTGTTTTTGAAGATAGTCAAATAGACTTGAGCTTGAAGGGTACTGGCTCAGGTGGCTTTGAAATTACTATACCCAAAGACGTAGTCGTGCATACTGGCCAGGCAATTTTAAGCAAAGAGATTTATTCGCGTACAATTGCTTTGGTCAGTGGGGTGGTGTCAACCGACAGGGATTCTTACAAAAAAGTTTTAGCTAAAAGCCCCATAAATATTCAGGAGCTAGCCTGGGTTCAAATTGTGATTGAATAAGCTTAAATAAAGATGTTCAAATTTGAAATACAAAAAAAATTAAATACTAAAAATAGTTTAGGCCGGGCGGGGGTGATATATACACCGCATGGGCAAATACAAACGCCGGCATTTGTGACTGTGGGTACAAAGGCCACGGTAAAGGCGATAACTCCCGAGCAATTGCGGGCGACCGGTGCGCAAGTAATGCTCGCCAATACATATCATTTGTATTTGCAACCGGGGGATGAAATCGTCCGAGATGCTGGTGGATTGCATAAATTTGCTAATTGGGCAGGGCCGACAATGACTGACAGTGGGGGATTTCAAGTGTTTTCATTGGGTGTCGCATATGGTAAAGAATTGTCAAAAATTACAAAAGCAGTTGATCCTTCATTTCAAATACCCGAGCGATCCACAGCCGATGATGGTGTGCCTAGGCTTGCAAATATAGGCAATGATGGCGTGTCTTTTCGCTCGCATATAGATGGTAGCTTGCATTATATAACTCCTGAAAAATCTATCGAAATTCAGCACAACTTGGGTGCGGATATTATTTTTGCTTTTGATGAATGTACATCGCCGACCGAAGATTTGAAATATCAAAATGAAGCATTGGATAGGACGCATGCGTGGGCGAAGAGGAGTTTGGAGAAGCATAAAGAGTTGGAAAATGAGAAGCTCGTATTTCCTCCCCTCCTTACCAAGGAGGGGACCGAGGGGAGGTTCTTAATTCAGGAACCCCTCTCCAGCTCTCCCCTTAGTAAGGAGAGAGGGAAACCCCAATTCTCTCAAGCTCTGTTTGGCATTGTGCAAGGTGGACGAGACGAGGAATTACGCAAAAAATCCGCAAAAATTTTATCAGAAATGAAATGGACCGAAGGTCCCGAGCGTAGCGAGGGATTTGACGGCTTTGGCATTGGTGGAAGTTTTGCCAAAGAAGATATGGAAACAGCTGTAAAATGGGTAAATGAAATTTTACCGGAGGATAAACCACGCCACCTGCTGGGTATTGGCGAGCCCGAAGATTTGTTTATGGGAGTGGAAAATGGTGTAGACCTTTTTGATTGTGTGGGCCCCACTCGCATTGCCCGCAATGGTACAGTCTTTACAAAAAATGGCAAAATAAATTTACTAAATGCTAAATTTGTAAACCTCTTTGAACCTATCGAAAAAGACTGCGGTTGCTACAGTTGCAAAAATTATACCTGCTCCTACCTCTCCCACCTTTTCCGCGCCAAAGAAATGCTCGGCGCCACCCTCGCCACCATCCACAACCTTTACTTCATTACCCACCTCGTCTCCCAAATGCGCCAATCCATCCTTGATGATAATTTTGAAGAATTTAAAGAGGAGTTTTTAAAGGGGTATTTGAAATAGAAAGAATGGTACCTGACACCATTAATCTGACACCATTAATCCTGACACCATTAATCCCATTAATCCTAGCCTCATATCTTTATCCACTATTGGTTTAATCCACCTTAGCTTCTCCTCTTTAATTGTTTTAGCCATATATATGCTCATTCTCGGATTGTATCCGAAACCGCCATATGTGTGTACACATTACCTTCCTAGGTTCTAGAATGAACTGCAATAAAACATCTCAAAAGGCGTTAAATAATCAAGTCTTTTCCTTGGACGATGATTTAGCAATTTTGTAGCTCGATCAACATCTCCCTGTGTCACTGTAGCAAAAGAACTTCTCTTTGGAAAGAACTGACGAAGTAAGCCATTGGTATTCTCATTCGTACCCCTTTCCCATGAATGATATGGATTTGCAAAATATATATCCATCTTTGTTTTTCTTTGAATCATTTCATGAGCTGAAAATTCAGTTCCATTGTCATATGTAATACTTAATCTTTTTTGTTTAGGTAATTTCTTGAAACTTTTTGTAGTTTTTTCAAATATAATATCTGCCGATACAACAGGTAGAAAGTCAGCTAGTAAATATCCTGTTTTTCTTTCCACATGGGTTAAGATTCTT
>MFUC01000021.1:0-3744 GCA_001785575.1 Candidatus Nomurabacteria bacterium RIFCSPHIGHO2_02_FULL_38_15
TTAGCTTGTGCAACAATAATTGTTTGATTTTCAATTTGCTGTTGTAGTTCTATTGGTGTAATTATTACCCCCGTTACATTACCAGAATTATTATTTGAATTGCTGTTAGTAATTTTGTTTACAATATTTTTTATAACTTTTTTGTAGCCAGTTGGCGCATCAACCAAACCATTGGTAGGGTCATTAATATACGAATTAGCATTACTTAAAAAGTTATTTGAGGTTGTAGCATTACTGTTACTAAACTTGAGACTCTCAGATTGCGCAATAAGGTCATTAAGCTTTTGTGTTTCAGCCTCAGCTTTTAAACGGGCGAGTTCAATGTTGCTTTGTGGTGTAGCTTGTTGGTCACCACTGACATAGTTACTTTCTAATTCTAATTTTTTATCTTTTTTAAAAAAGTATAAACTAACCAAAACAGCGATTAGAATTATAGCTGAAATTATGATAATTAAACTGGTTTTGTTTTTATTCATATTATTTTATTTCCTCCCACGAAATCGTTGAGTATTTGTCAGATGTTAACGGGAATGAAGGCGGTGGCCCGTATAACAAATTAGCATCATAAATAATAATACGATCAATATAGCCAGTGCCATTAGTAAAGGCAAAACCATAACGCAAATTTGTAGCAATCATACCATACAGTGTTATTTGACTGCGCGAATGATACGGTGAACAGCTTGAAGCATAATATTTACGACCAACCTTACCATTAATAGCCATGGTAGCGGCATCAATACGCAGAACAGTATCGCTAACCATACCAACCAAAACGTCTTGTTGGGCAAGTAACGAAATAACATCAGTGCCATCATACAGTGTGTAAAGTAAATTTTTGTTTACAATAATGCTTTTACGCGTACTAGCATTATCGGGGAATTTGCCTGCGGCAATTGTTAACCTGGCAGTATTGATTTGACCATCAACCCATACAGTATCCTCTACAAAAATTAAACCATTGGCCGGGTTAGCATAATTAGCCACAAATGTTTGACCACCAGTTGTTTTGATACTCCAGGTACCCCAGGTTGAATCGCCACCTGATGAATTAGACGAGCACGAACTGGAAGCCGAGGCTAAACTAGTCACCTTGTAAACATCATATGTGTCATTAGTTTTAAGGATTATATGATAGCCCAATGCCCCAGATGGTGCCAAATATTTACCACCCGACTGCGCATTAGTTTTAATTGTTGAAAGATCACTGGTAATACCCGTAAAGTCAGTGGCTGGGATTGGGAATTGTCGTCCAGCCAAAAATAGATCATTGCGTGTGGCTATTGGATTGGTTGGTGGAGCTTCACCGGCCCTGAAAGTATCATTAATACCCGACGCCGGTGGTACATTAACATGCGTATGTACGCCAAACTCTACCGCACCCGAATGGTCAGGGTCATCATATGATGTTACTGCGCTAGTAACTAGATTGTGGGCCAAACCATCAAAACGAATACCGCCATTTGAATGAATGGGGCCAAAAACCTCAGTGCCAACTCCAAAACGCATAGCCGAATTAGCCACAATTGAATATTTGGCAAACGAAGGTATGGCCAAACGTACTCGAATTGTACGCTTAACGTTAGGATAAGCATTAACTCGACCAACTGAATCTATCGTGACGATTGTTGAGCCAGTTGTCGGAGGTGTAATAGTTAAAGTAAAAGTACCAATTGCATTACCATCTTTGTCATTAAAATTGTGAACATAAGGGCCAGGCACACCCGTACCATCTTGAAAATCACTTGGCGCATGAGCTAAATGCCAGCGATAGTAATCAATACCAGCCTCGGCGATTTGTAAAGCTTGCTCTTTATGAAAAACCGACCGCACAACCGCCAAACTACTTGATGCCCAAATTGAAACAGCCATAGTAAAAGTTATAGCAATAGCTGAAAAGATAATAACATTCAATAAAATCATACCCCTACTGGCATGTTTATTTTTGTTCTTATTTTTATTTCTATAAAAAACTTTCATATTTTTATTTTACAAATTATCCTTCAAATTACGCAAACTGACTTGAGTTGTTACACTAAATGGGGCTGGTGGTTGAGTCGGATTATCATCAATAACTAAATTTATTTTTATTAAACGAATTGCCGGAATTGACACTGGTTGTGTCATGGGCGCGCTGGCCCCATCGTAACCAGTATCATAATATGTAAATATCGGCACACCCGCATTAGCCACGTCATTAATCAAAGGGGTAATCTTTTCATTAACCACAGCATAGGCCAATGGGTTACCAGTTGGCTTGATTACGCTCTTAGTAAAAATATCGCCATTTAAATAATACTTGACCCTATCCTTCAGGCCATCATCGTCAATATCGGTATAAAAAATCAATATGGTTTCGCTAACCGTTTCAAGTGGGTACGAACCAAGTGACGATGGTGAGGCCGAACGAATTTCGTTGGCAATAGGTTGCAAGATATGCCGAGCATCATCTGAGGCAGTTAGACTATCAAAAAAAACTTCTTTATAAAAAATTGTGTCTCTGGCAAATAACGAAACAATGCCAATAATAACTGTAAAAATCGCCACGGCAATAAGTGTTTCAATTAATGTAAAAGCCTTTTTAAAATCTTTCTTAAAAAACATAGTGTATTAATTATAACATTATGGCGCAATTATAATCTCCTCTTTTTGCCAAGAGTTAATAATGTCGACCGACTTTGAAGTGCTTTGATAGCCATCGGCCGAGATTGTTAAATCATATGTTGCCTGCGCCAGCCCCGCAAATGATACTTGGCCCGGCGGAATACAGCCAGATGAATAAGTTATTGAGATATCTGAGACTTGTGGCGTAAAATTTGTATCATCAGTTGTTAAATATATTTTGTAGCGTAAATATTGGTCACCGTTGTGGACTGAATTTATATTTTGATTGGCTGTTGTATAATAAGTATTAGCCGTACCATCGGGGCCTTTAAAAACCCATGTGGCATTGTCATTATTAGTGGCAATTTTAAAACGTACGCTATTTGCACCAGCCTCTGGTGGCTGTGGTGTTGGACTCCATAATATTTGTTTAAAATTACTTATGGCACCTAAATCAAATGTGGATGATATTAAATTACCAGCCGGAACATAACTGCCAAAGATATTATTTAAAACTAGGTCACCGGCTGAAGTTACAACATCTATATTGCCATCTTGAGACAAGTACATATTTGCATCACCAACCTGAGCTTGCCCACCGCCCAACGACCAGTCAGTTTGATTAATAAAACCTTCATTAGTAATAAGCGTGCTGGTATAGCCGGCTTTTGACAATGTGACGCTGGCCCCCGAAACTGGTAAACCAGTAGCTTGGTCTTTGATGGCAACAGCTAGACGCCGACCATTTTTAGGTGCCACAATTATTTGCATATTTTGCGTAGTATTAGGCGGTACGCCCAACGACAACAATGGATTCGTACCAATAATATCGTAGTTAGTGTCAGTACCCGTGATTGTGTATGTGTCCCATTCAACATTGTTAATACTAACCAAGCCTGCACCACTTGTCGTAAATGACAATGAATGTTTTATTTTATCAGGGTTAATCCCAATTAATTTTGTACCCAAAAAGTCAAAATCAAAATCAGCAATGGCTCCACATTGATTGTTGATTGTGGATACGGGAACTGTGCTAACACGGTCAATTTCAAATGAAAGTTGAGTGATTTGTTGCAAGATAACCGTTGCATTCGGCTTGCTTGGATTAGGGTTACCACTAGCTCCTACGGGATACGTTTG
>MFUC01000021.1:3766-4955 GCA_001785575.1 Candidatus Nomurabacteria bacterium RIFCSPHIGHO2_02_FULL_38_15
GTCACAGTAATTTTATAACCACCAACTGATGGCGGCGCATCAACAATCGTCAGTGTGCCATCAATGCCCGTGTGGTCATTAATATTAACCGCCGGATTTAATGTGGAATTAACAATGCTAACATCAGCATCTGAAACTGGTAAACCTGAGGCATCAAAAACACGAATAACTAAGGCCCCGTTAGTTGAAGCTGTTTCAAGATTTTTGGGCGAAACATAAGTTGTAAAAGACGTGTCAGTAAATTTTTTGCAAGCTGTGCACGATACAGTCAGACCAATTATTTTGCGATCAGCCGGTGAAATATCGTTGGGACTGCCACCCAATGTGCCATCGAATGGGTCATCAATGTTGCGTACGACTGTTTCAATCGTAAAGGACTTGCCATCACGCACTAAAGTTTGATTCTGAATCAAAACTCCGGCTGGAATACCTCCCACGGTACCCACTTCGTTATACGGCAAATTGCGGGCGATTTCAAACTGCTCGTTAGCCAAGTTAGTCACTGTTTCGCGCGTACGAATCAAGGCAATAACTTCCAGCATCTTAGTAAAAACCGTATAAATTGCCACCGCTAAAATTACAAAAATAAATGCCGATACAAGCGTTTCAATCAGCGTCAAACCCACAATTTTATTTTTGTTTTTATTTCTATTCAGTAAAACCTTCACGGGTTAATTATAGCAAGAAACTATACTTAAGTTTAGCCAATCGAATCCATCAACGAATACATCGGTGATAGCATTGAAACAGCAAAAAATCCAACGGCTATGCCAATAAATATCATTAGGACTGGTTCAATAATGGTTGAAAGGTTTTTGGTTTTATTATCAACTTCAGTCTCATAAAAGCCAGCAATATCAGCCAGCATGGTTGAAAGTTTACCTGTCTCCTCGCCCACTTCAACCATTTCGCCCAACATTATGGGGTAAAGTTTTAAATTGTCTTTGAAGACTGATGATAATGTGCCACCCTTTTCAACCACAACTTTGGCATTCTCTAAAACGTCTTTATAGTATGTATTTTGCACAACGTCTTTGGTTATAGCAATGGCCCGAGTAATATCAATACCGGCTAAAATTAGTGACGATAATGTACGCGCAGTGCGGGCAGTATAAGTTTCGCGCACAATTGTACCAATTGCAGGCAACCTGGGTATTAACCAATCTAACATGCGTTTGGTTTTTTTAAT
>MFUC01000022.1:0-28334 GCA_001785575.1 Candidatus Nomurabacteria bacterium RIFCSPHIGHO2_02_FULL_38_15
GTTGAAATAGTTTTAACATTT
This sequence comes from Candidatus Nomurabacteria bacterium RIFCSPHIGHO2_02_FULL_38_15, assembly GCA_001785575.1. Taxonomy (GTDB): domain Bacteria; phylum Patescibacteriota; class Minisyncoccia; order Phycocordibacterales; family UBA9973; genus MFUC01. Next base: position 22 of record MFUC01000022.1, read on the forward strand.
GATTTTATAGACGCATCATCACCCTTGGATTTGGCAACACCTAGTGAACCAATAATAACTGCGGCTAAAATACCAATAATTGCGATAACGACGAGTAATTCAATGAGTGTAAAACCAAAACTTCTGCTTGTGTTTTTATTTAATAACATAATATATCTATTATAGTCTATACAAAAAAAGAAAACCACCCTTTCGAGTGGATTTCTTTTTTGAAAAATAGCTACTATGGACAAGTAACAGTTGCACCCGTAGCGATACCTGTTAGAGCACCAGTGACTACCTTACCAGCACCATTTGAATCAACACAATAGTAAGTTCCAGACACTGACTTTAAAGCAACAGCGGCAGCCCAACCATCACCGCTATTAGCGTTTGTTGTTGTGCCGTATGCTGTGCTACCTGCAGCAGCTGCAGCAGCCTTCAAGCCTTCATACATTGTATTTGTTCCACCTGAAGCGAAAGCCGACGTACAACCCGATGCTGTACCAGCACCAGTTATAGAACAAGCAACGGCTGAACCATAGTTACTATTTGTATCATAATACAACGCAGCTTGGGCACGGATGTTAGCTAAGTTAGCCTTGATTGCGGCATCAGCACCTTTTGTTCGTGCAGAGTTTAGCGAAGCTAAAACAACTGACGCCAAAATACCGATGATCGCAATAACGACTAGAAGTTCGATAAGCGTAAAACCTTTTTTATTTGACATGTAAATTTACATTAAATTATTAATTACGTGTGTGCACACACGCGACCTGATAATACCTAGATTATAGCATAAATTATAAAGCAATGCCCCCAGGGTGTGGAAATCTTTTTATTATGTTTATAGAATTATAAAAGAATTATGAAATACCACCAGCAATACTATATATTGGCATCAAGACTGAAACTAAAATCAAGCCCACACCTAAACCAAGCGCCACGATCATGACTGGCTCGATCAAGCTGACAAGTGTTTCCACGGCATCATCCACCTCGCGTTTATAAAATTTAGCTAGAGTTTTTAAAATTTGGCCCAAGGCACCGGTCTCTTCACCCACTTTAATCATCTGGACTAAAATTTGCGGGATAGTTTCGTATTTAGAAAGTGATTGCGAGAGTGTGGCACCAGCTTTGACTTCTTCGCTGGCTGTAATCAAAATAGCTTGATATTTGCTGTTAGACACAACATCAGATGTAATTTGAATGGCCCGCACAATTGGTATACCCGATGATAGCATTGTGTCTAGGTTATCAGCAATGCGAGCTAGGTAGACTTTACGAAATAGTGGCCCAAAAATTGGCGCAGTAATTTTAAGCTCGTCAATCATTTGTTTGCCTCTTAATGAACGGGCTAAATAAACAATATACCCGATTAGAGCAATAAGCCCCGCTAGCAAGAATATACCGTAATTAACCATAATATTTGATATGCCAATAACGATTTTTGTATAAACTGGCACTTCTTGACCAGATTGCAAAATAATTTCAGATAGCTTGGGAATAATCATGGTAAACATTAAAATCATCACAACGAAGAAAATACCAATGACAAAACCTGGATAAATCAAAGCATTTTTAGTTTTGCTCGTTAAAGCATACTGACGGTCTAAATAATCAGCCAAGTAATTAAAAGTAATAGTCAAATTACCCGATTCCTCACCCGAACGCACCATATTTGTATAAAAACTTGAAAAGACGTCGGGGTGCTTGTTCATCGCATCTGAAATAGCCACGCCAGCTTGCAAATCCTCAACAATACGTAACAATTTACGAGCTAAAAGCTTATTTTCAGAATTTGTGGCTAATAATTGAAAGGCCTTCAGGGCTGAAACATTGGCTTCAAATAATGTAGCTATTTGACGCGACAAAATAACTACATCTTTACTTTTAACCTTTTCAAAAAAAGACAGTTGAAAAATGTTGCCTGGCGTGCCCTCTTCAGTAACTTTCAAAACTATCAAACCCCTTTTTTGCAAAGCTGAAACAGCCAAATCTTGGTTTGGTGCTTCAACTAAACCTGTTTTTTTCTCGCCCTTATCGGTAACTGCATCGTATTTATAGTTCATAAATTATAAAAATTATATTAACTGCCGCAAGGCTTTTGGATTATTAGAGTATAAAATTGCATTGTCTATAGTAATTTGACCCATTTTGATTAGCTCTATTAACGAACGATTCAGGTCAACCATGCCTTGTTCCAAGCTTGTTTCAATAACGATGTTTAATTCATGGGTGCGCTTTTCGCGAATTAAATTAGCAATGGCATTATTGTTAATTAAAAGCTCATAGGCTGGTACACGCCCACCGCCAATTTTAGGTACCAAACGTTGTGAAAATATACCCAACAAGCTTGAAGCTAATTGCGAGCGAATTTGGTCTTGCTGATTAGGTGGGAATGAGTCAATAATACGGTCAATTGATTGGGCAGCATTGTTAGTATGCATGGTTGAAAATACTAAGTGACCAGTTTCAGCCGCAGTTACGGCTGTGGCCATCGTTTCATGCGAGCGCATTTCACCAACTAAAATAACATTGACGTCTTCGCGAAAAACATTTTTTAAAGCTGTTTCAAAATCTTTAGTATCAATACCGACTTCGCGTTGATGAATAAGTGATTTCTTACTTTCGAATGTATATTCAGCCGGGTCTTCTATTGTAATTATATGGGCGGCGCGGTTTTGATTGATAATTTCAATCATTGACGCTAAAGTTGTTGATTTACCTTGACCAACCGGGCCCACGACCAAGAAAAAGCCTTGTCGGGCCATAGCAAAATCATTCAAAATTTTAGGTAAAGCTAATTCAGCCAAACTTTTAACCTTGGGTATCAGCCTTAAAGATAAAGCATATTTACCCTTTTGCACATAAGCATTGCCCCGTATGCGACTGCCTTCGTAGTCGTACGAAAAATCTTTCTCAAAATTATCAGCAAAGTCCTGCAACATTTTTTCGGTCAACATTTCGCGCAACAAGCCAGTAATGTCTTCATTGGTTGGAACATCAAAATTTGTCAGCGGTATTAGCTCACCAGCAATACGCACCAATGGAGTATCACCAGCCGAAATATGTAGGTCGGAACCGTTGTTGGCAATTAACGCATCTAGATAATTTTTAATTGGATTCATATTATTAAAATATTATAGCACATAAAATTATGAGCGATCATTAGCTAGTGTATAAACCTCACTCATAGGTATGTCGCCCCTCAAACTTTTCATAAAACCATCTTCGCGCATTGTCAGCATGCCCTTGCTCCGCGCCAAATTATAGACATCTTCCTCAGCTGGTGATTTTAAAATTAGTCTTTGCATGTCGCGATCAATTTTGAACATTTCATAAACCGCCACGCGCCCCTTAGTACCCGTCGGCGACTGCGGAGTTTGAATTGTTTCAATATACGTATCTGGCAAGTTAATATTTTTTCTAAAGGGCTCAGGTAAATCTTTAAAATAAGCCTTGTATTCTTCGCGCACGATTTCATCCATTGGAACTTCGCGCTTAGCTTCAGGATGAGTTTTGCGCACTAAACGCTGAGCAATACCTAAAACTAATGTCGGGGCAATTAAATACGGATCAACGCCCATATCAATCAAGCGCGGTACAATACCAGCGGCATTATTAGTGTGCAAGGTTGATAAGACCAAGTGGCCAGTCAAAGCGGCTTGAATGGCTAGTTGGGCGGTTTCTTTGTCGCGAATCTCACCCACAAAAATTACATTAGGGTCTTGCCTCAATATTGAACGTAGGCCAGTCGCAAAAGTATAGCCAATCTCAGGCATAACTTGAGATTGATTAACCTGGGGAATATTAAATTCAACCGGATCTTCAAGTGAAACAACATTGATTGACTCTTTGTCAATTTCGTTCAACATAGCATAAATCGTGGTTGATTTACCTGAACCAGTCGGGCCGGTCACTAAAATCAAGCCATACGGACGCCTTAAGGCTTCACGCACGATGGCTTCATTTTGAGGTGTTAAATCAACGTCCCTAAGTTGGCGAATACCACCCTCAGAATCTAAAATACGCAAAACCACTTTTTCACCAAAATGGGTAGGGAAAGTTGAGACACGAAAATCAATTTTTTTGTCACCAATTTTAGTTGAAAAACTACCATCTTGTGGTTTACGTTTCTCATCAAGCCTTAATTTAGCTAAAATTTTAATACGCGCAACTACCCCAGGAAAGACTTGCAATGGTAAAATAAGCGACGTATGTAAAGCACCATCAACTCGAAAACGAACAACTACTTTCTCACCCGTATTTTCAATGTGAATATCAGACGCCTCACCCTCAACACCATGGCGTAAAATAACAGCCACAATTTTAATGATTGGAGCTTCTTCAATAATTTTTTCTTCATCACCTTGTGTAATGGCTTTCTGTATTATTGGATCCAGAGCCTCCATTTGCTCTTGAGCTTCAACAAGTTCAGGGTCAATGTCGTTAAGCGCATCATGCACCTGGCTACCAATGCCTTTGTAACCACTAATTAAAATATCTAAATTTTTATCACTAATCAAGGCGACTGTAAAGGGTATATTTTTTTTTGAAGCAATAAATTGCAAAGCATCAATCGCCTGCACATTGTCGGGGTCAGTAATCCCGACTTTTAAAATCCCATCAGCAAAACCAATTGGGGCAATACGGTAATGTCTAGCCGCATCTTCAGGTATATAGCTAAAAACTTCCAGCGGAACTTGGGCTGGGTCAACTTTGGCTGATGGAATATTGTAATATTTTGACTTTGTTTCAAGCACATAGTCTTCGTCGGCGCCCTCTTCGGTCAAAGCTTCTGAAATTGAAATATTTTTAGTCCGAGCCAAATTAATAGCTCGCTCCATTATGTCAGCGTCAACTTTTTTTTCCTTTTTAAGTAAATCTAAAAAGCTCATACTAAGGTTTTATGTCAGTTTTGGCTTCAGGCTTAATTTCTGTCTGACCAAAAAAAGAATCTACACCCAATGGGGCAAATGGGTTTACACGACCAACTAGGCGAGGATCTTCTAGAACAATCGGCAATGAAAAATCGACCAGTTTTTGATATGACTTGTTAGCAAAAAAGGTTGTATCTAACTTCATAGACTTAACTTGTGCAAGTGATTGTAAAAATTTAGCCGAATCATTGGCGGTACTAGGCTCAGTTGTTGATAATAAACTTTGGTTTTGGCTTTGCAAGACATTTGTTTGGATTTTTTCTTTACCAAAAACCAATATAGCAACAATGATTATTGCCCCGATAATTAAAATAAATAAAATAATTTTTTTAAAAGTTGATTTCATATGTTAATTCTTTAACCAATACGACCGAGTCGTGATTGAAAACTCATAAACATCTTCTTTGCCAACACCGGCTCCACCAGAACTAAATGAAACATCGGTAATGTCAAGTAATCTAAGGCTATTTTCCAAAGACTCTATAAACACTAAAAATTGCTTGTAAGTGCCAGACACAGCAAAACGCAATGTGTACGAACCATAAGGCACGCGCGAGGCTTTCGAGTCGGCTGACAACTTATCGACATTACCATTTTTAATTTCTTCAGGATTGTAGTCGGCCTTTTTTAATATCATACCACTACGTTTAGCAATGCCATTAACATCGTTAACAAAGCGTACGTTATCAACAGTGTCAGGAATCATTTTTTTCAAACGCTCAACTTGGGCTGGATCAAGTGATTGAAAGCGACCAATAACATCTTGGCCTAGGGCAGCAAATTCTCGAGCATTTGATTCAGTTGTGTTCAGCTCAGTTTTTTTAGACTTCAAATCATCAACCTGGGTCTTGATCGGCAAAACCAAAAACACAAAGATCAAGACTCCAGCGGCTATTCGAATGATTGAAAAAATAATTCTCATAATATTGTGTTTTAATTATACTATAAAAAATAATAAATTACTGCCCAGCATAAGTTTTATACAGCACAAAACTTGGGTCGACCAAAAACGATAGTTCAAAACTTACATTCCCCTTTTGGTCAGGCACCAGATTTGAGAAAAGCGGATCTTTGAAAAAACGATTACGCGAAAATGTGTCAGACTGCAAGGCGATAACATCATAGCCTTGAGCCACGCCTGACATTTTAACTAATGTTGAAGCCCGTTCACCTGTTGGCATTTGCAATGTAAAATTAGTAAATCGCACAGTCTTTAAAGTTATTTCCTCTAAAGATTTAAATAAGGGCGTAATAATTGTGTGATTTTCAAGCAATGTTTCAGCTGATTGCAGGCGCCTGTTTACGTCATCTAACTCAACTACAATATTTGAATCAAATGTTTCGCTTTGGCGAGTTAAGCTAGCATTTGTATTGACTATATTACCACTTAGTTGTTGCCGGTATAAAAACAAAATACCATATGCCACAACCGAGGCAATGAAAACCAGGGTGGCAATAAGCCCCAAAAACGTAACCCAACCACTAGGCGCCGTTTTGTTTGAAATCGGTGCCATTGGGCGCTTGGGTATAAAAGTTGTTTGAAATGTTGGTTCCATATTTTAAAAAATAAATGTTATGTTGTTATACCTCGCAAGGCCACGCCAACAGCTTGGGCATATTCGGGGCCAATAGTTTTTAGAGCCTCTTCTAAAAACTCTGGGCTTTTAGTTTTGGCAAAAGGATTGGCATAAATAACATCAGCTTGGAAAGCTTCAGTTGCTAATGCGTACAAACCCTTTAATCGTGACCCGCCACCTGACAAAATAATTTCGTGGACAGTTCTATTATACTTCTTTTCGTACGCAAGCACCACACTTTGACACTCTGAAATGATGTAATCTGTGGATAGCAAAATTAAATCCTTCAAGTAAGCATGCTCATTGACGGGCTCTAAACCATAAGTCACCTTTAATTCCTCGGCGCGCCCAAATGGTATACTGCGTGACAAAGCAATACCATTAGTAATATCATAGCCCCCGCGATTTATAATATGCACTTGTTTAACAGTGCCGGCTTCAACAATCGCCACCTTAGTTTTTTGAGCACCAAAATCAATGATCATAGTTGGTGATAATTCGTGGGTCATCAGTGATCTAACTAAACTGAAGAATTCAACTTCTAGAAACTTCATGTCCAACTCGGCATTTGACATAATAGCCTGAATTTTTTTGACTGACTCCGATATCACTGCCACAACTAAAACCTCTTTTTTACCGTCGGCTACTTCTTCAAAATCACGTTTCGGTATAACTATCCAGTCTAAACTGACATCACTAATATTAACCGGTACGTGTGAGCGAGCCTCACTTTTAACCGCTTCCTCCAACTCATTGCCCGTAACTACGTCAGGTAATGATAGTGTAAACAATAGTGCATTTAGAGCCTGTACCGTAATACCAACATTTTTAGAAGTCACCTTGGCTTCAGTTAATAATGAAATTAAAGCCTTTGTAATTTGATCATTTTCTAAATTAGTCACCAAGCCGGCCTCATGCCCTGAAAATTGACCCAAACTAAGCGTGCCATAAGTTTCCAGCACAGCCAACGAACCTGATTTTTTAAGTTGCACAATTTTTATAGCTGATGAGCCGATATCGATACCAACTATAGTGTCATTATTTTCATTATTAAAAAGTGACTTGGCCCAATCTATAATCTTTGTCATATATAAAGTATAGCATACAATAAGTATATGCGAGGAATAATTTCGAGTCTTTTTGTTAAAAAGTGTGAATTTTGTAAACGCCTTAATTTTAGAGTGTGTCCAAACTGTTTACCTAAAATCGCTAACCTTAAGCATAGCCAGGACGCTATACCCTATTTTTTAAACTATCATGACGAAAAAATTAGAAAGTTAATTTGGAAGTTTAAATACAAAAATGAAGTAAGTATCGCAACGGATTTAGCCCCACTTATAGGCGACTTTATTTACGAACAAATTGAAAATAATTTAGACTTACAAAGTGAACATATTTACCAAAATATTTATATAATCCCTGCCCCCATTACCAACGACCCGACCCGGTACCGCATGCGTAATCATATGCTGGTTATGGCAAATGAAGTGCAAAAGTATTTAAAAAAGCTAGAAATTAATGCTACTGTGTGCGACTGCTTGGCAAAATCAGGCACCAAACGTATGGCCATGATTTTGGGCAAGAAAAAACGCACCGCCCATATTGAAAAATCAATAAGTTTAAAAAGTCCACCCCCAAAAGAAGGTCTAATTTTTATTATTGATGACGTCACCACTACTGGTGCCACACTTAAAAAAATAAAAAAACTAGTAACTACAAAGCAGGCATTTGTACAAATTGTGGCTCTGGCTCATTAGGTAGAAATTCCATCGTGGCCTTGATTTTGACTTTTTGATTTATTCGCATACTGTCTATTAAATAATTTGATTGCTGTAAATCATTTAAACTTTGTAGGGCGTAAACATAAACAACAAAAGTCATAAACAAACCCCAAATAACTACCACCCAATAACGTGGAATATGAATTTGTTTGTTTTTATGCGCATAGCTCATTTTATGATCATAAGCTTCGTTATATAGTTTTTTATTATCATCAAAATGCATAATTTAATTATACACTATTAAGTTATTTTTGTTATACTATAAACACACTTAAAATATATCCAAAAAATGAAAAAAATCCTTTCAACATTTATTATAGCCATACTTTTAATACTACCTGTTAGTAATTATAAGGTTCTCGCCCAAACAACATCGGCCACTGGTTTTGTCTCGGGCAATATTTGGTATTCTAAAACTGATTTTGTTGAAGATGAAAGTATAAAAATTTACACCGGCTTTTGGAATGGCGAGGGCAGTCAAATCACTGTAAATATTGATTTTTATGATAAAGAGGTGCTGTTAGGTTCGCGTGAATTAGTTGTACCGGCCTTGACTCTCAAAGACGTATCAATCACCTGGAAAGTTACGTCGGGCACTCATCAAATATCGGCTAAAATATCAAAAGCTACGTCCAGCGTCAATGGTGCCAGTCAAAATATTGCTTTGGCTAAAAATGAGGTTGAGACGCCTTCAATATTTGTACCTAAAAAAATAGAACCTATCTCACCAACAGCCGAGCTTAACAAAGTCAGCGAAAAAGTCGTAGACAAATTGCCCGAAAGCATTGCCAAGCCACTAACCAACACTGCCACTGCCGTTGATACTTTCAGGGAAAATACAGCCACCACACTAGAGAAGAAGGTAGACGAGGCCAAAAAGGAAATTGCCGTTATTGAAAACAAAACTGTTGAACCTGCAAATACCGATACGGCCGGTACACCTAATGCAAGTGAAAGCTCTGACGAAGGAACAACTAGTGTAGATGAAAAAACAGAAGAGACAGTTGCTGATGATGCCACAGTTGCCACAGCCGAAGAACTTGAACAAGCCCCTGAAATTTTAAAATCTACTAAATCCAATGCATCTAAAATAAAAGAATCAACCAAAGGTGTGGCGCCCAAAGTCAAAACCCCTGTTTCAGGCATGGCCCGGGCCTTTGCCTATGCCAAACTATTTATTTTAAAAATCGCCCTGTTTATATTTGCCCATTCGTGGATATTTTACACCTTAATAATATTCATCATCTTTTTCTTCATCAAGTTTTTACTAAAAAGATTCAGACGCAAAAGAAAATACAATAAAAAGCAGGTTAGGGAGTAAGGTTATTTTTACTGTTGAAATAAGCTAATTTAAATGCTAATATGAGTTTATTAAATAGATATGATTTAATAAACTGGAGACGTGGCTGAGTGGCCGAAAGCACCTCACTGCTAACGAGGCGTCCTGTAAAAGGGACCGTAGGTTCGAATCCTATCGTCTCCGCATTGACAAAATAAAAATTTAATGTTGTAAATTTTCTACAAACTAATACCCAGCAATTTAAGCACAGTACCGGCTAGCGGGTCGGCAGTTGTGCCATAAACTATTACCCCGCCCAATAGGCCAGTTATGGTTATAGAAATCAGGCCAAATAAGGCCAAGACTTTTGATAAAATTTTGTGATTAATTAATTTTTGTAAACTATTTAAAATAGTTGTGATTTTAGAATAGTTGGCAAAAAAAGAATATTTTGGATTAGCAAATATTCTAGTGTTTAAAAAGGCTAACACTTCGCCAACTAAAAGTATGCCGTAAAACCATGATGTGGCATTGGCAAACAAGGCATGAGTTTCAACTAATTGGCTATTGGCCCGGGTAAGCTCCTCGGCAATTTCGCCAGTTTGTAGGGCTCCAAAAATTCCAAGGACTCCAATTAGCAATAAAAATCTTTGAATTTGTAACCAGCTAATATTTGGCAACCATTTTTCGAAAGGTAAAATTTTAATGACTGAATACAAAAACAGCAATGCGATTGGGAAGTGAACAAGTATGGGGTGAATGTTATATGCCATAATCTAGCTATTGTATCATAATAAACAATAAAAATGTTTTATTTAAATGTAAATTTGGTATAATAAAAACATGGACACAGATCAGGCCCCATCTAAAAATAGTAAAAACTCTGGCAAAAGCTTTGAGCAAATTTGCGAAGAAAATGATTTTCGCGGTGAATTATTGTCAACCACGGCCCATTCGTTACGCACATCTTTATCAGCTATAAAGTGGACTTTGCAAATGTTTTTAGATAAAGACTTTGGCGAAATAAACCCTGAACAGGAAAATATGCTCAAAAAGACTTTTGAAAATAATGATCGTATGATTTCAATTGTTAATGATATGATTAAAGTAAATAAATCAATGGATCACACTCAAAATACTGAAAATGAAAGTGTTGACGTTGTGGAATTACTTGAATCACTAGCTTTTGATTTTAATGCTGAGTCGTTTAAAAACGGCGTTAGTATTGTTTTTAACAAACCCCAAACTGATTGTTTTATAAAATCAAACACCGAAAAGCTAAGGTTGATTTTTAGTAACCTAATTGAAAATGCAATTAAGTACAGCAGTGCGGGCAATAAAATTTATATAAATATCAGTGATGCGGGTGAGAGTTTTATGTTTTCAATCAAAGATACAGGCATTGGCGTACCCGAAAAAGAAAAGCCCCACTTGTTTGAAAAGTTTTACCGTGCAACCAATGCCGTAGCCAAAGAGCCGACTGGTAGCGGTATTGGATTATACACGGTTAAAAAAATCGTCGAGGCATTAGGGGGTACGGTAGACTTTGAAAGTGACCAAACGGGTACGACATTTAACATTACCCTGAAAAAGCAACCTTAGTTTTAATTAGTTTAGTCCTTGGTTTGATTTAAATTTTTGCTATACTTAAAAATATGAAAAGGGTCTATTTAATTGAAGATGATGAATTCCTGCAAAAATTGATTTTGCGTAAATTAAAATCAGCCAACTTTGAAATTGCTGGGGCCCGCACCTGGAACGATGCAAACAAAAACATAAACGAGTTTGAGCCTAGTTTATTAATTCTAGACTTAATGTTACCTGAAGGCTTGGATGGCTTTGGAATTTTAAAACACCTACGCTCAAGCCATAATCTAAAAGATTTGCAAGTCATTGTTTTTTCAAATATGGCAAGTGTTGAATCCGAAAAAAAGGCTTTTGAGCTAGGGGCCGATGCCTACATGGTCAAATCTAATTTTACGTTGGACGAATTAATTGATAAGGTCAATGAACTTACAGTCTAAGCTGGTTGAAATCAAGCGCTTAAGTGAATTGCAAAAAAGGGCCCTTTTGCGTTTAGGATTAATTACAGTTTTTGACTTACTACATTACTTCCCTGTGCGTTATGGTGACGTTAGTATGCGTACGTCTATTAATGAAGTTACAGCTGGCGTACCTACAACTATTTATGGAAAAATCATAAAAGTTAGCGTTAAAAAATCTTTTAAAACAAAAATTCCTATGGCTGAAATGGTACTGGAAGATTTGACCGGCAAAGTAAAAGCCATTTGGTTCAATCAACCCTTTATTGGCAAAACTTTTAAACTTGGCGAGGTGGTCAAAATTTCAGGTACACCCACGCTTGCTAAAAATAGCTTGTTGTTTGCTAACCCTGAAATTGAGCAGGCTGATATTATGAACATTGATACGCACGACTCACTTTTTCAAACACAAGGCAATGATATTAATGAAGGCGAATATGCAGGTGGTGGCTACCCAATATATCGCGAAACTAAAGGTATTACCTCAAAATTTTTATACCACCTAATTTTAACAATTATTAAAACTGGTATTTTAGATACGGAGCCCGACCCGTTGCCTGTTGATATTTTAAGCAAGTATAATTTACCAAAATTCAAAACTGCCATACTGTGGATGCATACACCGAAGAAGACGGAACATGCCCAGGCCGCCCGCAAACGTTTTGCCTTTGAGGAAATTTTTTACGTTCAACTGGCCCGTAACAAAGACAAAAAATTATTTCAATCACAAAAAAGTTATGAGATTGTGGCCGATATGAATTTAGCTAATGAGTTTTTAGAGCGACTACCCTTCCCGCCCACCAATGCCCAACACCTAGCCATTAAAAATATTTTTGATGATTTAGTTAAACAAACACCCATGGCCCGGTTATTAGAGGGCGATGTTGGTAGTGGTAAAACGGCTGTTGCCGCGGCGGCTACATATGCAATTATCCGTAACCGCCCAGCACAACAGAATTTTGGCACATTACAAATGGCATTAATGGCCCCAACTGAAATATTGGCCACCCAACATTTTGAAGGCTTTATACAAATGTTTGCCCACACCGGTATTTCAATTTGTTTAATTACTGGCCGGGGTTGCCGTAAATACCCATCAAAAGTTGCTTCGAATACGAAAGGTTGGACTGATATTTCGCGTACCCAACTTAGTAAATGGGTGGCTAATGGCGAAATAGCGGTCGTCATTGGCACCCATGCATTAATCCAAAAAAATGTTGCTTTTAAACATTTGGCACTAGCTATTGTTGACGAACAGCACCGCTTTGGCGCCAAACAACGTGCGGGTTTAGTCAAAAAAGGTACCCATGTGCCCCACTTTTTATCAATGACGGCCACACCCATACCTCGCACATTGGCCTTAACAATTTATGGTGACCTTGACTTGTCAGTCCTTGATGAAATGCCCAAGGGTCGCAAGCCCGTCATAACTGAAATTATCGCCCCACACGACAGGCAAAGAATGTACAAAAACATTGTTAGTGAATTGCAAAACGGCCGGCAAGCATATGTAATTTGTCCACGCATCAATGCTCCCGACGAGGCAGATGCCGAGGAAGTTGCAAAAATCCAAATGAAAAATGTAACAACCGAGGCCAAAAGACTTGAGCAAGATGAATTAAAAGGCTTTCGTATTGGTATTATGCACAGCAAAATGAATGCTAAAAAGAAGGAGGAAGTAATGGACGATTTTTATAATCACGAAATTGATGTATTAGTTTCAACTAGTGTAGTTGAGGTCGGAGTCAATGTACCCAATGCCACAAATATAATCATTGAAGGCGCCGAACGTTTTGGTTTGGCCCAACTGCACCAATTGCGCGGGCGAGTTATTCGCAGTTCGACCCAAGCCTATTGTTACATTTTAACCGACAGTGAATCAGTCAAGACCACTGAAAGATTAGGGGCACTAACCAAAGCCAAAAACGGCTTTGAGTTGGCCGAGATGGATTTATTACAACGCGGGGCTGGTGTTATGACAGGTACCAAACAATGGGGCATCTCTGATTTGGCCATGGAAGCCATTAAAAATATTAAGTTAGTTGAAGCTGCCCGCACCGAGGCTCAAAACCTAATTGAAACTGACACCTTAAAAAATTACCCAATATTAGACAAAATCTCCGAAGCATACAGAACCGAAAATCATTTTGAATAAAAAACCACAAAATAGTTCTTTACGAAATGGCCTTGCGCAGGCTGGCGAGCCGAGCAGAGAAATTTTCCCTCAAGAAAATATTCGCGCCTTTCGTGGAGAAGCTATTTTGGGTTTTTTGTAAGATTATTTTGATTTGCGAAAATGCTTAAAAAATGTAATATTAGTTACATAAACCCGCCCTTAGCTGTTTTGGTTATCTAAACAGACAGTGGTAAAATGTACAAATATCCGCCCTTAGCTCAGTTGGTTAGAGCACAGAGCTTATACCTCTGGGGTCCTAGGTTCGAATCCTAGAGGGCGGACATTATATGCTAGAATAAACTTATGAATTTTTTTAAAAACATTTGGCATTACCGCGAATTAGTCTATACATTATCTAGAAGCTATATAATTGCGCGCTATAAACAAACAATTTTGGGTGTGGGCTGGGCTTTGATCCCACCCATACTACTTGGCCTGACAATATTGTTTGCCTTCCCAGGTAAAATTAATATTACACCTGAAATGCAACCTTATGCGTTGTTTGTATTTGTGGGATTTTGGTTGTGGGCATTATTTTCCAACGCATTAACATTTGCAGTTAATTCATTGGTCAGCCAAGGCGCGTTGGTGCGCAAAGCCTTCTTCCCGCGCGAACTGTTGGTGGTGGCTAGTATTGCACCTATAGTGTTGGATTTTTTAATTGGCTTTATTGTCATTTTAGTTTTATTAATGTTTTATAAAATAAAGCTAACTTTGTTTTGGCTATTAATTCCATTTTTAGTTTTATTTTATATACTTTTAATCATCAGTGTTGGTTTATTGGGGGCAATGGCCAACGTGGCCTTTAGGGATTTTGGCAAATCATTAACTATTCTTTTACAAGTTTTATTCTTTGTTTCACCAGTGATTTATTCGTTTACATCAGTGCCGGCTAAATACGCGATTTTTTATAAACTAAACCCGCTAACTGGTTTGATAGAAGCTATCAGGACGATAATTATAAATGGGCATATTATTTATTACCGTTCGTGTATTTACAGTATTGCCTTTACAATATTATTATTAATCTTAGCTTCAAACTTTTTCAAACGTGGCGAAAAAGTTATTGCTGACATTATTTAGTTATTAAAATAAAAAACATAAAATATGCACTCAATTATTTTAAAAAACATTTCTAAAAAATATCGCAAAAATTTACAAAACTTTCGTTCCATGATTGGTTACCTTTTAAATATTAAATCCAAAGATGACTTTTTGGTTTTAGATAACATTAATTTAGAGGTTAGGCGTGGCGAAACATTGGGCATTATTGGCAAAAATGGCTCTGGCAAATCAACATTATTAAAAGTTATTGCCGGCATAACTTTTGCCAATCGTGGCAGTCGCAAAGTTGTGGGGCGCATTGCACCCTTGATTGAAATTGGGGCCGGCTTTCAACCCGAATTAACTGGACGCGAAAACATTTATTTTTATGGCTCAATTTTAGGTATGAAAAGGTCATTAATTAGCGAAAAAATTGATGACATTATTGAGTTTGCCGGCATTGAGGAAATGATTGATTCAGCCGTTAAGTTTTATTCATCAGGTATGCATGCGCGGCTTGGTTTTGCCATTACGGCCTATGCCGGGCCTGACATTTTAATCGTAGACGAAGTCTTGGCCGTGGGCGACAATGACTTTCAAGAAAAGTGCTACGAAAAAATAAGCCAATTAAAATCAAAGGGTACAACAATAATTTTGGTTAGCCATGATATGCGCCAAATAAATGATCACTGCGACCAGGTGGCGGTTCTAGCCCACGGCAAAATGATTTTTAACGGCGAACCCAGCAAGGCTATTGAATATTATTTGAAACAATAACCTTGCATCGTGTATCAAGGCCAGTAAACATATCTATTTTGTATTTTTGCCACTTTTTCATAAAGTAATTAGACTCGATTGCAAGGCGGTGTGATTTTTCACGTTGCAAATAATCAAGCCCGCGAGTATATGACTCATAATGATACAAATAAACATTGGAGGTAAAAATGTTGTGGTAGCGGGCATCATAAACTTTTAAACAAAAATCAATATCGTTAAATGTGACTTTCAAATTATTTTCATCCAAGCCACCCAAACTTTGATACAAACTTTTTCTAGTTAGCGTGCAGGCCCCTGTGACAGCCGAAACCTCACAAATTGTTTGCACGGGGCCTGGTAACGATTTTATACCAACATAAGGCAGGCCCTCGTATATATGATACGGCAAGCCATACCTTGTACCCAAACTAATACCAGCATGTTGTACTGTGTTGTTATGAAATAATAGTAGTGGCCCAACAACACCAACATTTGGGTTATTTTGTATAATATCAACCATGTGGCCCAGCCAATCAGGGCTTACCACCTCAGTATCATTATTTAACATTAAAACAAATTCAGTATTAACTTGGTCAATAATTACATTGTGTAAACGCGCATAATTAAAGGGCTCATTAAAATCTAGAATTTTTATATTTGGAATTTTCCCAAAATCTTCTAAAAGCTTTTTTGTTTCAGGCAAAATACTTTGATTATTAACTAAAATAATTTCATAATTTTTATATTCTGTTTTGTTTATTATACTTTCAACGCAAACTCTTAAAACATCATGAGTGTCTTTAAACGGTATAATGATTGTGACTTTTTCGATTGGATTATTAGTTAAAATTATGTCTAGTTTTTTATACTTTTTTAAACCTAAAAAAATACTTGCGTGTCTAAAAAAAGATATTATAACTGCTAAAAACATTCGCGTAGCATATTTGTAGTAGTTTTTAAACAAATAAACCAAGCCAAATTCTTTATAAATATAAATCACCTTTTGCACCCTATTTATTGGTTTAAAATTTTCTTCGCGTCGCATTTTTTTATTTAATTGTACTTAAAATACTTATAACTTCTTGCTCTGTTTGTGGATCTTTATATTTTTTTGATTCAACCTGTAATATTTGTAACATTGAAATCATTGCACCCGTTTTGACTTGTAATTCAGAATCACTGGCTGAGTATGCTGTGCCAAAGTAATCTTGATTCAAAACATATGTAGACAAAACAAGATTTTTTAATTCTGGGTAAAGGCTATGGTCTCTGTAGTAATAAGACAATGCTCTTCTTTCGCTGTGTGTGTTAAATGAACTAAGTTCAACTGACCTTTCTAAAGAAGTTCTGTAATTAGCTTCGTCACGCAAAATAGAGTAAGCCCTAGCTCTAAGCGAGTACTGACTAGCATACTGACCCTTTAGAGCCATTGATCGGCTTGTCCTATAAAACAAATCTTTTGCTGATTTTTGTTTGTCTGTTTCATTTTCAGCAGTCACCATTTTGTACAAAGACATTGTCGCGGCACTATCCCAAGTACTAGCATTTATGGGTGATATTTTAGCCGCAAGCAAAACGCCTTTGTCACGTTTATTTAGTTCGTCATAATTACCAACAAAGTCTAAATTATTTATTAATAAAAAACTACTAGTTAAATTCAAAAAACCAAAAACTAATAATAGCATTGCGGTAATGTTTTTAGCTATCATATAAAACTTGAACTGAGTTTGTTGTAAAAATAACGTGTTACCAATTAAAAATCCGAAGATTATCCAAGAAAATGGGTATGCCATATCACCATCAGCTAGGCTGTGAAAAAAGAATACCATGCCAGTAAATATGTAAAGAATGCGTGTTTGGTCTAGTTTTTCTTTATTTATAAAAACATTTCGAATAATTTCAAAAAAAAGATATAACCAAAAAATTATAAATAAACCATTTTCAGCCAAAAGCATCATCGGGAATGAGTGTGGGTCATTGGCTTGCTCAATGGGATTTTTCAAGTACTTAAACATTGCCTCACGATAGTTTCCTGGGCCAACACCAAAATTATTTTGTTTAAACATTTCAAAAGCTGTGGTGAAATATTTTAATCTTAAACCAGAAGTCTCGATAACGGAAATATCATTTCTAGAAAATGAAAGTTGCTGACTTACTACATACTTTTTAACTAGGTAAACGGAACCGGTAAGCAATAAAGCAATAATTATTGAGATAAAGCCATATTTAAAAACTTTTTTGAATTCAATTTTTTTATAAAAAAACAAAGTAGTTAAAAATCCTGAAAGAAGAATAGCGACACCGACCCCCCTTGATAACGTCATAATAGCTATAAAGAAGTTTATGGCTGAAATAATAATTAAAAACCATTTTAACTTAACATTAACTTTATTTAAATAGCTTAGAGCAATAAGGCCAAAAACTGTTGAATATAAACCTAGGGTGTTAGTATACCCAACGAAGCCAGTTAAACGAATTGCCCCGCCATCAAAGTAATTAAAGATATCCCAAAATGCTAGGCCGAGGTTAAGTGCTGAAATAGCCGCCAAAAATAAAACAACCACACCTGGGTTGATCCTCTTAGCACCAAAAATCATTACTCCAAAAATTATAAACGCTGCTAAAAACCTAGCTGCTAAATAATAATTGTTTAACCAAAAAAATGAAGCGACTATACTTAAAATTATTAGGCAAAAAGGGATTAATAACCTTTTGTCTAAAAACAAGCTCTTGCCTAGACTTAGATTGTCAAACATTTTATATAAAAAGATACCTCCAAAGATAAAAAAGGCTCCTGTTGCAACTGGCGTTAACCCGGCTTTCCCCGTATACGCCAAAATAAATGTAAACAATAAAACAGCCCCAATAATTACATCACGCCGGTTTAAATTATTTATGTAATTTTTTATTTTATAGAACATTTTTTAGTATGCGCCCCTAGCTTTTAAAACAACTAGTGGGGTTTTAATTAGTATTTTTAAATCAAACCAAAAGCTGGCTTGGTTAATATATTCTATATCAATACTGGCTTTTTGACTAATGGATTGCTTATTTTTACGACCCGATATTTGCCACAAGCCCGTAAGCCCAGGGATAACGTCAAACCTTTTTAATTCAGCCGGCTGGTAGTAAGGCAACAATGCTTGAATCTCGGGCCGTGGACCAACTAAACTCATTTGACCTAAAAATAAATTAATAAACTGAGGTGTTTCATCCAAGCTACTTTTACGCAAAAACTTGCCCACTGTCGTTACTCGCTTGTCATATTCATCAGTCGGTGGCAAACCGTTAATGTCGGCGTCAATATACATTGTGCGAAATTTATACATAGTAAAAATTTGCATATCTTTGCCAATGCGTTTTTGTTTTAAAATAACCGGCCCCGGTGAATCTAATTTAATTAGAATAAATATAATACTGTATAGAATAATTAAAAATGGTAAAGCTATCATAAAAAAAATTAAATCCAATAATCTTTTAGTAACTTTATACAGCATAAATTTTTTAATTAAATAAGCTTCTTTTTAAGTTTAATACCAAAACTGACAATAATTTTTTCATACTCATCTTGTTCCAAGTTTTCAACTTCAACTAACTTATTGGCGATGGCATCAAGAATGTTTTTATTTTCAGAAAGTAGTGTTTTAGCGCGCTCGAATGATTCATTCATTATTTTTGAAACTTCACTATCAATTTTGGCCGACATTTCAGGCGAATATTGGCCATCAACCCCACCACCAAACATTACCCGCCCGCCGTTTGATTCAAGCGCCATTGGCCCAATTGCGTCGCTCATACCAAAACGTGTAACCATTGCGCGCGCCAAAGCTGTTGAAACTTGCAAATCATTCGACGGCCCAGTTGTGGTTGTGCCTAAAATCATCTCTTCGGCCACAAAGCCACCGAGTGACACGACAATGTCATCTAAGAATTCTTTCTTGCTTTGCAACTTTCTCTCTTCTAACGGCAACTTTAATGTATAACCACCTGCACTACCACGAGAGACTATCGAGACTTTGTGCACTGGGTCGGCATATTCTAATAGTGATGCCAATAATGCATGCCCACCTTCATGGTAAGCCGTAATTCTTTTTTCAGCTACAGACAACAAATGACTTTTACGTTCAGGCCCGATCATAACTTTTTCAATCGAAGCAACTAAGTCAGACTGGTTAAGCTCTTTTTTATTTTGCCGAGCGGCCATTATCGCGGATTCATTCATCAACGAATATAAGTCAGCACCTGAAAACCCAGGTGTGCGCTCGGCAATAACCTCAATATTAACATCAGCCCCCATAGGCTTTTTGCGCATATGAATTTGTAAAATTTCCTTGCGATCACGCCGGTCAGGTAAATCAAGCACTACCCGGCGGTCAAATCGGCCTGGGCGCAACAAGGCTGGGTCCAGCACATCACTGCGGTTAGTGGCCGCCATGACAATAACCTTGGCATTGGGCTCAAAACCATCCATTTCAACCAGTATTTGATTTAGGGTTTGCTCGCGTTCGTCATTGCCACCGCCAACCCCAGTACCGCGCACTCGGCCGACGGCATCAATTTCGTCAATAAAAACAATTGCTGGTGATGCGCGTTTAGCCATTTGGAACAAGTCTCTAACGCGCGATGCGCCAACACCCACGAACATTTCAACAAACTCCGAACCTGACAGGTGGAAGAATGGCACCCCGGCCTCACCGGCCACCGCTCGTGCAAGTAAAGTTTTACCAGTACCAGGGGCGCCCGTTAGCAATACGCCCTTGGGTATTTGTGCACCAATATCTAAAAACTTTTGCGGGTTGCGCAAAAAATCAACCACTTCCTCTAATTCATGTTTGGCTTCGCGCACGCCGGCCACATCGGCAAATGTAACTTGATTAGTTTTATCATTAGGGTTAGTAATACGTGCGCGTGATTGACCAAATGTAAATGCCTGCATACCACTGCCTTTCATTTGACGCGACAACATCCAAATAAAAAATATAATTAAACCAATTGGTAAAAATATTGGTAACAATGCCAGTGCCCAATATGAAAAACCTGATTGACTTTTAACTTCAATAATAACTTTATTAATTTGCTCGGGCATAACACCATAATTTGTCAGTGCCTCTGACAATGATGACTCGGATTCTTTTTTAGATTTTAATTTTGTATCATCATTTTTTACAACTTCTAATTTGTCGGCTGAAACAGTAATTTGTTTAACGTTACCCAGTCGCACCTCGCTTGCCACCTCTGAAAATGGCACGTTTGTAACCTTGCTTTCTTTCTCGCTAAAAATAGAATAAACCGCAATAATTAATAAAAAGAAAAGTATAGTTGAACCAAAGTGTACCGAAAATCCAAAACCCTTTTTATTGTTTGGCTTTTTAGGCTGATTTTGAGCCGGCTTTTGATTTGAATTATTATTAGGTTTCTTGGTCTTTTTTGCCATATGCCACAGTATACCAACTTTTAGCATTTTGGAAAGAAAAAACATTAAAAAAAGATTCCTTTACTTAATAAAAATTCTCAGTATTCTTTTTGCTAAGATTCTTATGTTATGTTATAATTTAAACATGGCCTTGATTAGTAACCGCAAAGCATATTTCAATTATGAAATACTCGAAAAGTACGAGGCGGGTTTGGTATTGGTAGGTCATGAGGTCAAAGCAATTCGCGCAGGACGTGGGCAAATGCACGGTGCATATGTAGTGTTATTAGCTGGTGAGGCTTGGTTAAAAGGTCTTACTATAACACCCTTGCAACAAAATAATGTACCTAAAAATTATATTGCCGGGCGTAAAGTTAAATTATTGCTTAATAAAAAAGAGTTAGTTAGGCTGTATCGTGATGCGGGCAGTGCCGGCAATACACTAGTGCCGTTGGGTATTTATGAAAAGGCCGGTAATTTAAAGTGCGAGGTTGCCCTAGTACGAGGTAAAAAATTGCATGACAAACGTGAAAGCTTGAAAAAAAGGGCCGATGAGCGTGAAATGGCGCGGGACCTCAAGCGTCATATATAGTACAACCTCACCCCCTGACCCCCTCTCCTGAAAGGAGAGGGGGAAGAAAGAGGGAAAGTAAATTGATAAAACAATAATGGGAGTGAAAGGCTTCGACAGTTAGATGTTTTTATTCTAGTTGCGTGCCAAGTTCGCAGGAAACTTGTCAAAAACTTGCAACACTCAAATGCAGCTAAAACTGCTGTGAAGTCACCTTTTGGTAACTTTGCATTTTCTTTCGCCTAAACGCGGATGACATCCAGTACGTTTGATGTATGATAAAACGTGCGGGTGTAAAACAATCATACTTGGTCAGGCGAGGTTGACGTACCGCCCTCGACAATTAGTCTCGTGATGTATGTGTTTGTTATTTATAAAAGTACATTATTAAACGAATAAGTAACTACGCACGTAGATGCTAAATAAAAACCTTTCTGGACGGGGGTTCAAGTCCCCCCACTTCCACAATAATAAAAACCGCCAAAGCGGTTTTTATTATTGTGGCAAGTGAGCAAGGCAACTACTTGCCTTGCGTGGGGATCTTGAAAGGCGCAGGTATATTTTTGTTTTACGAAGTAAAGGCAAAAATACCGAGCCGGGGTCGCGCAAAATTTGAGTCAACAAATTTATGTGTGACCAAGCCCCCCCCACTTCCACTCGATTCCGCAAAAGACCCATCAAAACTTGATAGGTCTTTTGCTACACTCGTGGTAAACCGCCTAGGTCAATTTTCGTAGAAATTTCTGCCAAAAAACTGTTCCAAATTATCACTTTCATTAATTAATTCTTTGTATTTCTTTTTTACTAGTTCAAATTCATAGTTATCAAGATAATATTGATATAATTTTTCAGAGGCTTTTTGTTGCTCTGTTTTTGAATATAATAACTTTAAAATCCCCTTTTTCATATCTTCAACATTATTATATTGATATTCATAGTCTTTTGGTAAATAATACTCAAAACTCCTTACTGGATTTTCTTTATTAATTTTTAAAACAGTTGGTTTTTTATTTCTCATCGTATCAATATGAATTAAAGCCCCCCCTTGAGGAAAACTATCTATAAAAAGATCACATGTTTGCATATAAATATCAAACTCCGAAACTCTATCAATTATAATTAATCTTTTTAACAAATCTTGATTATTTTTAAAGACTTGGTTAAAAATAATTCTGCATTTTAAACTATCAAATTCGGTCATTACAAGATGTTTTAATTTTGGTTCTGCAATCAATAAATCTTTTATCATTTCAAAATAAATAGAAGTAGTATCTTCGAATATTTTATAATCAGCAGTTCCTGTAAGTGTTAGGTATTCGTTATCTTGAATTTTTAACTGTTGTCTTAGTTTTTGTTTTTCTTCTTTTGAATAATATACCGTTTGGTCTTTCTTCCTTTGTTGTAACGGCATTAGAATTGTATTTTTGTACCCCCTAATATTACGTGTTATATTTTGTCCTGCTGGCCTTGCATCAATAATCAAGTGGGCAAATTTAAAACCCAAATAATGAAGATGATCTGCTAAATTAAATTGAATAATTTTAACATTTGTGTACTTCTTTAATAAACATAAAACAGATGCCGCGACAATATCATGCGGATGAAGGCAGGTATAAATAATGTCTATTTCATCCTCAATGATTTTATTATATAGATTAATAATAAAATCATATAAATTTACCTTATTAGTTAACCAATGATATGTGTTTACTTTAATTTTTTGTTTTAAAAGTGAATTTGTATAGTTTGAATGCATAGTTGCATATCCAATAATAGAGCAGTCGTCTTTTAAACTATCAATCAATCTTTCAATAATAGGGGTGTGCCCACCAACTGCATAAATTTCAGTAAAAACAATACCAAAATTCTTTTTTTTATTTTTAATATTTTTTTGTTTTAAAAATTTATTTTGATTATTTTGATAGTATTTTAAAACGATTTTTTCAATTTTATCGTCATAATAATTAGTATTCAAATTTTGTTCATCAATGTGATTTACATTTAAATTTCCAGTTTTCATACCTGAAATTTTACAAAATTCATCAAATATCTCGTATAGTTCATAATTATGATTAAATAATCTTTTTATGTGGAGTATAATTTCAAATAAAAAATGATAGATCTTTTTCAAACCATAAAATAGTAATGGTGTTTTTCTTAATAATTTCTTTATTGTTTGTTTCATAACTAATTTCTCTTTAAAAATTCTTCAACGTAGCAATTTTACAAAATCTCTTCCCTTTCAATACTGTAGGCCAGGGCGGGGGTGCACAGCTTTTTACCAATGTCTTCACATAGTACCCGAATATAAGTACCCGATGAAACCGTCGCACGCATGTCGGCAAAAATAAATTCTTTGTTATTTTTATAATCAGTATTACTGTTTTTATTCAAAACTTCATCCCAGCCTTGACCTACCCATTCTTGGCGAAAATCACCATCAACCGATTTAATTTTAGCTTGGCATTCTGTCAAAATCTCATTACTACCTTTTTCGTAAACATCAAAAACTTGAATATCATAAATCGTGACTTTATTTTTAGGTAAATGTTTGGGTAACTTGCCATCGCGGGCCAATTGCCACAATGGTACGCCATTTATGTTATATGATGAATAGGCTGGGTAGCGCTGTGAAAAAGTTTTTATAAACTTTTTCACAGCGCTTGTAATGCGATTCTTGGTAAGTGGTATTATGCGTGTGCGAAAGATTTTATTAAATAAACTTCTTTTTTTCGGTAAACCAAGTATGTCGCCCGTATCAGTAGCAACACCAAACATTACAGTGAATTTATAAATTTTATCGTGCTTATTAAAACCATCTTTTTTATAAACATCCTCGCCCGTTAAAAGCAAAACCTCCCCGCTGGCCAATGGGTCAAGCCGGCCTGAATAGGTAACTTTTTCAGCCTCGGCAATATTATATTCAGCCTTGAAACTAGCCAGCATTTGACCCATTGTTTCACCAGCTTTTTTGTAGAATTTATATATCACATAGCAATTATAGCAAATAACACCAATAAGGGTTAAATTTCTTGACTTTTAAGGGCTTTTCGGTTAAAGTAGAGCTTATCCAAAGAATATTTATAAAGATAGTTATTTTATAGTTATTTACGGTATTTTAAAGAATTGCAAATAAAAATAAACAACCAAATACGCGCCAAAGAACTTCGAGTTATAGATAACGAGGGCAACAATTATGGGGTTTTAGGCTTAACCGAGGCCTTGGAGCTAGCTGAAAAAATGAATGTTGACCTGTTGGAAATATCGCCCATGGCGGTACCACCAGTTGCCAAATTGATGGAGTACGGCAAATTTATGTACGAGCAAAAGAAGAAGGCTCAAAAGGCCAAGGCTGGTATTAAAATCTCGGAGACTAAATCAATTCAAGTCAAAGTTGGCACAGGCGACAATGATTTGGCCTTGAAGGCGCGCCAGGCTTCCAAATGGCTAGCCGAGGGCCACCGTATCAAGGTTGAATTATTCTTGCGAGGCCGGTCAAAATTTATGGATGAAAAATTCCTTAAAGACCGCATCGAGCGCTTTCTAAATTTGATAACTGAAAAATACAAAGTAGCCGAGGATATTAAAAAGGTGCCCAAGGGTATGATGCTAACTATAGAACGAGAGAAATAAATATATGAAAACAAATAAATCATTTTCAAAAAGATTAAAAGTTACAAAAAACGGTAAGGTTTTGGGTCGCAAACCTGGCTTTAATCACAACAATGCCAAGCAGTCACGTTCGACCCAATTAAATGGCAAAAGTATGGTACCCTTCCCTATGAAGCAATCAGCCAAGCGCAGATTTTTAGTTAATATCGGTAATTAATATACTAATTAATATAATTGTATGACACGAGTAAAAAGAGGAATAATTTCATTAAAGAGACGTCGAAATGTTTTAGCCCAAGTTAAAGGTTACCGTTTTGGTCGTGGTACCAAGGAACGCCAAGCCCGTGAAGCTATTGCCCACGCCGGTAGTCATGCATTTGCCCATAGACGCGATAAGAAGAACGATCGTCGCCGTCTGTGGCAAGTACGCCTAAACGCAGCCATTCGCCCAATGGGTATGACCTATTCTAAATTTATTAATTTATTAACGGTTAAAAAAGTTAGTCTGGATCGCAAAATTCTGTCAGACATTGCTCACAATAATCCTCAGACTTTTGAACGTATTGTTGGACAAATAAAATAAAAAAGTCCGTCATCTGGCGGATTTTTTTATCGCTTGGCTACCCGATTTTCATTAACCAAAGCCAACATTTTTTGTACCATAATTTTTGGGTCTTTCTCAAAAACAACCATATCAGACGAACGGCCACTCCGTTCAAGAATTTCGCGAATCGTTTGGTCGCTATCCCAATCACCTTCCAAAATACCAATTGGCTTACCGTCTTCATAGGCGACAGTAAATTCATGAATCGTACCAATCCGCCCACAGCCAAAAATCATGGCGTCACATGACCGAGTAAAAAGTAGGTCTCTGCCAGGGAAACCAAAACCGGTATAGATAATCAAATCAGTAAATTCAAGCGGTAATTTATACGTATTAACATGCTCAAGCGAATTCATGGCTGGTGACAAACCAATAACCACACCATTTTGTTCCTTGGCTCCCATTGATGTCCATAGCGGAAAACCAGACGTGGCCCCAGTTATCAAAACACCACCCTGTATTACAACTTGACGACCGAGTTCTTTGGCCACATCAAGGGCATGTAAACCACAATTACCAGTTTCAGCAGCACCTGAGACGCCAATTTTAACTTTTAGATGATTATGTTTGTCACCATTACCAATCGGGCCGTTATAACACAAATAAGTTGTTTGCGCATTGATATTTGGATTTGTACTAATGTCTTTATCGTCTTGCATATTTTTTTATTATAGCACAGTAATTTAATATATTTAATAATTTAGTTTAAAATTAACATTCTAGAACTGTGGTGTCACCCATCATTGGTGTTTCGGTGTAAATACCTAATGAGTCACGTAATCTTTGGGCTAAAAATATAGCTGCCCGAGGTTCGCCCATACAGATAAAAACTTTTTGTAAACTATCTGACATGTCAGCGACAAATTCAACTAAACGATCTGAGTCTTTATGACCCGAATAGCCATCAATTTTTTCGATCTTAGCTTTGATAGGTATGACTTGACCATTAATCCGAATCTCACGTGCACCCTCTAAAATCGTACGCCCTAGTGTACCCAATGATTGAAAGCCGGTTAGTAGCAAGGTGTTGTTAGCATCAGGTAAATAATTTTGTTCGTGGTGCAGTATGCGTCCGCCGTTTGACATACCACTACCAGCAATCACGATTTTAGGATTTGGGGCATGCAAAATTGATTTACTTTCGTCAGTTGCTAAGGTAACCTTCAATCCCGGAAACGAAAATATGTCATCATCATTATTCATAACTTCTTGGGCACTCTCATTAAAATAATGCATATATTTACGAAAAATTGATGTTAATTTAATAGCCAATGGCGAGTCAAGAAAGACGGGCATTTGAGGCACACGCTTATTTTCAACTAAATCATCAATTTCAAATAGCAATTCCTGTGAACGCTCAAGTGAAAAGGTTGGGACAATCAAAACTCCCCCGCGGTTATAGTTATCCTCAATAACTTCCTCAAGTCTTTTTTTGCGGGTGTCACGGTCTTCGTGATTACGGTCACCATAAACACTTTCCATAATCAAATAATCAATGTCCTTAACAACCTCAGTATCCCGCAACAAAGGTGATGGCGAGTTGCCCAAATCCCCAGTAAATAAAATCTTTTTATTGCCGTATTCAATGTGCAACATTGCCGAGCCCAAGATGTGGCCCGAATCGTAAAAATTACACTTAAAACCATGGTCTAAATTAATATCAGCGTGATATTTCAAACCCTCCCACAAACTCAAAGCTTTAGCCACAACCTCGTGCGTATACATTTTTTTAATGTCAACATTTTCGTAATGTGACATTATGGCGCAAGTATCCTCAAGCATTGGTAGGGCCAAATCACGCGTCGCATCAGTCGAAATAATCCTACCCTTAAAACCCTGGGCCACCAATTTAGGTATACGCCCAATGTGATCAATATGGGCGTGCGTGACAAATAAAATGTCTATCTCGGCTGGATCATATGGAAAATCTGACCAATTTGTTTCATCAGCCAAACTGGTACCCTGTTCCATACCACAATCTATTAAAATCTTTTTATTATTTTCACCTACAGCTCCAGCAATTTCTAATAAAAAATTAGCTCCCGTGACCGCCCCTGCACCTGAACAAAAAGTCAGCTTTAAATTCTTTGCTTCGTTATGATTTTTCTCCATACTTATATTTTAGCATAAAAATTGCCACATAGGCCCCCGCCATATCAAAGAATATGTCTGAGTATGAATCAAGCAAATGCATGCTTTGAGCCCCCGTGTACAAATCAACCCCCCACTCAAACCACTCCCAACCAAAACCGATTAAAAAGCTAAAAATTATGACTTTTTTAATTACTGATTTATCCAAAACAAATCCTGGCTTCATTTTGCCGTAAAGCATTAAAACCAACCAAGCAATAAAAAAGCCGCCCATAAAATGCATCGGCATATCAAACCACCAAATTAAACGGTACCAATGAAAAAACGTAGCCAAGGCATTGACAATAAAAACAATCAAAATAGATTTTATTAAATTTTTTTGAATATATTTTTGCATTGCAATTATTATAATAGTATTATAGCACCCAGCCCCTTTACCTCACCC
>MFUC01000022.1:28346-33328 GCA_001785575.1 Candidatus Nomurabacteria bacterium RIFCSPHIGHO2_02_FULL_38_15
TCTCCTGGCAAGGAGAGGGGGAAGCTACATAGCAAAGCGAAAGCACGCATACAAATACCTCAGGCAGCCACAGAAAATGTAAAATAGTTCTTTACGAAATGGCCTTGCGCAGGCTGGCGAGCCGAGCAGAGAAATTTTCCCTCAAGAAAATATTCACGCCTTTCGTGGAGAAGCTATTTTACATTTTCGCAAATTAGTAAACAAAAAAACAGGACTACTCCTGCGTTTTTGTTACGGCTATCCAAAGTATTAGCCCTAGCTAATAACTAGGTGGGTGTTCTGTTGTAGCCTATAAAATAAATTCAAAAGAATAAATTAAAGTATCTACAAACGCGATCTCCCATACGATTATTGTTCTAGATAATACCCTAGATAACCGTACTTAAATTATAGCAAATGCTTTTGTATGCCAGAACTATGAACCATAAAAATTTTGTGCCATAATTTTCGCACCTAAATTGTGCGATTATTTAGAGTCAGAATAAATAAAATCAGTGTCAATTTTTTTATAATTAAACAATTCGTCGTCTTTAAAAAATCTTTTGACCTCACTAATACCATTCTCGACACTATCTGATGCATGCACCAAGTTTGATTGTTTTGACATTGAAAAATCACCCCGAATACTACCAGCATCGGCCTCAAAACCCGCCGTTGGGCCAACCACAAGCCTGATAGCTGATACTGCGTTTATACCAACCAAGGCCATGACTATTACGGGGGACGATTGTATGTAATTGCGAATACTTTCGAAAAAAGGTTTGTCCTTCAAGTGCCCATAGTGCTCCTCGATTAAAACGTCTGAAACATCCAACATTTTTAAGCCAATAATTTTAAGACCCTTTCGTTCAAAACGACTAATAATCTCACCCATCAAATTCCTTTGTAGGGCATCGGGCTTCATAATAATAAGAGATTGTTCAAATTTTTCTTGCATAATTTTTAACTTTTTATTTTTAAGTTTTTATTAATTAAGCCCGTATCTTAACCTTTTTTACACTAAAATGCAAAACCCCCGATTAACGGGGGCTGAATTATTTGTTCAAATTTTTGTACCAGTTTACTGGGTCTTTGGAGAACTTCTTTATAGCATCCAGTTCTTCGGATTTTAAATAGCCCGTCTCCAACGCAACGTCGCACAAAGTGTTTAAGTTTGTAAGCGCATAAGCTGAAACATCCCAAATTTTAAAATTTGTTTCAGCCTCTTTAAAACCGTATGTGAATAATGATACAACACCCAGAACAGTGTGGCCTGCCTCTTTCAAGGCCTTAACGACAGATAAGCTACTAATACCGGTTGAAGTAATGTCATCAAAAACTAAAATTCTGCGTTTTGGTTCTAAGTCATTTTTTGTTAACTTAATCCAAGCTGGATGCATAGAGAATAATGGTAGGTCTAATATGTGCGCAATCAATGCGCCCATCGGGACACCACCCTCAGCAACTGCACAAATCGCATCAATCTTAGCGAAGTTATTGTTTATCATAACAGCCATTCTGTTTTGAATAAATCGCCTTTCGCTAACATATGATAGGCTTAAGCGACTGTCGCAGTAAATTGGCGACCACCAGCCACTAGACCAAAGAAATGGTTCATTTGGGTTTAATTTTACAACTTCCATTTTCAGGAAGTTCTCAGCAACGAGTCTTTCTGTATTCATACTATTAAGTTTAAATTTTCTACCCCCATATTAGCCTTTTTGGGCAAAAAAGCAAGGCTTCATCCACCTCACCCCAACCTCGATCTCTCACTTTTTAGAGCTTGACTTTGTTATAGAATTATGCTAAGATGAGTAGTAGGTAGTATTGGGTTTATACAAGCACCTTTCCTAAGGGTATTTATATAAATCCAATATAAAATGAGTACACTAAAAATAAAAGTAGAGGAGCACCCTAACAAGGCGGTGCTTAGCATTCACATCTCGAAGAGAATTTCCAAAAAGGATTATGTCACCTACTACAATCAATTGCGGGCCGAGGAAAATGAATACGATAACGGCCGAACCGAAGAACTGGGATACTTGGCTCAAGCCCTTTTTGCTGTTGATGGTGTTAGAGAGTTACATTTTTCTCAGTACGAAATCACGATTCAAAAAGCGGAGATTTTTGAATGGGAAGAAATGATTCCTGATCTTATTCATGTTGTTAAAAACATGCTCAGAAAAGAAGGTGATGATTTTGAAAGAATGCCCGACATCAAAGTGACAGAGGAGGAAAGAGAGAGAATAAAGAGAGAATGGGAAAGAGCCTCGCGAAATTTTGATTTTGATTATTAAAAATGTTCACTAAGCCGCGATGATAAGCGGCTTTTTTATTTTTAAGCTAACTTTTTATACTTAGCAAAGGTTTCAGCCTCGACTTCGGCGCGGTCACGGCCATATTTGAGGTATGAAAGTTGCTTAATTTCGGCCACCATGTCTTTATTACCAGCTGGATTTTGGGCCGTAACAATATTAAAGGGTTTGCTGGCTGGCGCACCATTGATAATTAAATTAACATAGGCGTTGTAATTATCTAGCTTCATAATGTCAGTTGCCATAAATGTTGGGGCAAATTTAGGCTCTAAATATTTAGCATCATCAGGTGAGACCCTAAAAATACACATTGAACCAACGTTACCAAAAACAGCATCGCGAATATTGTCAGGTAGTTGGGCAATGTATTGGTGCGCAACGTTCAGTGACAGCCTGTATTTACGAGCTTCAGAAAGTATCGAGGCAATGGCGGGCGTTGTAACATTTTGAAATTCATCAATATATAAATAAAAGTCAGATAGCTTTTGCCCATACGAATCAGCCCGCGACAAGGCCGCCATTTGAATTTTCATCACCAAAATCATACCCAGTAAATTTGCGTTCAGTTCGCCCAACATGCCTTTGGATAAATTAATTAGCAAAATCTTTTTACTATCCATGACATCGCGCATGTTAAAGGCCGACTTTTCCTGCGTAACTACGGGCCTTAAAAATTCGTTTGAAATTAGCGGGTCAAATTTTGATGAAATGTAGGTAACAAAGTTTTGTAAACCTTGTTCACCAGTAGTTTTTTCGGCCCCATCCCAAAATTGATTAATAATTGGGTTTGCACAATGGCTACGCTTCATGTCACGAAATTCTTTGTCGGCCAAAACCCGCGTAATTTCAAGCAAAGTATTGCCAGACTCAGGGTGATCCATGACCAACATGGCCGCATTTTTAAAATATTGTTCAAACATCGCACCACCCCCAACCTTCATATCAAACAGCTGATTAAAAATTTGCATCAAGCCGTCAATAACCATTGATTTTTGCTCGGGCCTGTTAATATCATACTCAAGCATATTCAAACCCATTGGCCGTGGTATGTACGATGGGTCAAAATAAATAACATCGTCTAGTCTTTCTTTGGGGATACGCGCTAAAATGTCTTGCACGTCACTACCGTGAGGGTCAATAAAACAGCAACCATCACCATTGGTAATATCTTGCATGATTAAATTTTTTAATAGGTAGGTTTTACCCGTACCTGTTTGACCTATAACATATAAATGGCGCATGCGATCCTCGGGTTTATAATAAATACTGCTTTGCTTGCCATTGTAATTGTTATAGCCCAACAATATACCACCTTCAGCCATTTCAAGCGGGGCTGGGCCCACACCCGATTGGGCAGTTTTAAGTGAGTGCATGCCCGAAATACCAAATGGAAAGTGCACAATAGTTGCAAGCTCTTTGTACGAAAGGGGCAGTATTTGCTCTTCGCGAAACATACGATACGAAAAGCTGTGAGCCTGATCAAAAATTTTACTGTCGGGTACCCGTACAAATTTTAAAGCATTACCAAAGGGCGCCCGGAATTGCTCAAACGAACTTTCAATATCATGAATGATTTGCTCGGTGCGCTCGCGATTTCCCGCTGAGGCAAAGATTCGAATATTGACTCGTGTTATGGGGCTGGCTAATTTTTTATTAATTAAATCAATTTTGTTTTGGTCAACGTTTTTTAACTTTTCCTCCTTCTCCTTAGCCTTCTTCTCGGCTTCTTTTTCAGGGCTGTCCACAGAGCTAGATGATTTAAACAAAGACACCAGCTCTTGTCCAAAGGCCTTATCAAGCTCGCCAAAAATTGCATTTTTATTGTGTCGCTCAAGCTTTTCGCCCTCTTTAACATGCTTCAAGGCATCTTCAAAATCTTTAGCATAATTATAATTACTAGGCTCTATAATGTATTGAATACTGGCCCCCTCACCCTCTTCATTTAATTTGGCGAAGACTTGCAAAATTTGTGACATAGGGTCGGTGCTTAAACTATCATCACTTGTCAGCATTTTAATTGGCAAGGCCTCGTGTTCAATTAATTCAGCGTATGACGACATCACACTACCACCTGAGTTAAAAATATTATAGTCATCGGGTACCTCAACAATTTTAGCAGTTGGGTGAATAGCCAAAACATGCTTTTCCAGCATCTCGGCCCGGCTATCGGGCACAGCCACATAAATAGTTACAAATTTACCAATATTATTTTGCGCAATTTCGATTGTAAAATGATCAATATTTTTGTTTTGCCCACTATCACCTAAATAATTTAAACCAGCAAAAAACTGCTCCATTGAACCAACCAATTCGCGAAATGTGCGATTGTCGGTTGGTGACTTTTCAGGCAATGATATTTCATACAAACGTAACTTTAAACTTTTTTCCATTTCACTGTTATTTTTAACTCCCGGTATACTATCCACGGCAATTAAATATTGCACTAAAAACCGGTGGAAGTCATCATCTAGGTGCGGGTTATTTAATTTGGCAATAATGTTTAATGCATTTTTAATACCCTGTTCAAGCAATACGGTCATAAATTCCTCGACATTAGCATCGTGAGCCTCGTGGTGCAGACGCAGGGCAATACCCTCGGCCTTGCCTTCATCGGTAACAAAGCCTTCGTGCAAAACGTTGGCCGTTTCAACATTTTTATAGCTTTCAATAGTTTGATGCGCGACTTGT
>MFUC01000023.1 GCA_001785575.1 Candidatus Nomurabacteria bacterium RIFCSPHIGHO2_02_FULL_38_15
CAAGGGAGGCTATGCTACAAAATCACAAAGCTCTGTGATTAAAAGTCCCCCTGATAAGGGGGATATAGGGGGTTTTGAAACTAAAAAGAATATAGGGGAATTGGAATTGGTGTCAGGTACCATTAATTCATTAATCATGCTAAAATAAAAAGATGGGACGAGCAAAAAGAATAGATCTTGGTGATTATGTATATCATATTATAAATCGTGCAAATGCTCGCATGCCGATTTTCTTTGAAGAAAAAGATTATTTACTTTTTGAAGATATTTTACGAGAGGGTGTCAAAAAGTATGATATGAGATTGCTTGCATATCATCTTATGCCTAATCATTTTCATTTGGTACTATATCCAAAAATTGAAGGTGATATTCAAAAGTTTATGCAATGGATAACCTTAACTCATACCCAGCGTTGGCATGCCCAAAACAAAACAACAGGTACTGGGCATCTATATCAAGGAAGATATAAATCCTTTATCATGCAAACAGATAATCATATTTATTCTGTTATACGGTATGTGGAACGCAATGCTCTTCGAGCTAAGTTGGTAAAAAAAGCAGAGAACTGGAGATTTTCATCATTACATTGGAAGTTTCAAAATATAAAAGACTCTTTTTTAAATAAATGGCCAATAGTTGAACCAAAAGATTATCTTGCTTTTATAAATACTCCGATGACTAACGCAGAGCTAGATGAAATTAGAGAATCTGTTCACAAGGGGAAGCCTTACGGAAAAGAAGGTTGGGTTAATCAAAAAATTGAAGAATTTAATCTAAAGCTTACAGTTCGTGGTAGAGGTAGACCAAAGAATGGTACCTGACACCATTAACATTAACCCAAATTTTGTTTTTAAAACAATTAATTGCCACACCAGACTGGAGTTTGATTTGGTGATAGAGATTAAGTCCTCCACCTGGTAGATCCATATTTGGATCTCTTGCTTCATTCTTGATTTTTTCATAACGTGCTTTTTTATTAGTCTATACTTATTTGGTGGATTTGTCTATTTTGTTTATAATAGGTTTATATGGAACACGATGCGCAACCTTTAAGAAATTCAAAAGCTAATATAATAAAGGCTGTTATTGTTGTTATTTTATTTATTGGCTGTTTGTTTTTGTTGTGGCGCGAAAGGCTAAATCAGCCTGTGCAAAAAGAAGCAAATACAAATGTTGTGGAAGAGTCAACATTGGTTGTTAAAACAATCAAAGAGTCAACACCTTATACTGACATTAATGCGCAAATCCCTCAGTTTACGAATACGGGCAGTTTGTTTAACAGGAAAATTGAAACTTTTATGCGCGAACGCATCGCCGAACATAAACAAGAAGCGATGGAAAATTGGCAAGCTCGCTTTGATACTCAGGCTGAAACTGATGATTTGCCATTAACACCGATTGACCAAAATGATCGAATGTATTTTTATGCTAAATTTGATGTACCTAAACAAAACAATAATGAATACATTAGTTTGCTAACTAGGTTTGGGGGTTATACTGGTGGCGCCCATGGGTATGAAGATATTGTAGCCTATAATTTTGATGTCAAAAATAAACAAGAGATTTACTTAGCTGATTTGTTTAAAAATGATCCTGATTATTTAAATAAAATTTCCAGTACTTCACGAGATATTCTAGTTGAACGTTTTACTAAAGATCTAAGTGGCAGTTTTGATTCATTAGATGAAGAGCTTGATTATATAAACAACACGATTAAGGTAATGGTTTATGATGGTACGAATCCGGCTAATCCCGATAACTTTGCTAATTTTACATTTACTAAAGACAAGTTGTTTATTCATTTCGGCCAATACCAAGTAGCACCTTATGTTGTTGGCTTACAAGATATTGAAATGCCTTTGCTTTTGTCGTTGTAGTAGTAAATAATTTTTTTAATAATATAATCTGATATAATTAGTGTATGCTTAAAAATAGCCAAGTTCTGCGTATAGGTGTAATTCGGGGTGGTAAAAACCGGATTGATGAATCACTGGCCTATGGCCAATATTTAATTGAAAAGCTCAATAAATTAGGCCATCGCACAGTTGATATCTTGATTGATAAAGAGGGAACTTGGCATGCCTTTGGTAAACAAATTTTACCGGCTGATATTGTTGTGGTTGCCGATGTGGTATGGAACGCCTTGTATGATACACCCAAAGACCGCGACATTTCAATACCGGCCCTTATGCAAAATTTAAATTTGCCCCTGATCTCTGAAACTGACATGACATTTGGTATAATTTCGCGCCCTGAAATGTTGCGAGAATTTTTAAAACGCAATGACATAAAATCTACTCCACATTTGCTGTACACCCATACATTACCAGCTGATGACGAAGATGGCCGAGTCAAAGATTTTATAAATACGATAAATAAAAAAATCTCACCCGTATGGTCAATCGAGGCGATGTATACAAATCAATATCCCGATATTGTGGCTAAAAACCAAATGGACTTGTTTACAGCGGGGCATATATTTTTAGATTTTGAAGGTGAGGTTTTGGTGGCTAATTTGCCTGTCGGCAAGCGCGCCCATATTGGTATTATTACCGGCTTTCGTGGGCAAAAACAATATGCGCTTGTCCCACTTGAAAATAGGCATGTCGAGGGTTTGCATAATACTTTTTCCAATACCGAGAAGGAAGCCCTAGTTAGTTTAGCTAAAAACATTCATATGCTTTTTGATTATCCACACCATATGGCCGTTGATATTGTTCATGCACCGCACAGGGGGTTGGTAGTTGAACGTGTCACAACCCGGCCACTGCACTATGACCAAAGCCCGTTTTGCCAAAGCTTGGCGTTATTGGGCGTGGGCCATGACGAAGTCATCGCGCATGCTATTAATCAGGTCATGGGGAAATAATGAGTGGTTTTTAATTTACATTTTCTTTTCAAACATAGTAGAATAAAGAAGGCAGACTTAACACCTTATGTTATGGAAGTTTACATTGAAAATTTGGAGGATACTAAAACATTTCAACTCATTGGCCCATCAAAGGTCATTGAAGGTTTGGCTAAAAAATTGGATGAAACTAGCGATTTCGTAGATCTAGGGATTTTAAATTTTTCAAACCTGAAAATGTTAGAGAGTATCGATTCAGGAGTTGGGCAGAAGTCCGATCTCTGGATAACATGTAATAGCGAAGTATTTGATAACGTTAAAACTTATCTTACAAACTTCCTAGACGACCACGATTGCATTTTGGTGTAATCACGGTCTAAAAAACTTAGTACAAACAAAAGGCCCAAATCGGGCCTTTTTGATTTGCTTTTTTTTGAATTTTGGGTAAAATGGTTTTTGTTAGTTAAATATATAAATAGGGGCCGTTAGCTCATCTGGTAGAGCACATCATTTGCAATGATGGGGTGGCAGGTTCGAGTCCTGTACGGTCCACCAAACGAAACATTGTCAGAATTAAGAAAACTTACTTCTAAAATTCGTAAAAGCTATGGAAAAAACTAAATCAAAAAGAATCCGTGCTGCCGCCATAATCGTAAACAAGAATAATATTTTACTTATCCATCGCATAAGCCATGGCAAGGAATACTATGTTTTTCCTGGCGGGGGTGTGGAAAATGGAGAAACTATTGAGCAGGCAGTTTTGCGAGAAGTGCAAGAGGAAGCATCGCTTGAAGTTAAGATAGAAAAATTGCTTTATCACCAAATTTACGACGACAACACCGAGCAATTTTTTTATCTCTGTCATTATATTTCCGGCGAGCCAAAACTTGGCGACGGCAACGAAGCGCGAAATATGAAAGAGAGTAATGCGAATTTTTATGACCCTATTTGGTATGAAATAGAAGGTTTGCCACAATTACTTTTGTATCCGCTAGAAATCCGTGATTCGTTTATTGAGGACACAAAAACTAATTTTAAAAATGTGCAGAAAGAAGATAAAATAAAAGTATCAGATTTGCGGCAATCATTACAATAGCCATCAATTTTTTCAAAATAGGAATTCTCTGCTTTCGAAAACTGAGTCCTTATTCATTAGTCCACATCAGGATTCTTTTTGTAAAAAATACGGATTTATTTAAAAGACACCACCACGCCTTTACAAAAATATTACTTCATGTATAATAATACAAAAGTAATATTGAAATGGAAAAACTATTAGGATTGATTGACGAAGTACTTGAGGAACTTTCAGCACAAAATATTCCCATGTATATAAGGATAACTAATCAAAAAAGAGCCGCTAATCAAAAAAGTGAGCTTCGAAAGTGCTTGGAAACTGCCGTTGAGCTTTTTAGAATAATAACAGTCGAAACAGGTTTGACTAAAAAACAAATCTTGAATCCATCAAGAAAGACTGAAATAGTTAATTTACGGTTTGCATTTCTGGTTAGTTTTAGTGTGATATATAGGGGTATAAATCCAAAATTTGTAGTCACACTAATTGGCGTCAAAGATCGAACCCGTGTCTATTATGCGATAAAGATGCATGCAAAATTTATGCATCACATGAATGACAATGACCACAACAGCCAAGTTTATCGCAGAGTAATTAACAGAGTGTGTGAACATTTTTCTTTAGACGAAGAAGATTTTAAAAACCTTAAATAATGCCCCCGTAATAGGGGCTTTTTTATTGTGCAAGTCCTGGTAAATAGTTATCCACACCCAACCCCTTGCTAGTGAACGAGCGTTCACCTATACTTAAATTATGAACGGCGGGGGCCAAATTATTAAAATAAGTATAAATTAAACATATGTCAGAACAACAATATTATGTAAAACTAAAAAAAGAGCTAGAAAGAATTAATCAAATCATTGACTCTAAAATAGTGCAGGGTCGAAGCTATTCATTTGAATCACGCAAACATGCCATGCTGCGCCAAATGATCAATAAAAATAAACAGCAAAATAAAAAATATAAAAGCTTCAGTTTGTTTTCTTTTTTAACCTCACGCGTATAATAGGTGTATGCAAGATAGTAATCAAGGCAATTATAAACAAAAGCTAACCAACTTTTATGCGCAAAAGAAACGCATGCCAACCTATGCTGAAATGATGCATATTTTTGGCTTTCAATCTAAAAATGCTGTTTCCAAAGTTGTTGATAAATTAATTGATATTGGCTTGGTAGCCAAAGATCATTTGGGCCGGTTGGTACCGACTAAACTATTTGGTGATTTGCCATTGTTGGGCACAGTCAAGGCGGGGTTTCCAGCGTATGCCGAAGAGGTCACCGACACTATAAATATTAATGATTTTTTAATTAAAGAAAATGGCCAAACATATATGTTAGAGGTTGACGGCGAGTCAATGATTGATGCCCACATAGCCCCTGGCGACATGATATTGGTCGAGCGTACAAATACAGCCAAAGACGGTCAAATAGTTATTGCCGAAGTTGACGGCGAATTTACCTTAAAATATTTTAAAAAAACCGGAGAGGGTAGTAATGCCAAAATTTGGTTGGAGCCAGCCAATAAAAATTTTAAGGCTATTTACCCCCAAAACAGTCTTAATATTTGCGCAGTTTTGCGAGCAGTTATTCGTAAATATTAGGGGTTGGGCGCATTGTCACGAAAGCTTGCGTCTACTTGTAATGTATGATATAATCATGACATTAATAATAAATGCACAAAAAATGCAAAAGAAAGATATATCATGAAAAAATTTCTAATTAGTTCTGTAGCAGTGTCAGTTTTTGTTTTATTTATGTTTATTTTTGCCAACAATGCAAGTGCTCAACAAATTTACAACAATGTAACATCAGGTAATAACACTGGTAGTTATAATCCGTATGGCGGTTATGGGTCTATGATGGGCAGTGGTTACGGCAATAGTTTTGGCGGTAATAATTTTGGGGGCTATGGTGGAGGTTACGGTAATCAAGTAACTTACAACCCAATTCCTAACCCTTATGATTGTGGTTATTATAACCCTTGTGGTGGTAATTATGGTGGAGGTTTTAGTAACTTTGGTGGCTACAGAGGTGGTTGTAATGGAATGTGTTCAAATATGGGTAATCAATATAGTCAATATAATCCGTATAATTCTTATGCACAATACAATCCATATGGTTCATCGTTTGGTCAGGGATATGGTGGGTACGGCAACAATTCATTTTTAGGTTTTGGGGCTGGTTTAAATGGTGGGTTTAGATTTTAATCTATCCACAATCTATTTGGGTCATTAGTGTTTAAAATGGTATAATGGCTTTAATGAATAATTCTACTACAGAGGAGCACAAACAACGCCGGCTTGAAGCCTGGGGGGTGTTTTTGTTTTTTGTTTTTATTTTGGGCGGCTTAGTAAGTGGTTTTTTATTAGCCAATAAAACTACCGCCAAAATCAAAACTGCCCTGCAAGCTAAAGCTTTAACCATGACATCTTTTATTAATCCGGCCGATATTTTACTTTTAGCGGGTGATGAGTCGGATATTGGTAATATAAAATACCAGGAGCTTAAAAGTCGTCTCATTGAGGCTAATTCATACAATGGCGAAATTAGGTCTACCTATATTTTAGGTAAAAGTCCTAGTGGCGAACTTTTTTATTATCTAGATTCTGAAAATTCAGCCTCGGCCATGTATTCAGAGCCAGGCACAACCTATGCCATGCGCAGCTCAAAAGAGTTGGCTATGTTTAACCAAGGCTTGGCTTATGTTGATGGGCCGTACACAAATAGTTTTGGTAAGTGGGTTAGTGCTTATGCTCCTATTTTTAACACCCAAACAGGTCTGGCTTTTGCTAAAATTGGTATTGATATGCCTGCCGATGAATACAGCCAAACATGGGCCTCGGTATTTTTTGCAACATTTGCGGTTGGATTTTTCATCGCATTTGTTGTCTTGATTTTTGCTCTTTATTTAAAAAAAGTTATACATCTTTTGCGTCGGGGTGCCTCAGAGCTTAGTATGGTTAAAAATCAAAAAAAGGCCATTGAGGATTCAACGGCCAAAGTAGGCATTGGATACTTTAAATGGAATCGCTCAACCGATGATTTATTCATGTCAGATTTTCTAGCTCAGAGTTTTGGTTTAGAATCCAATACTAAATTTGCAAATTTTAAAATACATATTAGTGATGAAGAAGTTAATGATTTTGAATCGAAAATCATACAAGCCTGCACTAGTGGCAACAATACCTTGGCTTACGATTTAAATTTTAAATTACCCAATAGTCAAATAAAAGCCTTGCGCATAAACTGCAATTTTAGCCAAATCTATCAAAACGATCCCAAGGTTGTTGAGGGGACTATCGCTTATATTTAATCTCTCTAAACTAATTTTTTACCCACGATTATTTAGTGCACCCAAAAATGTTTCTGGGTCTATATATTCAATCTCGGTGCCGGTCGAAATACCACGCCCCAAGCTTTTTATAGCAATTTTATTTTGACTAATTAAGTTTTTTAAATATGTCCGTATGATTTCGTCAGTATGTTCACCAGCTGGCGTGATAGACGTGGCCAAGATAACTTCTTCTAAACCATTTTTAATTAAAGCATCAACGCGGTTAAACAATTCGTTAAGGCGAATAATTTTTTCAGGCTCCTTGGCTAAAATTGGCACACTGCCACCTAAAACAAAATACAAGCCTTTGTAAATGCCGGTGCGGGCTATGGCAGTTAGGTCAGTATCACGCTCAACAATCAATATAGTTTTAGGGTTAATTTTTGGATTGTTACAAATGTCGCACACTTCAATATTGTCAAAAACAAAATGTCTAAAACATTTGGGGCAGGGTATAGTTTGATCGTGAATTTTTTTTAGCTGGTCAATAAAACTATCAGTAAAATTTTTGTCTTTGGCTAAAATATCATAAACAATTCGGTGAGCTTGGCGTTCGCCAATACCCGGTAGTTTTTTAAATATTTGAGCTAGGCTGTGGATTGGGTCATGCATATTAGAATTCTACACTAAAATTCATCTAAATTGAATTTATCACTGGCTGCTGGTTTTTGGTAGTTTTGATCTTGATTATGGCCCTTATCTAAGTTTAAGAAAGTTGTTTTAGCTTCATCAAAATGCAGATCAATTTTACCAGTTGGGCCATTGCGATGCTTCTCAACTAAAATTTCAATAATATTTGTACGCTCCTCTTTGTTTTTATACTTGTCTTCGTTGTGAATAAACATGACAATATCGGCGTCTTGTTCAATAGAGCCTGAATCGCGTAGG
The DNA here is from genome assembly GCA_001785575.1 of Candidatus Nomurabacteria bacterium RIFCSPHIGHO2_02_FULL_38_15. Taxonomy (GTDB): domain Bacteria; phylum Patescibacteriota; class Minisyncoccia; order Phycocordibacterales; family UBA9973; genus MFUC01. Next base: position 8,146 of record MFUC01000023.1, read on the forward strand.
TCTGACAGGCGTGGTCGGCCGCCACGTGATTCAACTGCACGCGATAGCTGTGACAGGGCCAATACTGGTACATTAAACTCTTTGGCAATACCTTTCAAACCCCGTGAAATTTCAGTCACTTGGTTAACCATTGAGTCATAGTTTTTCATTGGGCTCATTAACTGCAAATAATCAACAATCACTAAACCCAAGCCATGCTCGGCCCGTATACGACGAATAATTGAGCGCATACGTACAATATTGGTGCCAGCTTGATCATCAATAAATATGGGGGCACTTGAAAGCCGACCCAGAGCCTCTTGTAATTGGTCAAACTCACTTTCTTTTGAAATGGCTCCGGTTCGCAATGACCATGAATTAACCTGGGCCTCGGCCGCCAACATTCTATTGACTAATTGCTGAGCGCTCATTTCCAGCGAAAATACCACCGTTGATTGGTTGTGTTTGAGGGCAGCATTGCGGGCAATATCTAATGCCAAGGTTGTTTTACCAACTGATGGTCGGGCGGCCAAAATAATTAAATCAGATTGTTGTAAGCCCGAAAGTAAATCATCCAAATCTTTAAAGCCTGTTGGTATACCTCGCATACCACCTTTGTGTTCGTGGAGTTTTTCAATATGTTCCCAAGCATCGATCATGGCATTTTTAATGGGTATGTATTGGCGACTTTGGGGGCGCGACTTCATTTCCAATAGTTCCTTCTCGGCGTACTCTAAAATTTCTTCAATTTGCTTGTCACTCTCGTTAAAGCCCATTTCAGCAATATTATCAGCCGCCTTGATTAATTCACGCAAAACATATTTTTTTTGTACAATCTCGGCATAGTAACGCACATTGGTTGATGCGGGTACGGCTTGGGCCAAATCAACAACTTCGGCCTGGCCACCAACTTGATCAAGGCGCCTTTTTTCGCGCAAGCGATTAGTGACTGACAAAACGTCAATCGGTTCGCTACGCAACGACAACTCAATCATTGTGTCATAAATAATGCCAAATTTATCATAATAAAATGATCGCGCAGTAATAATGTCAGAGATTTCGTGAATGGCCCCTGGGCGCACAAGTAGCGAGCCTAAAACTGCACGCTCAGCATCAATGTCTTGGGGTGGTATACGAATTTGAATTGGGTTGTTGCTCATGTAATCTTGATTTTAGCATAAAGCCTAGATGTCTCTAAATTAGTGGTAAGTGTGGAAACTGTGGCTAAGAAGTGCTATATTTATATTATGTCTATAATAAATTCAAAGAAAACTTTAATTTCGGGCGTAAAGCCAACAGGTACACCCCATATAGGTAATTATTTTGGGGCCATGAAGCAATTTGTGGATATGCAAAATGAAGATGTTTATAATGTTTTAATATTTATTGCCGACTTGCATGCATTGACGAGTGTTAAAAATGCCAATGAAATGCGCGAAAATACGCATAATTTAATTTTGGATTATTTAGCTATTGGACTAGATCCTGAAAAGGTAACTTTGTTTAGGCAGTCTGATGTGCCGGCGCATGCCGAATTATGTTGGGTGTTTAATTGTATTACTACCATGCCCGAAATGATGCGCGCCCATGCTTTCAAAGATGCTGAGGCTAAAAATAAAGATATTAATGTTGGCATGTTTGATTACCCGTTACTTATGGCGGCAGATATTTTGCTTTATAATACTGACATTGTGCCAGTAGGTCAGGATCAAAAACAACATTTAGAAATTGCCCGCGATACAGCCCGCACATTTAATAATTTATATTGCAAAAATAATGAACCGACATTTATTGAGCCGGCTGAATTAATCATGCCCGATGTGGCTACTGTACCTGGCACTGATGGACAAAAAATGTCCAAGTCATATAAAAATATTATTCCACTTTTTGGCACTGATGCTGAATGGGAGAAGGCCGTAATGAGTATTGTGACTGATTCCAAAACTCCTGGTGAAATTAAAAACCCTGATGAGTGTAATATTTTTGCCTTGCATAAATTAGTCACCCCGCCCGAACACTTGACCGAAATTCGCAATCGCTACATTACCGGTGGTATTGGTTATAAAGAGTCAAAAGACATATTGTTAGAAAGTATTAAAAACTATTTTGGCCCAATGCGCGAGCGCCGTGAAGCTTTCGCTCAAAATCCCGAAGCTATTACCCAAATCCTAAAAACTGGCGGAGCTGCAGCCCTTAAAATCGCCACTGCAAAAATGACCGAAGTTAAACAAAAAATCGGGTTGTAAACTATGAAAGATTTTAAAGAATTAATTAAAGATTTGCCTGACATATTCCGTAAAACGGTAAGAATATATAAAGATTCTTGGAATATTTCCGGTTTTTACTTTTTTGGGTACGCTATTTTTGCAATTATTTTAGCTTTTGTGCCTTATGTTAGAAACTGGGCACAGGGTAACATTATAAATGCACTACAGTTAAATATTACAACAATCAATGATATTTATCTTCAGGTATTACTATTTCTTGGAGCAATTATTTTACCTGGTGTTGTGAGTATATTTTCAAACTACCTCGAAAAAATAGACCACTTCCAGATATCTGCTCATTATGAAAATGAGATTATTAAAAAAGGCTTAAGTATTAATCCTCAACTTCGTGAGGATCAGGATTTTACAAATTTAGCTAATAAGATAAACGAGAAAGGTGTCTACGTCTTTGGTAATTTTAAGTCATACTCACTCGCAGTTTTTCTAGACGTTATTGTATTAGTAGTTGTTTCGATCACATTATTTCATTTCTCTAAAATGGCTCTTGTAATTATTCTCATAACATCTATACCAACATTGATTGCTAATATCAAGTATGGTAAAAGTAGTTGGTTTATTTGGGGTAATGATATTGATACTGAAAAACGAAAAAAGTTTTGGCGATATAGGGATTATATAGAAAAATTTTCATCATATATCGAGCTTCATTTAACAAAATCTGGCGAATACTTCAAGAACTTTAGAAAAGATTTTTTGGATGAAGCTTTTTATAAACAATCAACAAATGAAAAGAAGCTTAAAGATTGGAGCTTTTTAGCAGGAATTATTAACTGGACAGGTATTGTTTTTGTTTCAATTTATTTTATAAATCAAGTTATTAATAAAGAATTGTTGGTTGGATCTTTTATATTCGTATTATCACTGGTTACTGGCTATACGTTGACTTTAACATCGCTATTTAGAAATATTTCGTTAATGTACCCAGATTATAAATACCTTGCTAACTTTTTTGAATTTTTGGATTTTAAAAATAGTATTCAAAACACTGGTACGCAAAAACTTGCAAATACGGCGCCAGTTATTGAGTTTAAAAATGTGTACTTTAAATATCCTGATAGTGTGAATTATGTTTTAGAAGATTTTAGTTTAAAAATAGAGGCCGGTGATAAGTTGGCGGTGATTGGTTTAAACGGCGCTGGTAAAACTACTTTTGTAAAATTATTGTGTCGCTTTTATGACCCAACCGAGGGTGAGATTTTGTTTAATGGTGTGAATATTAAAGAGTATGATTTAGAAAGCTGGTATGAAATATTGGGCGTACTATTTCAAGAATACGGTAAATACGAAATACCTTTAAATGAGCTAGTTATGTTGGGTAGATATGATGAAGGTATTGATTTAAAAATTGCCGACAAGAATATTAAGCATGCCTTGAAACTATCTGAGGCTGAGTTTATTAAATCATTGCCTAATAAAGAAAAAACACAACTAGGTAAGCAGTTTACCGGTGGGGTTGATGTATCAGTTGGTCAGTGGCAAAAACTGGCTATTGCCCGCATGTTTTACCGCGACCCAGCAGTTATGGTGCTTGATGAACCAACCAGCTCAATTGATGCCGAGGCTGAAATGAAGATTTTTGAAACTCTTGAAAAGTTTTCAAAATCAAAAACCGTTATTATGATCTCACACAGATTTTCAACTGTGCGTAATGCTGACAAAATCTGCGTTATTAATGAGGGTAGGGTATATGAATATGGCACGCATGAAGAGTTATTAAATCTAAACGGCGAATATGCCCGATTGTTTAATTTGCAGGCTGAAGGGTATAAATAAATTCCGTTAGAAATGTACATTTCTAACGGAATAAAAAAAGCCCCCTCAGAATTTGAAGGGGTTTTAAACGTTCATGCCCATACCAATGATGGATTTTAAAGGTATAAAGATGGTAAACTCAGCCAAGCCTTCATCTTCTGAACAAACTTTTTGGTTTTTGAAAAGACAACCAAAACTTTCGAGTGTGTTAATAAACCAATCAAAATGATCGTCTAATGATGGCTTGATATTCATTTTTAAAAAGAACTTTCTATCACAACCAACTATTTTAGGTTGTTCAATCGTGGTCTTTAAATAAACACACCCCATCTTTTCATATACTTTAATATTATTAATGAAGCATACCTCTTCCACTCCGGATAAGGCCAGCATAACTGATTCTCCATCAAGAAATTTAACAATGTTTGCCCAAAACTCACGACGATTTTCAGTCGTTATTTTGGCGTTAGGTTTTTCAGAGATTGCTATTATTTCTCTGTCGTAGTCTTCAGTTTCTATGTAAAAACAACTGTCTTTCACATAAGATTTCAATATTACTTGGTCCATAGGTCTAGTTTTTAAAGTCTGCTTATATTTTGCATCATTTTTGTAAATTTTGCAAATAGCGTGCTAAAAAATAGTTTTTTTGGTATAGTAAATATACTATGCGAACATACATTGCTGATTTGGCACAAAAGGTGGGGGAAGAAGTCGAGGTTTCAGGCTGGGTGCATATTCGTCGTGACCAGGGCAAAATGGTCTTTTTAGATTTGCGCGACAAAAGTGGCCTTATACAGTGTGTTGTATTGCCTAATTATACTGACGCAATAGAAGTTGCCAAAGATTTGCGTACCGAGTGGGTGATTGGTGTGAAGGCGGTTGTAAATAAACGACCCGAGAAAAATATTAATGCCAATGTGCTAAATGGCGATATTGAGCTTGAAATTACCAGTATTGAAGTTTTAAACCAGGCCGAGACACCGTATTTTGACGTAACAACTGATGGGCTTGAAATTGGCGAGGAGCACCGTTTAAAATATCGCTATTTAGATATTCGGCGCGAAAGGATGCAAAAAAACTTGCGTAATCGACACAAGCTAACAAACTTTATTCGCAACTTTTTAGATGCTGAAGGTTTTATTGAGGTAGAAACACCAATTTTGACCAAGTCTACCCCCGAGGGCGCGCGCGACTATGTTGTACCGTCACGACTTTACCCAGGTAATTTTTATGCCTTACCACAATCACCTCAACAGTATAAACAATTATTAATGGCTGGGGGCGTTGAAAAGTACTTTCAAATTGCTAAATGTATGCGCGACGAGGACACCAGGGGTGACAGGCAACCTGAATTTACCCAAGTAGATATGGAGTTAAGTTTTGTACAAATGGAGGATGTCATGGCACTGAACGAAAAACTACTTATTGAGATTGTGAAAAAACTTTACCCGCATAAACGCATCCAGCAAATACCTTTCCCGCAGATTTCGTATGCTGACGCAATGGCCAAATATGGCAATGACCGGCCCGATATTCGCGAGGATAAAGATGATGAAAATTTGTTGGCATTTTGTTGGGTGGTAGACTTTCCTTTTTTTGAAAGCACACAAAAATCCGATAACCCCGATACGGCAGGTGAATGGACATTTACGCACAATCCTTTTTCAAGGCCCAAAAATGAACATATGCAAAATTTAATGGAGTCTAAAAGTATTGGTGAAATTTTAACAACTCAGTATGACATTATATTAAATGGTTACGAAATTGGTGGCGGTTCGATTAGAAATCACGAGGCAAATGCGTTGAAGCAAGTTCTAAAAATTATTGGCCACACTGATGAGAATATTCAAAACAATTTTGGTCACATGTTGCATGCCTTAGACAGTGGCACACCGCCACACGGTGGGATTGCCTGGGGTTTTGATCGATTGTTAATGTTACTTGAAAATGAACCCAACATTCGCGAAGTTATCGCATTTCCTAAAACAGGTGAGGGTAAAGACCTGATGATGGATTCACCCTCACAAATCTCTGACAAACAACTCGCCGAACTACATATTATAACTAAAAAAATCTAAAAAAATTCTATGTTTGAAAAATATAAAAAATTACTTACCCAGTATGTGGCTTTTAAAAGTATTTCAACTGACGAGGCCTATAAACCTGAAATGTTAAAAACCGCCAATTGGTTGATGGAGCTTTTGGGTAGTTTTGGTTTTAAGACCAAGCTTCTAAAAGGCAAATTTTGCAACCCAATTGTTTTTGCCGAATATGTTGTTAACTCAAAATTTGAAACTGTTTTAATTTACGGTCACTATGATGTGCAACCGGCAGAGAAGGTTGATGGTTGGGGCAGTGACCCATTCAAGTTAGTTGAAATTGGAAATCAAAAAAGTAAATTTAAAAATAAATTTATTGCACGTGGCGTGGTTGATAACAAGGGTCAAAATTTAATTCACATAGTTGCTATTGGTGAACTAATCAAGCAAGGTAAATTAAAATACAATGTAAAATTTATGATTGAGGGTAACGAGGAAACAGCCAATCCCGATATACCACAAATTGTTACTAAAAATAAAAAGCTTTTACAAAGTGACTATATTATGATTTCAGACGGTGAAATACATGGCACCAGTCCAACAATAGAAGCGTCTTTGCGTGGAGGCTTTAGCATGACCGTAACTTACATAACTGGTAAAACCAACTTGCACTCGGGTTTGTTTGGCGGGGCCATACCCAATGCTGCGCATGAACTAACCAAATTGGTAGCCTCACTATATGACAAAAATAATAGGGTAGTAATACCGGGTTTTTATGATGGCGTAATTAATGTAGATAGTTTAACTAAAAATATTCACAAAAAACTACATGGCAATGGTAAACACATTACAAAGTTAGCCGGTGTACAAGTATTGTGTACCGAGAAAGGCTGTGATTTTTATACTCAAACAGGCTTGCGCCCAACCATACAGGCAACAGGTATTAAAACTGGTTACATTGGTGATGGTTATGCCAATATTGTGCCGGCCATGGCCGAGGCACGTTTAAATGTACGTGTTGTCAGCCCACAAAATCCCGCAAAAGTTTTTGAACTGATTAAAAAATATATTAAAATTCACGCCCCAAAGCATGTGTCTGTTAGTATAACTCATACTGAATTTAATCAGCCAATATTGGTAGATATTAATAACCCAAAAGTTAAAGAGGTCAGGGGTCTGCTTAAAAAAGTTTATAAAAAAGAACCCCTAGTTAAATACGTTGGGGGCAGTATACCGATTGTGGCTGATTTTAAAAAATTACTTGGCGTAGAAACTTTACTGGTGTCATTAGGCAATGATGATTGCAACATGCACGGTATTGATGAAAACTTTAGTGTTGATTTAATTAAAAAAGGTTTAGATTTTAGCACACAATTTTTCAGCAAATAATAATTTTACTCACTGTAAACGATAGCGTATAGTGATTAAAAATAAAACCCCGTGTAGTTAATACGCGAGGTTTTGAATTGTTTAGTAATAGCCTAAAAATTTTCGCAGGCCAGTTTGCTCTTGCCTCTCAAAACCTTCTTCGGCCTCTTTCTTTTGTCTTTCAATTTCATCCAGTTCAGCCTGGGTGTAATGAAATGCGTGGCAGTTAGCATCAGCCACAAACGGTTTAGTTACTTTTAGGTTCATATTTTTTTTGTTATTAAGTTTTAGGAAAATAAATAGCCAAATAAAAAAGAACGCGAGTACTTTTGAGTACTCGCTAATTCCTTCATCAAAATAAAATAGATTTTATGATAACGACACTAGTGAATACTCAAAGGCAAAAAGCCACATAATTCTGTGGTTGTAGCGTCGCACCGCCTTGTTTTGTATTGTATTCGTTATCATATTGATGTTTATTATGCTACACCCATCACTATAAAAAGTCAATAAAATAAGCTATAATAGACAAATGGATTTTGTTGTAAAACAAGCTGAATTTGAGGGGCCGTTGGACTTGCTTTTGCAATTGGTTGAAAAACGCAAGCTTTTTATCAATGACATATCGCTGGCGGGGGTGACTGATGACTACCTGGGGCACATTGGTAATTTAAAGGTTGGGATAGATGAAAAGACCGAATTTCTAGGCATTGCGGCGATTTTAATTTTATTAAAAACTCGTTCATTGTTGCCAAATTTAGAGCTGACCGATGAGGAGGTAGGTAGCGTAGGGGAGCTTGAAAGGCGTTTGGCGATCTTTCAGGTGTTTACAAATGCAGGGGCAAGCATTAGGGAATTTATTAAAAATAACTTGCCACTTAAGTTACCCGCTAAACGCAAAAGGCTAAAGCCGATTGTTTTTGTGCATGATGAGGCTTTGAATATAAATTCTTTGCACAATGAAATGTTGGGTATTTTAAATCGTCAGCCTAAAAAAGAAGTTTTGCAAAAAGTTGTAATTCAAAAAGTTTTAACTATCGAGGAGGTTATAGACTCGTTACACAAACGCATTGCAAATGCTACCAGTTTTATGTTCAGTGCTTTTACCAAACATCATGCGCATGCAAATGCCAGCACAAAAGAGGTGCGCGTCAATATTATCGTATCGTTTATAGCTATGCTAGAATTAGTCAGACAGGGTATATTGGAGGTTACACAAAACGAGCTTTTTGATGATATTGCTATAAACAAAAACAATCACAATAAACAATATGAGTAATAATTCTAAAAAGATTTTAGCCTACCTATTTAGTGAAGCTTCGGCCGTGGCGATTTTGGATTTGGCAAAATATTTCAGTATATCTAGTGATGAGGTTGTAGCTAGTTTAGACGAAATAGATCAGTGGCAAAACAATACACCATTTAATTTGGTGCGTACCCAAAACGATGTGGCATTAACCCTAAGCCCTGAAATGACCAATGCCCTAAACGAGCTTGATAAAAAAGATGGCGAAAGGGAGTTGACCAAAGCCTCGCTTGAAACGATGTCAATTATACTTTACCAAGGTGGGGCTAACCGGGCCGAAGTGGACTATATCAGGGGGGTTAATTCAAGCTTTTCAATACGCTCACTTGTTTCAAAAGGTTATATTGTGCGTGGGGCCAAAAATGTTTATATGCCCACTGCCGAGGCCCTGGTTTTTTTGGGTATAAATAGTTTGGATAATTTGCCCGACAAGGCCACAATTATTAATAAATTAAATGAAATAAAAAACACCAATGATAGTGTCAATTAATGCCATTAAAATACTTTTGCCCTTCGTTCTATCTTTTATAGTTGGTTTTATTATTGCCAAGCCATTGTTACGATTTTTTATTAAAAGACGTTTGTGGCGTAAACGCAGTCGTAATGAGGCCGATTTAATTAGCGACGATTTTAAAAAAATTCATACTGACGATGACCTTTCAACTCCACGAGTGGGTGGGAGTATTGTCTGGCTAACTACAACTATTGTTATTATATTTTTGTATGGCTTGGCCTCATTTATTGATTCAAATACATTACGTAGTTTTAATTTTTTATCCCGCGCCCAAACTTTAATACCATTAGGCGCATTATTATTTGCGGCAATGCTGGGCTTGGGTGATGATTTATTGACAATTAAATCAGCTATCAAGTCAGATTCACTAAAAAATCGCCGTATTAAAATTGGCCTAGTTATTTTAATTAGTTTATTAATTGCACTTTGGTTTGTTTTTAAAATTGATCATGCCTATTTGTATGTGCCGTTTTTGGGCGAAGTCCAGTTGGGTTTGATGTTTATACCTTTATTTATTTTAGTTACATTAGCAGTATTTTCAACATCAGTTATTGATGGAGTTGATGGTTTAGCCGGATCAGTTATGGTGCCAATTTTTGCCGCCTATTCAATCATTGCCTATGTGCAAGCCCAAATTGATATTTCGGCCTTTTGTGCAGTTATTGCTGGCTCATTATTGGTATTTTTATGGTACAACGTGCCACCAGCTAAATGGTATATGGGTGAAACAGGTATGTTGGCATTGACAGTCGTTTTGTCGGTTATTGCTTTTTTGACCGATGCTGTTTTACCACTGGTTGTTATTGCATTTCCTATGGTTATGACTTCATTTTCAGTTATTGTTCAAATTATGTCGTACAAGTATCGTAACAAAAAAAAGGTATTCTTGATTACGCCCATCCATCACCATTTTGAGGCGCGTGGTTGGTCACGCTCGGCTATTACTATGCGCTATCAAATCCTAAGTATTATTTGTGCATCACTGGGTACTATTATTACGCTAATTAGTTAATATTTAATTTTTATTTAAAAATGAAAAAAAGTTTTGCCGGGGTTGATAAATTTTTTCTAAGCATCGTTATGGCTCTTTTGGCAGTCGGAGCTTTATTTTTTACATCGGCTTCATTTGGGATTTTAGCTAAAAATCCTGATAAGTTTTATGGCGTACTGATGAATCAATTTGTTTTGGGGCTTTTGGGCGGATTTGTTTTATTGTACTTCTTTCAAAAAATCCCATATGTTTATTGGCGTAAATATGCCTTTTATATATTCATTGCCGCAATTGGTTTAACGGCTTTGGTTTTTGTGCCAGGTTTAGGCTTTAAACATGGTGGGGCTATGCGGTGGTTGTCGTTGGGGCCACTATCATTTCAACCAGCCGAAGTTTTAAAAATTGCTTTTGTTATTTATTTTGCTGGTTGGTTGTCGTGGATGAAGTCAAAAGTTAGTGACATGCGTTTTTCATTAATTCCACTTATCGTCATGCTTGGCATCATTGCCCTTGTTTTACTCAATCAACCGGATACAAAAAGTTTTATCTTAATGGCCGTAGCTGCATTAGCTATGCTGATCGTTTACGGCATTTCGTGGAAACAGTTGTTACTTTTTGGTTGCATTTTAGGTGTTGGCTTGGGCGCTCTACTTTTCTTTCAACCGTATTTACGTGACCGCATACGAACATTTATTGACCCATCGCGCGATAATTTGGGTTCCTCATATCAACTCCAGCAATCATTAATTGCCATTGGTTCGGGCGGGGTATTGGGGCGGGGTATTGGTCAAAGTGTCCAAAAATTTAGTTACTTACCCGAACCTCAGGGCGACTCAATTTTTGCAGTTATTGGTGAAGAGGCCGGTTTTGTAGGTACAACCGCCGTTGTAATTTTATATATTTTATTTGCCTTGCGAGGCTTACGCATAGGTTACAATGCCCCCGATGATTTTGCCCGGCTTTTAGTTGTAGGCTTGATAGCTCTGTTTACAATCCAGTCATTTATGAATATAGCTTCTATTACGGGGCTTTTCCCCTTAACTGGTGTGCCACTGGTTTTTGTCTCACACGGTGGAACTTCATTGGCAATATCATTGGCAACGATAGGTATAATTTTAAATATTTCCAAGCATCGCATTTCGCCCAAGATTTTAAAAAACACTAAATAAGTAGTATAATAGCTGTATGAAAATTTTATTTACAGGTGGGGGGACAGGTGGGCATTTTTACCCTTTAATCGCAGTCGCTCAAAAAGTTTACGATGAACTTGAACGCCAAAGTGTTTATGATGCCAAACTTTACTTTATGTCAGTTGATCCATATGACAAACAAGCATTGGCTGATTTGCAAATTGAATTTATCCAAGTACCAACTGGTAAAATGCGAATATATTTTTCATTAAAAAACTTTTTAGATTTATTTAAAACAGCTTATGGTGTATTTGTTGCACTTTATAAAATGTACAAAATTTACCCTGACGTGGTTTTTTCAAAAGGTTGTTATGCCAGTTTCCCAGCATTGTTTGCAGCGCGTATTTTACGCATACCTGTTGTAATTCACGAATCTGACATGGCCCCGGGCCGGGTTACAAAATGGTCAGCCAGGTTTGCCCGTCGTATTGCCGTATCATACCCCGATTTAGTTGAATATTTTGGAGCGGATAAGACGGCTTGGACTGGCCAACCGATTCGTGAGGAAATCATTCACCCTATTAAAGAGGGTGCCTACGAATATTTAAAATTAAATACTGGCATACCAATAATTTATATTACGGGTGGCTCATTAGGTGCGCAAAAAATTAATGACTGCGTGCTGGAAGCCTTGCCTGACTTGGTTAAAAAATATCAAATCATTCATCAAACAGGCACTGTCAATTTTGATGAAGTTAAAAATCGAGCCGAAAGTAAATTACAAGATTCACCATTTAGGGATCACTATAAACCATTTCCATTCTTAGGCTCCTTGGCTATAAAAATGTCAGCTGGGGTTGCAAGTGTTGTTGTGTCACGGGCCGGCTCAACATTGTTTGAAATTGCCACTTGGAATTTACCATCAATTGTTATACCTTTTAATAAAAGCAATGGCGACCATGCCCGCAAAAATGCTTATGCTTACTCAAGGGCAGGGGCGTGTACCGTTATTGAAGAAGCTAATTTGGGCGCATCTGAATTACTTTTTACCATTGAAAATATTTTAAACAATCCGCAAATTTACAAAGATATGGTAGAGAGTGCCAAAAAATTTGCCCGTCCCGACGCCGCCCAAACCATCGCCACCGAGCTTGTCCAAATTGCTTTGTCTCATGAAAAATAATGCACAGATAGAGGTTTAGGCTCTATCTATAGTCATGTTATAATTATTCTATGCGTAAAGAGCCTCTAGTAACTGATGAATACTACCACGTATACAATCGCGGAGTTGATAAACGCGACATTTTTTTAGATATAGATGATCTTAAACGGCTTGAGGAAAGCATACTAGAATTTAATAGAACTTACGGAATTGGCAGTTTAGCAAATATTAGAAAAACTCAGATAGAGTCTAAGCCTCTATCTGTATAGTTTGACTTTTTGATGTAGTATGTGTAATATTTGGATAAATTAATTGTACATAAAATGGATACAGAAAATATTTTATTTCAGACAACTCTTCTTGTTATTGCCATTGCGTATAAGTACTTATTGGCACGTGAAAATGTTTGGGGCTGGATATTATCTGCCACTTCCTCAATACTTTCTTGTTTATATGTATTTATATATTTTAAACTTCCAATACTAATAAGTCTAGAACTATGTTTTATGTCTCTATCCCTATATGGAATATATAAATACGTAAAGAATCTGGCATACCTAACAAGAATTGATTTTATAATTATTGCTTTAACTATGGTTGCAATTATCTATTTTGTTTTCAAGCAATTGGAAACAAAAACTGTCTGGTATGAAATTGCTGGATCAGTGACTTTTTTATCTGGCGTAGTCTTTATGGCTCAGAAAAATAGGACAAGTAAGATGATCGCATGGATAAACTTTATTTTAGGTAGTTTATTTATAGGAGTTGTCGTCTTTCAAAAGCACGCCTATATACTCTTATTATTACACATAATTTCGGTAGTGATTGGATGCTATGCAATAAAAAGATTAAAAATAACATCTTCATAAATGAGGGTGTTTTTATTTGGGTGTAATCTTGTGTTAGACAAGACTTAGGGTAGAAAAATAGTTGAAAGTTTGGTACAATAACCCATATGAAAGGGGATTATGAAGGAAAGGTAGTGACTAGGTTTGCGCCAAGCCCAACAGGCTTTTTGCATATTGGGGGTGTGCGTACAGCATTGTATAACTATGCTTATGCCAGGAAGCATGGTGGCAAGTTTATATTG
>MFUC01000024.1:0-225 GCA_001785575.1 Candidatus Nomurabacteria bacterium RIFCSPHIGHO2_02_FULL_38_15
TTGACACTTTAACCCTCTGACATTTTGTCGCTTTGACAATGTTAGGGGGTTTTCTTTTGCTTTATTTTTACCGTAACTACTTTTTAAAGTTACTCCTCGTTTGCGTTTTCTTCAACGGCATTTTCAACCGCTTCTTTAAGTTCGGCGGTGTTTGTAGTGTGTACTATTTCGCCCACACTTGCATCAAAAGCGTCAGGTTCAGCGACAGTCTCGCCAGCTGTTTGG
>MFUC01000024.1:282-6068 GCA_001785575.1 Candidatus Nomurabacteria bacterium RIFCSPHIGHO2_02_FULL_38_15
CCTTTGCCAATAGCCAGTGACAATTGATCCTCGGCAACCTCAACTAATGCGCGATGCTCGGCTTCCATAATAGTAATATTAAGGGCTTGGGCCGGGGCAATTGCATTGGCCACCAATTCCTTGGGGTCATCGTGCCACTCTATAATATCAATTTTCTCGCCGTTTAATTCGTTCATGACGGCCGTAACGCGAGTACCACGCTGACCAACACAGGCACCAACTGGGTCAACATGTTCGTCGTGTGACATAACGGCAATTTTTGAACGAGCACCAGCCTCACGGGCAACCGACTTGATTTCAACCACACCCGATGCAATCTCGGGAGCCTCCATCGCAAATAAAGATTTAATAAATTGTGGGTGTGAACGTGACAAGCGCAGGTTTACACCACGCAAGCCGTCCTCAACGGCAAATAAATAAGCCCGAATACGATCGCCGCGATTGTAAATTTCGCCTGGGATTTGCTCTTCTTTGGGTATGACGCCAGTCGCGCGGTTAAATTCAACCAAAATCAGGCCGTTTTCGCATTTTTGCACAATTCCATTAACGACCTCGCCTTCGTGACTGCCAAATTCCTCAAGTACGGCACCACGCTCGGCCTCACGAATTTTTTGAATAATAACTTGTTTGGCGGTTTGGGCAGCAATACGGCCAAAATCTGACTTTTCCTCAAGTGGGAATATAATTTCATCTTCTAATTTAGCATCAGATTTAATTAGTTTAGCGTCGGCCAACATTATATGGTGCTCTTCGTTGAAACGCACACGCTCGTCGCCCAGTACAGGCACGAACTCGGCGTCTTCAGGTAAATTTATAACTAGGCTGTCATCAACAACCATTTTTATTTGGCTAAATTCAGTTTTACCAATTTCAATATCAAAATTACAGCGCACAATTTGGCCTTTTTTGCCGTACTCCTTTTTGTACGCGGCGGCCAGTGATTGCTCAATGGCGTCGATTATTTTATCATGGGGGATTTTGCGCTCGGTTTCAAGTTGCTCTAGGGCCAGGCGCATAGCTTTTAAATCAAACATATATTTTTTTGTTATTTAGTTATCTTAATAAAATTAAGGCCTGACGGTTAGGTCAGGCTATACACACTATATACTTATTTTTTATTCTTGCAAGTGTTATACTATTTGTATGAATAATAATCTCATAAAATTTTTAAAGACATCTTTTTTTGCGGTAGCTTTTGTATTAGTATTTATTTTAGTCGGGGCTTTTGGTTTTGCTCAAAAAACTTCGGCCGCAGTCAGTGACCATGTTTTGCATGGCTATATTTGGTCAGATAATATTGGTTGGATTAGTTTAAATTGCGAAGACCGCGGAGGCAATGTTTGCGCTACTAGTGATTACAAAGTAGTTATCAATTACACAACGGGTGTTTTGTCGGGCCACGGTTGGTCGTCAAACATTGGCTGGGTTTCGTTTAATGGGTCAGATGTGTCAGATTGTCAGTTTAAGGATTATGGTTGCCAAGCCACAGCTGTTTTAAGTAATTCTGGCGCCAAGAGTGCCGCCTTTCCTCATGTTGTAGGTTGGGCACGGGCACTATCGCATAATAATGCATGGGACGGTTACATAAGTTTGTCATGTTACAATAAAGGTTGTGGAGCAAGCCCTGACAATTACGGCGTCGTTCTACCCAATGACGGATCCAAAACTATTACTGATAATGGTAACATAACTGGTAAGGCTTGGGGCTCGACTGTAACTGGTTGGTTAGATTTTCAATACGTCACAGTTACAAAGGGTAGTAGCGAGTTGGTTTTGCGAGCTTTTGCTCCCGATACCGACCCTAGTAAGCAGTTCACAACAACAGTAATTTCAGTCGCGAATGTCAATGATAAAATAGATCTTCAGTGGTATTCACCGACTGATACTGCCTACGATTCATGTGTTGGTACTGGAGCTGGGGATGCAAATTATTGGGATAATAACCAAAACAATAGTTTTTCAACAACTTCACCGGCTAGTTTACAAAATGTTGGTGTGTTAAATGACCCAACCACATTCCAAATAGAATGTTTTGCGGGTGCGAAAAGTGACATAGCTACCGTGGTAGTTGATATTGACTATCAATGGGGCTTGGGTATGACGGCAAAGCCTCCCTATATTTTGCCAGGCATGAATTCATTATTTGAGTGGGCAACAACTGGTAGTGTGCCGGTGGGTACAACTTGTGATTCAGGTGGTTGGGCACTTACAAATGAGGGCACGCAAAAGGGCGAGTCATGGGTTAATGCAATTATGTACAACATCAGTCGCTCATATACATGTACGCCACCACCACCTGATGATCCTAAAACTGCTACGGCCGAAGTTAAGGTTTTGCAAATTGATAACTATGGAACCGATACTTGCTTCAAGAAATCAAACGGTGGTCCAACAATTAGTTGGCTGTCAAAAGGAGCACAAAGCTGTAAAATTATTGATCCAAATTCAAATGAAACAGCAATCGGTGTAACAGGTACTAAATTATTCAGCGGTGGTGCGGGTGATTACAAAATAGTGTGTACTGGTGGTGCGTATAGTGTTGACCAAACATTAACTGCTACAGAGTGTGCGCCTGACTATACAATGGTGCCATTGAATTCATGTAATGGTAAGGCTGGGCAGGAAACTGATAATGCGTTTCAACCATATGGCGGGCTTGGCCAATACAGGGCATTAGTCAAAGTTGACTCAGTCCCCGAGCAAGGTTTTAGTACGCAACTAAAGTATAAATTTACTGCTCCAAATGGGTGGGCTTTGAATAACTGGACAATTGGTGGTGCTGGTTGGAGCCGAATAGGTATGACCGACGAGTATGAAACTCAATTTTCTAGCAACTACGCTGCGACAATTGAAATTTTGGCCCCAAGTAAAGCTGCCGTGACAAATTACTTAAATTCAAAACCTAAAAAGACTGAAACATTTGTCGTGAATGGTGAGGCCTTCCTTATGTCTTTGCCTCATTCAGCTGGCTACACAATTTGTGCACCTGATGGTGGTAATACAAAGCCTAAATTTATTGAGCAATAGGGCTTTATACTGTATACTCTAAATATGAATATTATTGAAGAATTACAGGCCAGGGAGTCGTTTTTTCAGGCCTCAACAACAATTGAAAATTTAGAGGCTTATTTAAACAGTGGTCAAAGGACTGTTTATTTAGGTTTGGATCCAACGGCTGACTCGCTACACATTGGGCACTTGGCCACAATGGTGGTAATCAAGCGGTTTTTAAATGCCGGCCACCGGGCCATTATTGTAATTGGCGGTGCAACGGGCATGATTGGTGACCCGTCGGGCAAAAACGAAGAACGCAATTTGTTGGATCATGCAACTTTGCAAAAAAATGTTGCCGGGTTAACAGCGCAGTGTGAAAGTTTTTTTGGTAAAGATGATGATTGGCAAATGGTCAACAATTATGACTGGACACACAAATTAGATGTAATAACTTTTTTGCGTGACATTGGCAAAAACTTTTCGGTTAATGTAATGCTAAAAAAAGATTCGGTGGCTAGTCGTTTAAATACTGAGGATAGCTTTTTTTCATACACTGAATTTTCGTACTCATTACTGCAAGCCTACGACTTTTTACATTTGTTTGAAAACAATGGCTGCACTATACAAATCGGGGCCTCTGACCAATGGGGTAATATGGTGGCCGGGGTTGAATTGATTCATAAAAAATTAGGCGCCGAAGCATTTGTTATAACCGCGCCACTAGTTGTAGATTCTAAAACGGGTAAAAAGTTTGGCAAAAGCGAAAAGGGCGCAATTTGGCTTGATCAAAACAAAACCAACAGTTACGAAGTTTACCAATTTTTATTAAACACACCCGATGCTGATGCTGTGCATTTTTTAAAACGTTTTACATTTTTAAGCTTGGACGAAATCGCAAATATTGAAAATGAATTTAACAATAATCCGGGCCTTCGCTTGGCTCAAAAAACTTTAGCTTTTGAGGTGGTTAAAAATTTGCATGGTACAGGGCAGGCTAATATAGCTGTGGAGCTTTCAGATAAATTATTTGCTAATGATGTAAGTAACTTGACTGATAATGAATTTGAAATGCTGGCTAGTGTTTTGCCACAAACAAGCGAAACTAATATTATTGAAGCCCTTGTTGCAACCAATTTGGCTAGCTCAAAACGTGAAGCCAAAGAATTTATTGAAAACGGTGCCGTTAGTGTAAGTGGTGTTGTTGTAACTGACCCTACATATACAATACCTCAAACTCCTACCATCATCAAAAAAGGCAAAAAGGATTATGGGATTGTAATATAAGCTCTACTTATTGAAATAATATGAAATTAATAACACTGAATACTTGGGGTGGGCGAGTACAAGACAAATTGGTAACTTTTTTAAAGCAAAATCTACAGACAGACACTTTCTTTTTCCAAGAAGTTTATAACACTAATGAAGCAAAGGAGTTTGTTGCTGTTCCTTGTAAGCAAAATTACCGGGGTCTCTTTAAGCTTATTTCAGAGATTTTAAATTTATCCAATGGTTATTTTTGTTCAGTTTTAGATAATATATACGGAATAGCTAGTTTTATAAATAAAGACATTGAAGTTATCAATAAAGGAGAATTTTTTGTTGCAAAAGGAGATTGGCACGACCCTACAGACATGCATAATCGCGACCACGATAGAAAGTTGCAGTGGTTTGAAATTAAATTAAATAATAAAAAACTTTTAATAATGAATGTCCACTTAACTCATAGGCCAGAAGGCAAGAAAGATAGCAAAAAGAGGGTTGACCAAATAAGTACAATAATTAACTTCATGAATACATTTGATTGTCCAAAAATATTAGCCGGGGATTTTAATTTACTCCCAGATACTAAATGCATTGAAATGCTAGAATCTTACGGATTAAGAAATTTAATAAAAAAGTATGATGTGAGGTCAACTCGCACTGAACTTTATAAAAAAGAGCTTAGATTTGCCGATTATATTTTTGTTTCCCCTGAAATAATAGTTAAAGATTTTAAAATTCTGCAAGACATCGTTTCTGATCACACCCCACTCTGCCTAGATTTTGACATTTAGCGTAAGCAGAAAGTAGTTGACAATGGTATGTACCAGGTATATACTTTGTATTATGAATCCAGTAATTATAAATATAAAAACCAATAAAGACCTGAAGGAGTCAGCCCAAAAAACCGCCAATAATTTGGGTATTTCACTAAGCTCCGTGATTAATAATTATTTAAAGACTTTTATTGTAGAAAAAAGGGTAGTTTTTGATTCTGCGCTTATGCCAAACAAGGCGACTCAAATTTTGTTAAATAAAGCCATGCAGAATATTAAGGCCAAGAAAAATTTATCTAAAAGTTTTTCAAACGTTGATGATTTTATAAATGATTTGAATTCGTAAACTTTTTATGATAATTAGGTACGAAAAGTCTTTTAAAAAGCAATATAAAAAGTTACCTAAAAAAATTCAAGCACAGTTTCTTGAGAGACTTAAAGTCTTTTTAATAAATCCAAGTACTGAATCTTTACACAATCACAAACTAAATGGCAAGTTTAAAGATTTTAAAAGCATAAATATTACTGGTGATTATCGTGCAGTATATAGCGAAGACCAAAACACTATAAGTTTTGTTTTCATAGGTACCCACAGCCAAATATATGGTTAATTTTAAAATTTGACAAATAAATATCGTACGTGGTAGTATCAGGGTAGAAAAAACCCTTAATTCACCCCTGAATTAGGACACTCTAATATATTTAATAATACACCATTTTCCCTTGCGACTTCAAGGGAAGAACTATAACCTAAAA
>MFUC01000025.1 GCA_001785575.1 Candidatus Nomurabacteria bacterium RIFCSPHIGHO2_02_FULL_38_15
AATAAAGTTATTAAAAGTAATCTAAATTTTTATTATGAACACAAATAAAAAAGAAAATATAGCTATTGCCACATCGGCATTATTTACGGCCGTTGCTGTAATGCATGTTGTGAGGTATCTTTTTAATGTTGATCTAGTCATTGGTCAAGCAAGTTTGGCAATGTGGCCAAGTTTACTTGCCTTTATAGCGATAGGATATTTAGCAATTTTAAATTTTAAAACACTGGAAAGGAAAGGTGCGATTGTATGGAAAAAGTTTATTATGGCCTTGTTTATTATAGATGCAATTATTGTATTTTATTCTTGGGTCAGTAATTTAAATTATTGGGGATTCTCTCATAAAGAATTTGGCTACTTTTTGATTGTAGAAATTGTCATAATCATCATTTTGTATTTCAAAATAAAAAAGTCTTCTGGAAATTAAATTCGGCCTGATTTTACCACAACCCACCTCAATAAAAAACGCCCCCAATAATCAGGGGGCGCTAACAAACAAATGTGTATAAATCTAAAAAAATGACAGACGAAAGAACAAAAGTAAGGGGGCGCTATGAATCTACAAATAAATGCCAGGAACACTTACTACGCACCCCCACCAATTCAATTAATCTAATACATTTTTATTATAGCAAGACATAAACTTATGTCAAGCACTAAGTTTGGATCTTAATTGCTCTTGCCAAGTTTTGTAATGTTGTTTAAATATTTGTTGACTTCCACCTCCAATTCTCTTGACACATCAGTTCCAATACGATATATTTTACCATTTCTCATAGTTATCTCTACTGTATCAAGACCGGAAACATTGTAAATCCACATCTTGGGCCACAACCACAATCTTATTCCCCAACCATAATACCAATGATTTTTTACACTTCTTGCAGAAGTAATTTCTTCAAGTAAAAACTTCTTTTTAAATATTCCATATCCAAATTTTATTCTCAAATATTTTTCATTAATAGCCACTGTTAGTGTAGTAAACGACGCAAGAGTAAATACAATCAATACCATTATGAAAGTAATAGCAAAATTTGTACCGGAGTAATACGATACGGGTTCTGCCCGAGCTGTAATATATGACCATACGAAAATCACAAGTACAGCTAGTGTGGCAACCAGCATTAAATATCCAATTTGAGTGTGTTTGTATGGCGTCATATATTTGTTTTTATTATAACAAGAAAATAACTACGGCCCTATTGCCCATTTTGTCAGTTATTTCCTTATCAAACTTTTGGATTTTAAATATATTCATATAGTCAAACTATACACCCTCTCCACCCCAAATGCAAAAAGTGGTGTTTTAAAGGGATTTACTAAGCCTAAATAATAAAAGTGCTCATAATTATAGACCTGATAAAAGATAGTCTATAAGTTCTTTGGTATCCTGGTCATTTGTTTGTAATACTTTATCAAAATACCAATAGCATAACTCCTGATTAGAGTTAAAGTAGAACTCTTTTAATTCGACTTTTTTAACAGCGCCACTTTGGTCTTGGTATATAGAATTAATATATTCTGTATTTTTCTTAATAAAATAAAAAACTTTTCCTTCGCTTAAATAATAACTAGCTTCAGATTTACCTGTTTCTCCATAAAAAATCTGTTCTTTTATAATAAGTTGGTCATTTAAACTGTAATCTATTTGCTCACCACCCTGAGTTGACTGTCCGAATATATCTTTAGAGGCAGACACATACTGATTTTTTTTGCTTTCGATCGAATTAACTTGGGCTAAAGTACTAGATTGGCCTATGCCTTTACAGTCCTTACTGATAGTGTTGTTTAAAAAAATATTATCTTTTTGATACAAATAAACAGTAAAAATAATTAATCCAACAAATATTGTACTAAGAATTGTTAAATTTTTGTTTTTCATATACTCAACGATTCTTTAAATATTTTTGATAAAGTTGCATTTCTGTTTCGCCTAAAGACATTTGAAAATGCGGTCGATCTGGAGGACTCCAAACACCTCCCCAAAAAAATCCTTGACCTTCTCCAATTTTGACAATATCTTGAGAAATAGGTTTTGCATAAACTCTGCCATTTTCAACAACGGTAACGTCTATGGCCCGACCATAGTTGTGATAACTAAGCCCTGGCTTTGACTTGGTAAGGATCGGTCCAGACTCAGTTCTTCCTGATGCGTAAATCTTAGCCTGCTCTTCAATTGTTCTATATCCATCAGTAACTCTTAACTGAATACCAAGTTGTGATTCAGTATTATTTATAAAATTTGTCGCTGGTTGCTGAACCCTAGGATCAAGATTGGAAATTCTTCTATCTGTAACTGGATCCCAAGTCGTAGTTTTTACTGGTTCAGTTTTAGTAATTTGCTGAGATACGGGAACAATTACATGAGCATTAGATTTACTAATTTCTCCATTAAATAAACTAGCCCAACCATTTTTAATGTTTTGAATAATATTACTGACTGCAGACTGCCCATCTGGGTCAACATATTTCAACGGATTATTGTTTGCGTAGGCATAGGTGTTCCAACGTTGCGGGTCAATTAGAAGGGCTTCGAGTTTTGAATTATCTAATTCGCGCACGATTGGGTCTTGGCTGAAGAATCGACCTTCGTAGCCTGCTTGATACCGCGCCTGCATATAGTTTAAGTCAGTATCAATATCATATTCATGACCTGTGTATTTATGTGATTGATCAAAACCACCGAACTTTGTATCAAGTAAAATTTGCCCAAATGGATAATATTCTATTTCTTCGACCTTTAATAGCCCGGCACCATCGGTAATTAATTGCGTACCGCCCAAATAGTCGGGGTGGACATAATAAATACTTTGGGTTAATGGGTTGGGACTTTCAATTGTGGCAATCAACTGACTGCCTAAATAAATGTGCTTCTTTTTTATTGTACCACTTTCCTCAAAATATTTACTAGATGTATAAGTTGTGCCACCCGAATCAACAACTTTGATGCGCATACCTGCATGATCATATAAAAATGTGTTTGTGACTGGATTAGGCGGAGCAGTTCTTTCATATTTTACCAATTCGTTACGATAGTTATAAGTCAAAACCGTATTATTAGGCGATGTACCAAAGCCCACAACGTTTCCGTTTTTATCATAATCATAATCAATGCCTCCAATATTTGTACCCGCATTTGGGTTGGCATAATTACCTGGCACTGTGCCATTATATGCATATGTACCAATACCTGATTTGCTTAAAATATTTCCAATGGCATTGTAGTTGAAGCTTTCGGTATAACCAGTCAGTGGTGAATTTACAGTTTTTATAACACCTATTAAACGTGACAAATCATCATACGTATAAGTAAATTTTTGTGGATTGGTAGGGTCAAAACTCTCAACCTTTTCAGTCAAATTGCCAGTTGGGCTCCATTTATAATTTGTTTCAATAAATTTTGGATAGCTATAGGTTGCCGGCGCATCAAGACTGTTTTTAATTAGTTGATACTGCCTAGCTGTATCATAGGTGTAATTTTGCACACGACCGTTGGCATAGAAGACTGATTCTTTTTGGCCCAAATTATTATATATAACATTATTAATAATGCCTGCCCATAAACTGGCTGGGTTTTGATGAGCCTCAACACCAACCACTTGGCCCAAATTATTCAAACCGTAACGCACACTTGAACTATCGGGATATTTTATTTGCACAGCATTACCGGCAAAATCATACAGGTAGGAACTACCCCAAATTTTAGTACCCAAGGTAATGGCGTCAGTGGCCACAAGCCCGCGATTAGTATATGTAAAATCTTTTTTAGCTGAACCAAATCGATTAACACTACATAACATACCAATGCCATGAGTACAAGAATCGTACGTATAAGCTATTTGCGGGGCTGAATTATTAAATTCGTGAGTTATACGATTTAATGCATCATATGTATACGTAATAACGTCGCCATTAGGTGTTGTTTTGCGAACTAAATTATTATTTGCATCATATATATATGAATAAGCACCATAATTTGTGTCACTAATTTCATGCAAATCTGTGGCGGATAGTTTATTGCCAACTGCATCGTAGGTAAAACTTCTAATATTGTCCAGGGCATCGGTCATGCCTGTTAAATTACCCAGGACGTCCCAACTATAAACTGTTGTATAAGTATTACCAGCGTTGTGCTCAACGACGTTTACAATATTACCATAGGCATTACGTACAACATCTTTGAGATGATTCTCGGGATCAATATTTGTAGTTTTATTTAAATAATAATTATTTATTGTAGTACCAAGTGTATTACTAATACTGACTGTTCGACCCAGGGCGTCGTAAAATATAGTCGTTATAATGCTTGGGTCATTAATTGGTAATGAGTAATTTGTAGGCACGCCCGTTAAACTATACGGCAAAGATTTTTTGTAAACCTGGCCCATATTGTCATACATTGTGTCGTTGGCAATATATGCTCCACCGCTATTGGTAACTTGCCTGACTTCACGGCCAAAACCATCCATTAAACTGTATGCCGTACCCATCAGCGTGTTTGAATAATGTGTATTTTTTTGAACATATGGCAATACACCTCCCGACATTATGTCATTATAATTAAAAGTTACCTTAGTTATTAAATTTGTAAACGAGGTATCGCTTGACGACCTTTCAGCCAGTAGCCGACCAAAACCATCACAATCAACTTCGTTAATCATACCGTTGGAATTTGTACTTTTTATAACTTTCCCGGTATTGTAATCATAAGTATAATTTGTTATTTTCGATAAAGCGTTCGTAATTGTGTTGGGGTACAAATTTTGTGGGTCATAAGTAATATTAGTTGTATTATTTTTAGCATCAGTCATACTGGTGACCAAACCAAAATTATTATAGGTACTTGAAGTTGTTTGATAATTAGACCCACTAACCCAAATAGACTGACTAGTATTATTACCCATTGAAGCCAAACCAAAACCTAAATTATCATAATATAAATTCTTTTCGTAAACTTTTGTGCCACCGCTATCGCGCAAAATAATTTGGCTGGGCAGTTGCAAATTTAAACATACAGTAGAAGCACAGCCCGTATATTTATAACTGGTTTGGCGAGTGTCATTACCAATATCATTAAAGCTTTGATAGCCACTTGCTACAACATTGCCATGCTCTATCTTTTCAATTAAATTACCAGTATTTACATCATAATTATATGTTTCGGCTGTATCATAACTATTACTGCCACTAAAAATCCTATTTATAACTTGCTCAACATATACAAAATAATTATTGCCACCTGCAACTTGTGCACTTGTCCATTTATTTGTACTTTGTTTAAGTAAATTATTATTTACATCAAAAAAATCAGTCCGGTAAATTTTACCGATTTTGGCATAACTATCATCATATTCACCATTATTTGTATCAGTAGAGTTGGCCTGGCTGTAATAGGTTACCTCGCGACTGGTATTGGGATTAATTTGTGTGACCTTGCCAAAGCCAGCAAATTTGCGGTCAAATGGCCCATTGTAATAATAGTCTCCATCAGCATACTCGTAACTAGTTTTAGCTATATTATTCAAGCCGTCATTATTTATAATATTTTCTACAGTGTTCAGATTCATTGGCAAAACCGGATTTAATAAATTACCCAAACTGTTTTTATATTGAGCGGACTTTTTGTAAACTATTTCAGAGCTACCGCCAGAACCATACTCAATTTTTGACAGTAGGTCAGGAATTTTATTACCATTGTTTATATAAGCCTCTGTTTCAGGTATCATGTAATTAATTGTTCTCATAAAATCAACAAATCCATCGGCGTTAATATCGGCAATAATCACTGGGCTACCCATCAGTGATCCAGGGGGTGTAACCATATCCCAAACTGGCCTGTAAACCCAACCATTGCCTGTATTTAAATATGTACCTCGATTACCACCGGTTTGATTAGCTGGATCTATAACAATGTCTATTAAATTATCACTATTAACATCTATAAACCGAACGCCTTGGTCGTAATGATTATAGGCAAAAGCTATTGGCGTTTCCCAATTAGAATTATTCCCCGTCCAACCAGTGTTGCCCTTATTCAAATAAGCTTGAGCGCTGTGAGACAGCATATAGTTAGACTGCATAGCGTCGGGCAAACCATCAGCATTAATATCAACAATTCTATTAATTGTAAAAGTTAGCTGGTCAGTTGGTGGAGTCCAATTAGTTGTAATATTTGCAAAACCTGAACCAGTATTTAATTGTTCACCAATATTACTTCCCTGCTTACGAATAACATCTGGCAAACCATCACCGTTAATATCAACTAAATGTGTGCCAAAATCGTGTATTTCATCACTGCCAGTAAAAGGTATTTTAGCTAGCCAATCATTACTTTTAACAAAACCATTTGACCTGTCATACAAATAGCTGGCAAAAATTACTGGCTTTTTTGTATTGTTTGGGTTGCCAACCATCGCCTGCACAATATCAGTCAGGTAGTCACCATTTATATCAGCCGTGCGCACACCTTGATCCCAAACTCGGCCATAGGCTCCACCCCGAACTTCGTAATTTAAAAAGAATGTTGGAATGTTAAAATTTTGATCTGCAATCCAATTTTTGTTTGTACTGTGATTATATAATAACTTTTCATACCGATGTGGCCCAGTAGTTAAACCTTGCCCGTAGCGATCAACTGATTGTAGTATATCAACCCAACTATCACCCTTAACATCAAAAGTGTGCTGATATCCATCACCCGTAGTTACCGGTAATTTCCATGTTTTATCAAGTGTCCAGCCCGGAGTAGTTTTTTGATATGTAAATTTTGTTTGAGGCAAAGTCGTAACAACACTGTTTTTATCTTTAGCTGAATATTTTATAAATTCAACCAATGACCGATAGCCATTATCACCAACAGTATAACCCAATTCATATTTGCGAACCCATGTT
Source organism: Candidatus Nomurabacteria bacterium RIFCSPHIGHO2_02_FULL_38_15 (assembly GCA_001785575.1). Lineage (GTDB taxonomy): Bacteria > Patescibacteriota > Minisyncoccia > Phycocordibacterales > UBA9973 > MFUC01. The sequence continues at coordinate 6,889 of MFUC01000025.1, forward strand.
CCATTTATTTTGGCTTGAATTTCATAAATACGGTACTTTGTTGTAACTTCAAAAGTTGTTTTATATGAAGTATATTCATCTGGCCGACCCTGGCGCAAAAATTCAACTTCAAATATCCCGCCTTGTAATGCGTGTTGGGTATATTTTATTTTATACGGGTAAATTTGGCCAGCATCTTTGTAATATTCGTAACTAATGTAATTACCATTTGAATCACGTTTTTCATCAAGCATCCATTTGTAAACCTGACTTGTCGTTGTTGGATTGTCTTGGCGTGCATTAGTATTAGTACCAAATTTATAAGTTATACCCGATTTGTCGGTAAACTCCCAATGATTATTTACAAATTCATATTTATGAAAAGCCCCATTATCAACTCGTGGCGCATATGTGTTTGGCGCAACTTCGACCAATTCGCCATCGAGTGACGATGTGAAATTCTTTTCAGTATACAGTTTTTCAGAACCATTTTTATTAACTCTTTCAATATATGGAATATTTACACCCCAAGCATAGCCAAAAGCACTGCCATTGTCATTTTCTTGGCTATTATAACCAAGTTCCAGTTCAGGTGTCATACCAACTCTGCCTGGCGGTATGCCAATTGGGTAATTATAAACCATGGCCCCAGTTAATAAGTCAGTTTTAGGTTTGCTGGCTTGAATACCATCAATTTTGCCTTCGGGGTATTCGTTTGAACCGGCCGAACTGCTGGCTTCAAGGCTTTGCTCTTGGTTAATTATTTCATCTGGATTCTCTGGTATATCTTCAGGGGTCTCTTCGGGATTACTAACCTCTGGAGTATTTTGGTCAGGACTTGATTTATCTAGTGTCGGCAAATTTGATATGTCAGTACTTACTTCACTTTCGGGGCCAACTAAGCCCATGTCATTTGGATTTATTTGACTATCAACATGATCATCTGGTAGTGGCAGTAGAGCTTGGTTTGAACCTTGGTCTATGACGGCCTCTTGGGCAAAAAGATTTATAGTATTTGGAAGTGGTGCAAAACTAAAACAAAAAATCACTAAACAAATCAGTGATCTTTGAAAAGCTTTTTTAAGAAATCTAAAAAACCTACTACGAATCCCAGTCGTTGGAATCAATAAGTTTTCCATATAGAAATATTATACACAAAAGCCCATTTGCAATGCAAGGGGCTTTTGAAATTTTTTAACTATTATTTATTTAGAAAAACCTATTTCCACTCAATAATAATACTTGCAGGCTTTGGAGCTGTGCCCATTGTACTGTGAGCCGCAGCACCCTTGAAAACATATAAGTAGTTATTGGCAGCGATGGTATATAATCCCGAAACATAAGCACCGCCACCGCCACCTTTTTCTCCATAACCCCCATAACCATCCATTGAAGAAGTACAGCTAGTCAAATTTGCACCTGGACAACCACCCTGATGACCTCGAGCATCGCCACCATTAGTGGCCGTAACTGAAGACATATTTGAATTATAAGATAGCTTACTACCACCTGAACCAAAGCATTGACTTTCGTTAGATACTGTAAAGTCACTGTAATTATTAAAATTAGCTGAATAAGCGGCTCCGGCTGGACCAAATCCACCACCAACATGAACAAGGTTTGCCCCAGATTCATACAGGGCCGGCCTTGTATATAGTGAGCCAGAAGAAGAATTCCACGTACTTGACGTTGTCACATGGGCATATGCACTGCGACCATCACTACCACCACTACAATAAAGATAATTGTTAGTATAAGTTCTACCAGACGCACCACCACCACCTTGGGCTTTTATTTCAAGAACCTTAGACTGTGTAAATAAGAATTTTTTTGGAGTCCCATCGGCTGCTGGAATTATTTTACCTTTAATATCAATTGTTACGGAGTAAGCTTTATTATTGTTGCAGTTCATTGTAAGTGTGTATCGACCCCAGTCGTAGAATTTAACAGCATACGATGAGCTTGAACCACTTAGGTTCGTGCCGTTTGGCCAAGTAGTACCAGAGGTTTGTACAGTTGTGCATGTAACAGCCCCGGGTATTGCAAACTTCACAGCACCAGTAACCCCTGTTGAAGTTGGAAATGTTACAGTGTTTGTATCAGTATAATAAATATCCTGAACTGGTTCAAAGTCTACATCAGAGCAAAGCCTGACCCTACCATCACCTCGTGTACATAGTGGCTTTTCAGTAGTGGCATTAGTATCCACGATTCCATATAAATTCAATGGACCATAAAAATTTGTTTCGACCTCTAGTATGCTTTCAAACGGATGAAACTTAACTATTCCTGCATGAAATGGTGAATATGTTACCAAAGGACTGAAGGCAGTATTTAAAAGTGTACCAACTGATAGTGTACCCTTTTTGTCTTGCAGTGCCGTACCCTCATTTACTGGTGGTAAAGAATCACCAGTAGTTGGTGGCACACTCCAAGCCGGCCCATTGGCCAAAGCCACACCCAAACTACCCAACAAAATTAGGCTAAAAATCAAGGGCTTTAAAGTATTTATTTTTTTCATTAGTATATTTTTCATAGCTTTATTTATTATTAGGGATTACCAGGTTATTGAAAGGTAACCGTCTTGCCCCTTAGGACTTCCTGAAAATGTTTTACCGCCAGCTTGGCCAACAAACAACAATAATTTACCAGTTGCAGGTAGGTCAACAAAACCTGATGCATAGGCGGCGCCGCCGCCGCCCTTACCATTTGGATCATCAACAACGCTACCACCACGACCATAAGGTAAAACAGTGCTAGTGTTGCAAGTATTAAAGTTATTTTCTGAATCTGGAATACCACTACAGCCACCCTTTACACCATCGCCAGCATAACCCCCATTACTAAAACTTGAAATTGTTGAGCTTGAAGCCAGTGAATTTACCACAACACTACCGCCACTACCTGGTGTAGGATTACAGCCAGAGCCAACACCCGCAATGGCCTTACCACCACCATTCAAATTTAAAACAATTTGAACTGCATTACCTTGCTGAAGTTTAACACTTGTTGACCCACCAATGTAGCCGTCAACACAGGTAGTTTGAGTTTTGTCAGTTGCACCACTAGACCCACCCGCCACAGCAGATACATAAGCCTGGCGTGTAGCACCCAAGTTAAGATTGTATGTTAAATTTGAACCAATATTTGTTGGAATAATTTTACCACCGATTTTTATTGTGGCTGTGTAAATCACACTATCACAATCAATTTTTAGATCATAACTACCCCATTTATTAAAAACAATCTTTTTTGAGTTCTCGCCAGATAAAGTTGTACCATTTGGCCAGTCAGTATCAGCCGTGGCAATTGTGTCACAACTTCTAGATGGTGCAATTTTATAAGTAACCCAGCCTTCTACTCCACCTGATGGAAAATCAACTACGCCGTTGTTTGTATAATAAGTATCTTTAATGGGAGCAAACTGAGCAGTGCCACAACTTATAACCTTTCCGTCAGGATTTATACAAAGTTCATTTTCAGCGTTAGCTGTTGTAAAAAGTTGTTGAAAATAAGTTGGGCCGAATAAATAGGCTGGAGTCTTTTGCCAAAAAATATCCTTTTTATACTCACTATTATACTTATGACCAACATCAACATTGGCAAAACTGACCACGTCACCCAGGTTATTAATGATGCCCGAGGCTACCAAGCCACCGGATTTTTCCTGATTGACTTCGTTTTGAGCAATTGGGCCGGGCGTATTACAGTCGGGTGGATTACATGTTGGGTCAAGATATATACCCTGTGCGGTAACAAAAACACCACCAACCAAAAGCAGGGCAACCAAGGTGAATGATTTGATATTATTTTTTGTATTTTGGTTTTGCATAAATATTTTCATAAACATTTTATTGGTTAGCATTTTTAATTTTATCCAATTCCTCTTGGCTAATGCCATATTTGCCATTAAGTTTTGTGTCCTCAATAGTTTTATAGGTGGCACCCATAACTGCATCAGGTACCCTGACACCCTCTTGTTTGTTTTTAAGCAAAATCTCCTCATTGGTTTTTATAATAGCGGCTAAACTTTCGTTCATTAATTTAGTTTCCTTTTTAAGAGTTAGGTAGCGATAAACCAAAAAACTACTAACAATCAGAAAGACGATTGTTAGTGGCAAAATCATAGACATAAAGTTTTTGTGCTTTTGGGTGTCTTTGAACTTTGAAAGTTCATTTTGAAAAACTGAAAGCGGTGTGCCCTTAGCTTTATTTAAATCTTGCGCCAAGTTATCCATATGTATTTTATTATATCATAAAAAATAAATGCAACAGGCCCAAATATGTATAAACTGTTAATTTAAATAAATTACGGTATAATTGGGGTATGGAAAAGATTTGGGAGAATTTTAATGCACTAACTGAAAAAACCACTGGCATTTGGGACGTGATTTTAACGATTTTTGTTAAAGCCGTGCAAATTGCCTTTTTTATTTGTTTTGCCGCCATCTTCCTGCCAGCCTACCTAATCGTAACTTATACTCATAAATTATGGGCTAAAATGCTGACTGATTTATTAAAGTTATAGACCAAATTTACCAAGCCCAACCTCCCCCCCTGCCCCCTCTCCTGAAAGGCGAGGGGAAGCCACAATAAATAAATGTATGTTAGTAAAAATCAAAGTCACAGCCCACGCTAAACATAATAGTTTAGAAAAAACCACTAAGGGTATAAATATTAGCGTCAAAGCCAAGGCTGAAAATAATATGGCTAACGACAGTGTGCGCGAAATACTAGCCATCCATTTTGATGTACCCATAAATAAAATCAAAATCGTGCGTGGCCATAAAACTAGTAGCAAGACGATTGAGGTTATGGACTAAGTATACTTTTTTAATCTAACAAGTTTGCAAATAAAGATACTACGGTTACCGGGCCAACTCCTCCAGGAACTGGGGTAATTAAAGATGCCTTTTGGGCGCATTCGGGATCAATATCTCCAACAAGCTTACCAGCCTGTTCGCTCGTTCCAGCATCAATCAAAACTACGCCGTCTTTTACCATATCTGGCTTAATAAGCCCTGATGATCCAGCTCCAGAAATAATAATGTCTGCCGATTTTAGGTGTAACATTTTTTCTTCTTCAGAAGAATTTTTGTCGATCATATGAAACAAATTACCCTTACGAGTAAGCATGCTGGCAACTGGCTCACCCACCAATTTCCCATTGCCAACAAGTAGGATATTTTTATGTTTGAGTGAGGTGTTATAAAAATCAAGAATTTCAAAAACGGCCCGCGCAACTGGAGGAATTTTACCAGAATCTCCATGTACAAAAGACGCCTTCGCTTGATCACTTAAAATATCAATATCTAGTTTAAATGGAACACTGTTTAAAACCTTTTGAGTATCCAAATACTCTGGCAAAGGCAGTTGTACAACAATACCATTATAGCCTTGCGCTGAAATATTTTGAATCAACGAGCAGACTTCGTTAGTTTCCAAAACTTCTGGAAATTTTTTAACTGTGGCCGAAATTCCCAACCGCTCGGCCATGCGAACTTTCATGCCGACAAATTGTGTGCTTGCAAGATTTTCACCAAACATGACAAAGCAAAGTTTTTTGAGAGGAAGCTTTTCAATCTTTCTTTTTAATTCGTCTTCCATTTTTTTAGCGATAAGCTTTCCATTGGCAATCATAAAATTATTTCTTGTTACGAAGAATTTGGTTTATTTTTTTTGCAATCACAATCATGTCCTTTTCTTTTTTACCACGTGTCGTTTCAGCAGCAGTTCCAATGCGAATCCCTGATGGATCAATAGGGCTGCGCATATCAAAAGGAATTGTGTTTTTGTTCACAATGATATTGTTATACTCTAAAATATCACTCGCTTCTTTGCCACCCATTCCTATTGTTCCAAAAATATCAATAAGTATAAGGTGTGAATCAGTCCCATTTGAAATGATTCTCCAACCAAGTTTTTTCATTTCATCACCCAGAACTTTGGTATTTTTCACGACCTGCTTGACATATCTTTTGAATTCAGGATTCTTGGCCTCTTCGAGAGCAACAGCAACGGCTGCAATTTGATTCATGTGTGGACCACCCTGTATTCCTGGGAAAACGGCTTGGTCTATTTTTTTTGATAAATTTCTTTCATCAATTTTTGAAAAAATTAAAGCACTCCTAGGGCCACGTAGGGTTTTGTGTGTTGTACTGGTAACAACATCGGCATATGGAAAAGGACTTGGATAAACACCCCCCGCCACAAGTCCTGCAATGTGTGACATGTCTACTACAAGCGTAGCTCCGCATACATCCGCAATTTCTCTAAATTTTTTCCAGTCAATAATTCTCGGATATGCAGTGTAACCAGCTATTATAATTTGTGGTTTTTCTTTTAGTGCAATTTTCTTTACTTCGTTATAATCAAGCACTTCTGTTTTTTTGTCTACTCCATATGGAATTTGTTTCCAAATTTTTCCAGTTATAGAAACTCTATGCCCGTGGGTGAGGTGCCCGCCGTGTGCAAGCTCCATACCCATAATCTTTCCTCCAACTGGAACAAGACCAAAGATAACAGCTAGATTCGCAGGAGAACCAGATAAGGCTTGAATATTCACCGCCCATTCTGACGACTTCAATTTGAATAACTTCAAAGCACGACTTTTACAAAGATCATCAAGCTTATCAACAAACTCATTTCCCCCATAATAACGAAATTTAGAATATCCTTCGGCATATTTGTTTGTAAGTTCTGACCCAAGAGCTTCTAAAACATCCTTGGAAACATAATTTTCAGAAGCGATTAAGTTAATTACCCCTTTTTGCCGAAGGGATTCTTGCTTTAAAATTTTTGCGACTTGCTTATCTTTCATGCCTATACTTTAGCAAAAAACCACTAAAAAAGCACCCTTTCGAGTGCTTACTTTTTGCCCATCACTTTGAAGACTTTGGTGTAAAGATTCTCCACGATGTCCTGTTGTTTTTTGCCGAGCGAAGCATAATGATGAAGACCGGGTGAAGCATTGATTTCAATAACATACCAAATCTTTGCAGGCATGGTGATGTCACCGATAATCATTAAATCAACACCACATAACCGAAGCCCCATGTCGCGCGTCAAATTAATCGCAGTTTTTTTGAAAAATGGATGAATCTTGTCAGTCACATCAACAGAAGTTCCACCAGCTGAAAGATTTGCATTAAAAAGCATTTGAAGTGATTGCCCTTTTGGCAAAATTGAATCAAAGGCAAGTTTCTCTCTGTGGAGGTTTTTAATCAGTCGAGGATCAGTTATTAGGAAAGTTTTTTCACGCCCTGATTTTTTGTATTCTGCTTGCTTGCGTTCAAGGAGTTGCAAGATAGTTCTTTTGCCATCGCCAATTATCGTAAGTGGGATTCGCTCATAAGCGGAAATAATCTCCCGATCCAACACTACTATGCGATAATCCTTACCAAGGATTGGTTGTTCAACCAATATAACATTATCAATTCGCGCAATTGATTTGAATGTTTGATAGAAATCAGTCTTCGTAAAAACTTTGGCCACACCAGTGCCTTGACTTTTACTGTTAGGTTTGAGAAAAACCGGCAATCCAATTTGCTTGGCATATTCCCACGCCCTATCGATCATTTGGTCCGAATTAATCGTTTTCGCCCACTCATTGCTGTAAAACTTTTTACCTGGAATTACAGGGTACCCCATGTTGCTCATAAAAAGTTTTGCATAATCTTTATCACGAGCAATTTCAAATGCTCCCACTGGATTCAAGTCAAGGGTTGTTATGCGAAAATATCTGTGAATGCCGTTTGGATAAGAAATTCGTCCGACCATACCCCATTCTTTTTCAACAAAAACTTTGACACCAAGCTTCTTACCAATTTTTTTGAATAGATCCGAAAGGAGTGGCTGTTTTAATGTGCTTTTTTTTAGTTTTGTCATGTGCTTTGTTTTTTTAACCATAACACTTTCATAACATATAGTCAAGATTGGTGTGCTTTTATAGTATGATGTGTGTGTATGGGGTGCAAGTGCGCGGCAATACCAATGGCTGCGGCAATGATGGCTAGATTTTTAATAATGTATTGACCCTCAAGTGTGGGCACCATAAAGCCACTCCAGGTTTCAGTGGGTAAAAATACCAACGGCCCAAAAGTTGTAATCATGTGCACAAATAATAATGGTATGACCACCCTTTCAAAACCTTTGACCAAAAACATTAAACCAATTAAACATTCAAACACGCCAAAACCAATTAAAAAATTATTAAAACTCATGAAGCCAATTGTTTGTTCAAACAAATTTTGTACCAAGCCACTAGCCGGGCTTAAACCGACAACTTTTAAAAACCCAAACCAAAAAAATACCACAAATAAACCGAACCTCGATACTGGCATTGCCACCCGCCTGCAAAAATGAATCATTTTAATATCTACTTCTCGTGTATACATATATATATTATAGCATTTGACTAAAAATTATTTAAGTATATATTAGCTAAAAGCTTTAGTATTATGAAAATAGAAAAAATGCAAAACCGAGTTGAGACTTGGGTATCGCAAAAACAGCATGCGGTGAAATACTTCCCCCCGTTTCAAATCATGGCCCAGCTGGCCGAGGAGGTAGCGGAGCTGGAAAGTGCCATGCTAGATGCAAACTTTTTTACCGACAAATTTGAGGAAGTTCAAAAAGAGTTAGGCGACGTTTTGTTTGTGCTAATGTGTTTAGCAAATTCAAAAAATTTGAGCCCAGTACTTACCAAAGACCCACAACTTGATTTGGTTTATAACCAAATTGTTAATGAGCCACGCCAAAAAATTTGCAAATACTTGCATCAATCAGTTGGTAGTATTGCCCGCGAAGTCTCGCACACTGATGGCTTTAAAAAGAAGAAGCCTGGTGAGCAAACTGATAGTCTGGAAACGCATATTGGCCGAATGTTGTATTGTTTAGATGAACTACGCAAGCTATATTGGCTTAACACTCAGACGTGCTTTAACTTAACCATGCGCAAGAAAGAATCACGTGACAAATTTAGGTTCGCAAAAACACCACACTAATCCGCCCCTGGCGGATTTTTTATTTAAAAACGAAAATAAAAAACCCTTAACCGAAATTGGTTAAGGGAGAAGTCTTGTTAAGAACGCGGACAGTCTATCACCGAAAGGAATGCTGGCCAGGTACCCAATGAACAAACCGATGCATGCCGGAACAATGAAAATTAATGTGCCAAACTCAATGGTTATAAGTAGGCCCATTAAAATAATCATTGCTGCGTAAATTATCGCAATAACCCTTTGAGGGATATACGACAATACAGCAAGCACGGTAAAGATCATTGCCAATACCCCTAATATCAGGATTCCTGATAAAGGTAGTCGATCCGACGTATCAAAAAGTCTTTGTAGTGAACTGACAATCGACATCGCCGCCAACAGGTTCACTGCGACAAACGGAATCGGTCTTAGTATTCCACCACCTTTGCCTATCAGCTGTTCTACGATCGAATTGCTTCGACCCAAAGAGAACAAAACTAATGACATGATAAGGTGATAAACAACACTAAAACTCATCATCAACCACGGAATGGCCACAATGCCACCCCTTGATACTTGCCATAACCCAGAAAAAACGTTGATTTCCATATGCATTTACTTTTAAATTAATTAAGAACTT
>MFUC01000026.1:0-424 GCA_001785575.1 Candidatus Nomurabacteria bacterium RIFCSPHIGHO2_02_FULL_38_15
AGAAAAATGATAACGTAATTACTAATAGCCCTATCACGTTGGCAGGAAAAGAGCTAAAAGCAACTATTAATAATTGGTTAAAAGATTATAAAAATAATGTTGGCGCCGAACCGGTTGAAGCTATTAATCGTGAAGGCTATCTAGCCACCAGTGAAAATATTAAAAAATTATCTAATGAAGAAAAAAAGAAACTCAGATGGTTGCTATATATTTATGAGAAGTTAAAGCTTTCTTCATTGACTTCCTTAGGATTGGAAGAATCAATCGGCACTAATATAAATGGACGGGAAGTTACCCTGAAAGAGGGAAATATTCAGGAAATGGATCCTAGGATCATTAATGCGTTAAAGTTATTTAATGAAAAGGGATTAATTGGCCCACAGGCGCAAACTACTGAAAGTAAAAAAACAGCGTCTGCTAATGT
>MFUC01000026.1:528-3448 GCA_001785575.1 Candidatus Nomurabacteria bacterium RIFCSPHIGHO2_02_FULL_38_15
TGCCTAATGACCAATTTCCAATTTCTAAAACTTTAGAACAAAATTTGCGGCTGTTGGCCGAGGAAGTTATTGCCGAACATAACTTTCAATTTAAAGAAGATGTGTCACGGCGGCGGTTTGTGCAATTGTTTGTATCTTTTATGAAAGATGTGCGGGACATTATGGAAGCTAAAGAAATGTTGCTTAAAAGCACTTCCGCTGGGGGTTTGGGGCTTACCAGTGATAAAGTTGATATTGTGGTAAATATTTTTAGAAAATTACGCGCTGAATTACCAGAAAAGATTAAAATATGGGAGTCGAGAATCGAGAATCTAGAATCGAGAAAGCCAGCGGTTACAAAAGTTGCACCTAAGCCGACCATGGTTACGCCACCAGTTGTCGCACCTGTTAAATCCGCCCCCCAGACCATGCCCAATATTAAAGCTAACGCTGATCAATTGGCCGAATGGCGACAGGAGTTATTGGCCGAAATTGCTAAAACCAGCCGACCGCCTAAGGCTAAACCCGTGCCGATTAAGCCAAAATTAGTAGACGTGGAAGCGCCGCCGCGGACTTTGGGGCCAATTGAAGAGTTAAAAGATATGAAGTTGATTGACTTTAGACGTTTAGGTAAAACCGCCGGTGACGTAATCGGAAAAATACAAGCTAAGATTCAGCTGATTGGCGAAACCGGCATTGGCCGGCGCTTGCAAGCGGTGCGGGCTTGGCAGGCCTCGCCAGTTTATCAACTTTACTTAACCCTTGGTCGTGAAAGTATCGAGCAGGCCAAATCAGTTGACAGTATTATTGCTACTCGTCAGGCCGACGGCCAAGAAACCTTAACCCTAGCAGAGTTTGAGGCGATAGCGGATCTAAACCAGAAACTGCGTTTTTAGTAAGAGTAAAAGCTAGAGGAAGTAACAGCATATAGAATTTCCAATTTCCAATTTCTAAATAAATCCCAATGCAAAAATGCCAAAAATTAATTATGACCTAGAGGAACGAACAGCCAAATTTGGCACAGAAGTAATTAATTTGGCTAAATCCATACCACAAAATTCGATTACGTCATCTATAATTAGTCAACTAATTAGATCTGCTACGAGCATTGGGGCTAATTATTGTGAAGCAGACGACGCTGAATCAGCCAAAGATTTCATTCATAAACTAGGAATTTGTAAGAAAGAAGCTCATGAGACAAAGCACTGGTTACGTATGCTGGTCGGAGCTTATCCAGGTGGCAAGGAATCAGCCAGTAAGTTGTGGCAAGAAGTAAAAGAGCTTCACTTGATATTTAACTCAATCATAAACAAGACCAAGTCAAAGTTTTAAACGTTAGTCATTATTTGGAAATTAGTAATTGAAAATTAGGAATTTATGCAACAGTTTGTCGTTCCCCAATTTATAGACGTGGAAGATAAAATTATCGGCCCCGTCACTACCCGACAATTTTTAATTATTTTAGCTGGTGCGTTGTTATTGTTTATTGAATATAAGTTAATTAAAAGTTTGGGTCTGTTTATTTTGGGCGGATTGATTACGTTACTTTTTACCAGCGCGTTCGCTTTTATGAAAGTAAATGGTATGCCCCTTCATTTCTTTTTTATTAACGTCTTGCAATGGTTTCAGCGGCCCAAACTTCGTATTTGGGGTAAAGATACTATGATGACCAAAATGAAAAAAATAACCACATCATTTCCCATAACTACCCCAGTAGCCAAACGGGTCGGCTTATCCCGATCTCGTTTGAGTGAATTAACATTAATAATAGATACTGGTGGTGCTTATCAGGGCGACGACGAGGCAATCCTCAACCATAAATTATCTGGTCAGAAAAATAAGTTTTAATCTGTGGCCTAATGTAAAATTAAAAATGCAAAAATCAAAATTACAGATTAAAATGGGAAAATTTTAAACTTCTAATTGTCATTGCGAGTCCGCCCGAGGTGGACGAAGCAATCTCGGAGATGTTATTAGAGATTGCCGCGTCGTTTTACTCCTCGCAATGACGGTCCATGAAATATTTTTCAAATTATTATTTTGCATTTTGATTTTTAAATTTTGAATTTTTAATGTATCACTCGGTGTTTTTATGGTAGAATTATGTTATTATGCCTGCTAAAAATAAATTAAGCAAACCCAAGCTCGGTCCTCCGACACAAGATTATCTTGATATTGCTGAAATTAGGGATGACTCGGTAGTAATGAAAGATGGCACGTTGCGATGCGTGCTAATTTGTTCATCCATTAATTTTGCCTTGAAAAGCGAAGACGAGCAAAACGCCACCATTCAAGCATATGTGCAATTCTTAAATTCGTTAGAATGGCCCTTGCAAATTGTTATACAATCTCGGCGTTTAAACATGGATGGTTATCTAGAAAACATGCAAACGGTAACCCGCCAGCAAACCAATGAATTATTGCGCGTCATGTCCGATGAGTATGTGGCCTACATAAAAGAATTGGTTACTTTGGGGGACATTATGACCAAGCGATTTTACGTCGTAATACCTTATAGTTCCTTAACCGACAAACGTCGCGGTTTTTGGCACCGGTTAAGCGGGATTATAAGTATAGGAAAAACCATTGCCTTATCACGAGAAACTTTTAATAAATATAAAGAAGCTTTAGACGCCCGAGTTGATTTTGTTTTGTCCGGTTTAGCGTCAATGAGTATAAAAGCTGTGCGCCTAGATACCCAAGGTCTTATAGAACTTTATTACAACGCTTATAATCCCGAGCTGCAAGAAACCGAAAAGTTAGCGGAGTTAGATAAACTGCAGGTGGAAGCATGAATTAAATGCAAAATTAAAAATGTAAAATGAAAAATTACGGCTTAAAGTTCAAAAATAATTTACTGAAAATAATTTTACATTTTGATTTTTAAATTTTTATTTTATTACCGTGGCCTTATTTGCTAAAAAAGTAAAAAAAGAGTTAG
>MFUC01000026.1:3458-6843 GCA_001785575.1 Candidatus Nomurabacteria bacterium RIFCSPHIGHO2_02_FULL_38_15
AAATGGCACTTGGTTACGGACGTTATTTGTAATGAATTATCCTAGGTATATTTCAGTTGGTTGGTTTACGCCGGTAATAAATATGAACGCTACGCTAGATATTGGCATGTTTTTTTACCAGGTTAAACCAGAAATTATTTTAAAGCAGCTTCGTAATAAAGTCGGCGCGCTAGAAGCGCAAATAGTGGCGGATCAGGAAAAAGGCGCACCCCGCGACCCGATTCGGGAAACCGCTTTAAAAGACATAGAAAAATTACGAGATGATTTAACGCAAGGCATAGAAAGATTTTGGCAATTTGGTTTGTATGTTACAATTTATGCTAAAACCGAAAAAGAGCTAGATAAACTAACCGAGCAAGTAGAATCGGTGTTTGGCAGTAAATTAATTTATTCCCGCCGCGCTTTGTGGCAGGTAGAACAGGGATTTAATTCAACTTTACCTTTGGGTAATGATGAACTGCAAATATATTTTAATATGCATACTTCGCCGGTGGCATCTTCATTTCCGTTCATGTCATCGGAACTTACTAGCGACAACGGCATTTTGTATGGCGTTAACCGGCACAACAATAGCCTAATTTTATTTGACCGCTTTAGCCTACAAAACGCCAATGCCGTGGTATTTGCTACCTCCGGCGCGGGTAAAAGTTATGCCGTAAAATTGGAGGTTTTGCGTTCGATGATGCTCGGGACCGACGTTATTATTATTGATCCGGAAATGGAATATAAACATTTATCCGATGCCGTCGGCGGTGCCTATATAAATATTTCACTAAATTCTGAATCACACGTAAATCCGTTTGATCTGCCGCGGCCGGTCGGCGGCGCTAATACCGGTGATATTATTCGGTCGGCAGTTATTGCCCTAAAAGGATTATTAAGATTAATGTTGGGTCAGATTACGCATGAAGAAGATTCTATTTTGGATCGGGCTTTAATAGAAACTTATGCTAAAAAAGATATAACCGCTACCAGCGATTTATCACGGGTAGAACCACCGGTAATGTCCGATTTAGCCGAAGTATTAGCGGGTATGACCGGGGCCGAGAGTTTAGTGACGCGTTTAAAAAAATATACCGAAGGCACGTTTGCGGGCCTGCTTAATAATCCTAGTAATATTGACGTTAAAAATCAGTTGGTGGTTTTTTCCACTCGTGATTTGGAAGATGAACTGCGGCCGATGGCCATTTATACCATTGTTAATTATATTTGGAACATTGTCCGGTCCGAGCTAAAAAAGCGAATTTTGGTTATTGATGAAGGTTGGTGGCTAATGCAACAAGAAGATAGCGCCAAATTTATTTTTGCTTTGGTAAAACGGTGCCGTAAATATTATTTGGGCGTTACTACCATTACGCAAGATGTTAATGACTTTTTAACATCGCCCTATGGCCAAGCTATTGTTACCAACTCTAGTCTGCAGTTACTACTTAAGCAATCTCCCGCCGGTATAGATAAAATCGTAAAAACATTCTTATTGACCGAAGGAGAAAAGTATTTGTTATTAGAAGGCGGTGTGGGTGAGGGTATTTTCTTTGCTGGCGCCAAGCACGCCGCTATTAAAGTTGTGGCTTCGTATAGCGAAGACCAGCTGATAACTTCTGATCCGCGCCAATTGCTGGAAATTGAACAGGCTAAGAAGGAGTTTGAAGAGAGTATGGCGCAGGCGCAGTCTGCTGGTTAAATCCTAATGTCTAATTTCTAAATACCAAACAAACCATAATGTCAAATATCAAAGCTCAAATGTCAAACAAAATCCAAAGCCCAAAGCCTAAATATGATTTAGGAGAGAGAACAGCCGAATTTGGCGAACAAGTAATCATACTAACAAAGAAATTAGAGGCCCATGTGGTTAATCGACCACTAATAAGTCAGTTGGTTCGCGCCAGCACTAGTATCGGTGCTAATTACATGGAAGCTGACGGCGCCGAGTCTAAAAAAGATTTTCAGCACAAAATCGCCTTGTGTAAAAAGGAAGCTAAGGAAACAATGCATTGGCTTAGAATGTTGGCGGTGGCTAATTCGGTAATAAGAGCTGGGTGTAGGAAAATGTGGCAGGAGGCACACGAGTTAGCACTTATTTTTTCGTCAATTTTACGCGGGTCAGTTGGCAAAAAAAGTTTGGATTTTTGATTTTGAGCTTGATTTGACATTTGGATTTTGTAATTTGGATTTAAAATTTTGTTAATATGAATCGGGTACTCAAAATTTTCATACTCATAATAATTTTAGCCGCGGTGGCGGCAGGCGCTTGGGTTTGGTTTAGTAACAAAAGCATACCGATTATTATTAATACGCCGGTCGATAATGTGCCAATAACCAATACACCGTTAGATATCACACCCCCAGCCGATACTAATCCGGTGGTGGTTAGCGCTGAACAACAAATAAAATCTTTGGCCCGGCTGTTTGCAGCTACCTATGGCAGTTACTCTACTGATGCCCGCTGGCAAAATTTAAAAGAGCTTAATTACATATATACACCAAGTTTTGCCGCTTATATAAATCAGTATATAAGCCAAACGCCGGCCCCGGCTGGCTATTATTCGGTTAATACCCGCGCTTTAGCCGCCGAAGTAGTTGCTTTTACAGATGTTAACGCCACCGTAACAATACAAACCCAGCGTGAGGAGGTTTTTAGCCTGGGCAGTGAATCGCAATTAAGCTACCAAACTCTTAGATTGCAGTTTAATAAAATAAGTGGTGAGTGGAAAGTGGATAACGCGGTGTGGGAGTAGATAATGCAAAATGCAAAAATCAAAATGGAAAATGACAAAGTAAAATTTAAAAATGAATTTAAGAAACGTCTTTATAACTTTGTACTCAAATTACTCAAGTTTATTAGTGCGTTATCAAAAAATATGGTTAGTGATACGCTCAGTAAACAACTAATCCGTAGCGGTACTAGCGTATTAGCTAATTACATTGAAGCTCAGTCGGCAAGTTCCAAGAAAGATTTTATTAACTTTTTTACCCACTCACTAAAATCGGCTAATGAATCAAAAGTTTGGCTGGCGCTTATTAGGGATACTCAAGTTGTGTCAGGACGCGAATTATCATGGTTACAAGCTGAGCTGGATGAAATAGCGAAAGTGCTAGCTTCTAGTATCATCACATTGAAAGGTAAAAGATAATTTTTCATTTTTGATTGTCATTTTTAATTTTAATTTTTTAATTTTTAATTATTTTATAATGCCGCTAGATGCCATAGACGAAGATACAATTACCACGGATCAGCAAGCGCAGACCGAGAGCCAGTATGCCGCCGAGCGGCAGAAAAGTCGCATTAAGCAGATGGTGGAGCAAAAGAAAAAGCAGGTGCAAGAGGTGGCTAAGACATTAGTTAAAAAACAGGTTAAAAGCATGGTGCGGCGAGCAATAATTA
>MFUC01000026.1:6915-7129 GCA_001785575.1 Candidatus Nomurabacteria bacterium RIFCSPHIGHO2_02_FULL_38_15
GCTATGCGTGCGCTGAAGATGTTATTCAATGCGCTCAAGTAGTTGGTTTAGAAGGATTAATTAAAGCGGTAAATTTGGTAACTTAAAATAACGTATAGTGATATACTAAAAATAGAGTAATTAATTATGAAAAAAAAGTTATTAGTTTTGATCATAGCCACTGGTTTAATAGCGCCAGCTTTGATTTTTGCGCTGGAGAACACCCAATCTTTAA
>MFUC01000027.1 GCA_001785575.1 Candidatus Nomurabacteria bacterium RIFCSPHIGHO2_02_FULL_38_15
CACACCACCGCCAAAGAAGTTGATTTTTCACTTACATCTGGACCATTTTCTTATTATCGAGCTATTACAATTGATAAGACTAAAGTTCCAAATACCGACAGAACTGATTTTCCAGTTTTAGTTAGTGGAATTTATGATGGTACGGGTGGAGAGCCTGATTTACGAGTAACAGGTAGTGGTGGAAAGGTTACAAATTCAAGTGGTTATGATATTGGTTTTTATTCAGACTCGGCACTTACTACAAAATTAAAATGGGAAAAAGAGAAATATGTTTCAACAACTGGTGAAATAGCCTACTGGGTCAAGGTTCCAACAGTTTCAACATCTGTTGATACAGTAATTTATATGGCTTATGGTGCTTCTTCTATTACTACTGATCAATCAGATGCAGTTAATGTTTGGGACGCCAATTATACAGTGGTATATCATTTGCCAAACGGAAGTAGTTTGGGGGCATTGGATTCCAAGGGAGTTTATAATGGAACTATAACTGGTGCAACAGCTACGACTGGTGTAATAGATGGGGGTGCAAGTTTTGATGGTAATGATAAAATAAATACATCAGCTACACAAACAGCTAATACTTTTACTTTTGGTGCGTGGATAAAGACAAGTGCTACTCATGAAATTGATACAGAAAGTACCTCTGGTCTTGCGGGATTTAGTGGCCAAAAATATGCATTTTATCCTCAAAACATGAGTTCAAATAGTGGTGCTGGAATATCTGTTGGTACAAATGGAATATCTGTTGTTGAACATGGGGGTTCTTACCTTCCTGCTACATCAGTTTATTCTGCAAGCATAGGTAGTGGCTGGAATCATATTGTAATTGTCTTTACTAGTAAAACTCCGGTAACATATTTGAATGGTACCGCAGTTCACACAGGGCTTACTTCTCCAAAAACAAATGTTTATAGTCCGAAAAATTTTGGATGGATGGATTATGGTTACTTTGTAGGACAAATGGATGAAGTTCGAGTTTCATCATCTGCTCGCTCCGCTGACTGGATTACTACCGAATATAATAATCAAAACTCACCAAGTACATTTTATACCATTGGATCAGAGCTTACACCTGATAATATGATTATCCATGTGACGAATACTTTTACCGCAACGGGTACTAGCGGTAATTTGATGAAATTATATTCAAGTTCAGCAGGGAATAAATGGCATTTTCATCCTACAGGTACAGCCAGTGTAGCGTATGCCGATGTAAAAGACGGCGGGTGTGAAAGTGGCGCCATAACTATGGCACCAACAAATACGACCGATTCGGGTAATAATGAATCGTGTTGGGGATTGGCTGTTGCACCTACAATTTCATTTGCTTTGAGTGCAAATAGTATAGCGCTAGGAACGATGTCTACAAGTGTTGCGCGATTTGGTTCGCATACAATTAGTGCAGCGTCAAATGCAACAAGTGGATTTAGTATTAGCTATAAAGGATTATCTCTCACAAGTGGAGCAAATAGTATACCTGTATATACGGCAGGCGCTTCTAGCCCCGGTACGGCAGGATTTGGAATTAATTTAGTAGATAATGGTAATCCCGATGTGGGTGCAACAGTCACTACGAATTCTGGTACTTGTGGAATTGCCAGTGGTTATGGCACTGTTAATAGTTATAGCTTCGTTTCAAATACTACAACTTTAATTACAAGTATTTCAGCTGCCGCAGATTGTGTATATACCACTTCGTATGTCGGCAATATTTCCACCGTGACCCCCGCTGGTGCATATTCTACTGATATTACATACATTATGACTGGTACTTTTTAGGGTATTTTAATAATCCCTATATGTTGTCTCACTACGGCGGTCAACTGAAATAACTATGCAGTCTGTTTTAGTCTTTCGATAAATAATGCGAAACTTGCCTTTGCGCACACGAAAAATATCATTACTACCAACCAACTTTTTTATTTGCAATCCAGTCAGATTATTTGAGGTAATTTTTTTAATAATGCCTAAAATAACGAGTCTTTCATTTTTTGAAAGCTTGGTAATGAATTTTGTAATTGCGTCAGACATATGGGTATGTGGAAATATTTTGATAAATTACTGCAAAGCCTTGGCTAATTTTTTAGCTGAAATGCCTCCACCACGAAGTTTTGAAAAGTCTCCGATTGTTTCCCAAACCTCAAAAACTGGCTCTAATCGAAAGGCTGGGCGTGAACGCTTCATAACTAAAAAGCTAGCCCCAGCCTCTAGGGCTTTTATATACTTAGGGGCATTTAGGCGAAACTCTTTAAATGGCACGATTTGATCTTTTATATTCATAGTAGTATAAGTATATATGAAGTTTAACTTTAGGTCAACTTTATTATTTTTACTGGCACTCAATTCTATCAAAACCTTCATTTATATTTAGTGTCGAAACGAAGGCATGGAAATAGCCTTCGGTGGTTTTGCTTTTGCGATTGGATGTAATGTCCAAGCATGCGGTCTGTGTATTGTTGCAAATATAGGCAAAATTCTCGGCCTCGTTGATCATAGTAGGGTAGCCATAAATTGTAATTGGGTTTATTAATTCTTTATTTGGTTTTTTATCTATGCAAGACAGCCTATCGATATTCACACTTATTTCACCCACAGTCATATTGTCACCCCGAACTTTAACCTCTAAATTATCAGGGTTCATAAAGTTAAAACCAAATTGATTGGCATCAAAGCGTTGCCAGTCAGCCGTTGGGGGAATGGCTTTTTCAGCTAGTAATTCAGCTTCAGTCATGTTTTGTTTTTGGTAGATAAAATAGCCGGCTATTATTAAAACTAAAGCAGTGCTAATCCCCATAAAAAGCCGTTGTTTATTCATAAAGCTATTATAACATTAAATTAAATATGTGGATAACTTTATATGCGTCTTTAAAATATGATATAATAAAAAAGTTAGTATATTATTTAAAATAATCTATAAAAAATCTCATGATTAGAAAATTTAGCAAATTTTTAAAACCCAAAAAACTGAAGACTTTTGGTAAAAAAACCTTTAGCATTTTCATGATGCTGACTTTGGTCTTTGCTACATCATTTATTTTTCCAAATACAGCAACTGCAGCCGCCGCGGTTACTTCTTTCTCGGTTCTTTTAACTAGAGACAAGGCTGCAACTCTTTCTAACCAGACAGTTATGTTCACAACTCCTACTGGTGTTGCATCTGGACAGACTATTATTTTGACTTATGATAACTCTACAGCTATTCCATCTGCTTTTGATTTTGAGGATGCTGATGTCAGTTATGATGCAACACCTGATGGTGTTTGCGAAACTGGAGATACGCATGTGGTTCTTGCAGCTGCACCAACTGGTGCAACAGCAGGTATTGTTGATACTTCAACTACTGTGATTACTTTTACTAACGGTACTACTGCAATTGCTGCAGGTGCAGAACTTTGTTTTGAGTTTGGTACAAATGCTGAAGATGTAATAACTGGAGTTGAACAAATTACCAATGGTTCTGCTGGCACAACTACTTTGGTACTTTCAGGTACATTTACTGATTCTGGAACCGCAGCTATGTCTATTATCGCAAATGATCAAGTGGTTATAACTGCCACTGTTGCTCCAACTATAACATTTACTGTTTCTGACAACACAATTGAATTTGGCACACTTTCTACATCGGCTGCTACATGGGCTGACAATGCTGGTGGTAGTACTACAGATGTTGCCGCCCATACATTGACTGCTGCTACAAATGCTACAGGTGGATATATAGTTTCGTATAACGGAGCAACATTAACATCGGGTAGCGATACTATAACTGTTGCGGCACAAACTGACGATGCAAATGGAGATCCTGGAGAAGAACAATTTGGTTTAGGAATTTCTACAGATGGTGATGCAACTATTACATCAGGTTATTCTAATGCCGGTACCCCTGATTGGACATGGGTAGCAAGTACTACAACTACTATTATTACAGAAACTGGACCAACAGCTACAGAAACTTTTAGTATGCGTTATTTAGCTAATATTGCAGCGACGACCGAAGCGGGGGCATATACTACAACTGTTACTTATATAGCTACTGGGACTTTTTAAAAAACTATGGCAAATACAATCTCTTACAGATTAAAAATTTTATTCACCAGTATATTTTTTATATTTTCTTTTATTTTTGCTTTTTTGCCATTTTATAATGCGCAGGCTTTGACTTTGACACCAATTCGCATGGAAATTGCTGGGGACCCAGGGCAAGTTTTGAGTCAAGAAATGACATTGATAAACGAGCGCGATAATGAGGAAACATATTACGCTTCATATGCTAACTTTGAGGCCCAAGGCGAGACAGGCAGTCCAGCCTTTGTTAATGCCAAGGAAGGCTTGGGTACATGGATGGAAACTGTAGAATCTATTGATTTGCCAGCCAATTCGTCTAAAATTGTCCAAGTTAAAATAAAAATTCCTGCAAACGCTGACCCGGGTGGTCATTTTGCTGTTGTCTTTTGGGGAACTCAACCACCTACTACTGATTCGGGTAGTGTGGCTATTGGTGCCAAGGTGGGCATGCTGGTACTGTTGCGTGTAAATGGTGATGTAGATGAAAATGGGGGCATATTAGAATTTGCAACCAAAGACAAGCAAACATTTTTTACCCACCTGCCTGTATCATTTTATTATCGCTTCCAAAACTCGGGTGGTGACAGAATAAAGCCTGAAGGTAGTATTTTAATGAAAAATATTTTAGGTATTACGGCCGAAAAAATCCCGGCTAATCCGGTTGAGGGTAATGTCTTGCCCGGTAGTATTCGTAAAATTGAAACTGCTTGGCAGGGCAAGGCTGGTACAGTTGGGCCGACCGATAAAGATAATAAAAACTTTTTTAGCAAAGCTGGCTATGAAATGCGCAACTTTGCCTTTGGTTATTATAAGGCTAAAATTTTATTAAAGTATGGTACTGGTGGTGAAACAGCCAGCGGCTCATTTGCATTTTGGGTTGTGCCGTGGCACTTGTTAATTTTAGTACTTATTGGTTTGAGTTTTGTTTTGTTCATGTTCAAGGGTGGCCTAAGGCGCTATAATAAGTGGCTAATTTCTAAAGTTATGCACGGTAATTACGTTAAAATTGATGACGAAGAATACGAAGATGATGATGACGATTCAGAAAATGACGAAAAGCCTAAAATAAAAAGTAAGGCTAAAGTTATTAAGTCTAAAAAAACTTCAGTCCGAAGTATATAAAATGAGTACAAAAATTTCAATAACCATAACCAGTTTATTAATACTACTGGTAGTATCTTTAAGTATATTTTTAAATAATAGTTTTGTATTTGCTGTAACTGAAAGTGTCAGCCTAAGCGCAAGCGTCGCTGGTTGTGGCGACGACAGCATTGGTGTGGGCGAATCATGTGATGGAGCCGATTTGGGTGGGGCATCGTGTGTGTCACAAGGTTATGCTTCAGGTACGCTAACCTGTAGTTCATCGTGTGCGTTTAATACTAGTTCATGTGTTTCAGCAACGCCGGTAGTTTCAAATTCAGGTGGCGGTGGGGTTGTTATGTTGCCTACAGCTATGGATGTTATATTTACTGGGACAACCGTACCTTTGGCTAAAATTTATATTTTGAAAGACGGACAGTTAGCCGCAACAATTGTAGCCTTGCCGGATGGTAAATTTACGACAACGATTCGGGGGGTGTCGCCCGGTTTCTATAATTTTGGCGTTTATGGTGAAGATGTTAAAAAAAATCGATCTACCTTATTGGCTTTTCCGATTTATGTAACGAACAGTGCTCCAACGAATATCGGCGATATTGTTATAAAGTATGATGAGTTTACAGTACCATCCAAGCCTCAAACATCCACCGGCTATCTAATTGGTGATCTTAATCGCGACTGGCATGTCAACTTTTTAGACTTTTCAATTATGAAGTATTGGTATACAAAATACTTGCCACCAAAACATATTGATTTAAATAATGACAAAAAAGTAGACTTGATAGATTTTAGTATTATGGGTTATTATTGGACTGGCTAAAAACATTATGAAAAACTTTTTTAAAATATTTATTGCTACATTTTTTTTAACTTTAAGTTTTTCGCCATTTTTAGCAAATGCTGGCGAGGTTTTTTTGTCTACAAAAAATATCGAGTTTGCCCGTGGTGAGGATTTTATTGTTGAAGTTAAATTAAATACTCAGGGCCAGCAAATCAATGCGGTTGAAGGGGAGCTTGTATTTTCATCAGGTTTAGGCGTTAAGTCAATCAGTGATGGCAAATCAGTTATAAATTTTTGGATCCAAAAGCCCCAAATTACCAAGTTAGGCAATGTTAGATTCTCGGGCCTAACGCCTGGCGGTTTTAATGGTGATAATAATTTACTATTTAAAGTAACCTTTAGTGGTAAAGTCCCTGGGCAAAATAACATTTATTTAAATAATTTACGCGTCTTGTTAAACGATGGCCTGGGCACACAGGCAAATATAACAACCATTCCTATTACTGTTTTAATTACTCAACAAATAAATAACGAAATTCTTAATCTATTTTCTTTTGACAAAGTTGTGACCGACAACGAACCACCGGAGGGCTTCAAGCCCATGCTTGCAAGTGACCCATTAATATACAATGGTTATGAATTTATAACATTTACTACGCAAGACAAAATCTCAGGTATTGATCACTATGAAGTCCGTGAGGGTGATTTAGGCATATACGTTGTGGCTCAAAGCCCATACCCGTTGAAAAATCAAAAACTTGATGTGCCAATTTATGTTAAAGCGGTTGATCGTGAGGGTAACCAACGTGTTGAGGTTTTGGAGCCTAAAAATCCCATACCTGTGTCCAAACCGGGTATGGGCATTTTTGCGGTGCTGGGTTTATTTTTACTTGCTATTGTTTTATATATAAAAAAGCAGTTGCAAACTAAATAACATAATATGCTATAATTAGAATATTAATAGAAATTTAAAAATTTACGAAATTACAAATGAAAAAATTTAAAAATCCCAATACGGCTATATTGATCTTGCGTTTATTTGTAGGTGCTATATTTATTACTCATGGTGTTTTAAAGTTAATGAATATTGCCGGCACTGAAGGCTTTTTCCAAATGATTGGCATGCCTGGTTGGTTGGGCGTAGCAGTTGGTGTGGTTGAAACCTTAGCTGGTCTTTCTATGGTATTGGGTTACTTTACATTTGCTTCAGCCATTGCTATTGCCATAATTATGTTGGTAGCAATTATTAAAGTTAAGGTTCCAATGGGTGGTATTTTAGCTGCTGAAATTGATATGGCTATGCTGGTGTCAGCTGTCGTTATATTTATGACCGGCCCGGGTAAATATTCACTGGGTAATAAATGTGGCTGTGTAGGTAATTGTGGTTGTGAGACAAATACTTGTACAAATGGTGATTGCGGTTGTAGTTGTCATAAGTAGCCTATTTTTCAAGAGGGGGTTAGGGTGTATAATTAATGAATGAAAACTTCTAGCGATTACGAAGCTAAATTTAAAGAGGCCTATAAGGGGCTGAACAAACAACAAAAGCTAGCTGTTGATACTATAGATGGCCCAGTGATGGTTGTGGCGGGTCCTGGCACTGGTAAAACGCAGATATTGACTATGCGAATTGCTAATATTTTACAAAAAACCGATATTGGCGCCGGTGGCATTTTGGCCATTACTTTTACTGAAAGTGGTGTACGCGAAATGCGCAAACGCCTACTTTCCATTATTGGGCCCGAAGCCCACAAAGTACATATCAATACCTTTCATGGTTTTTGTAATAATTTAATTAGCCAATACCCTGAGTTTTTCCCAGAAATTATTGGTGCAACTAACGCACGCGAAGTTGACAGTATTTTAATTATTGAAAATGTTTTAGACGAATTACGGCCCGAAATTTTGTATCCACGCGGTGACAAATATTTTTATGTTTATGATATTTTAAGTGCCATTAATGAATTAAAGCGCGAAGGTTTTAGCCCTGATGAATTTATAGATCTTTTAGATGGTGTAGAAAAAGACTTTTATAATTTACCTGACTTGTACCATACCAAGGGTGCACACAATGGCAAAATGAAGGGCGAATATAAAGACAAGCTAAGGAATATTGAAAAAAATAAAGAGCTGGCCCAAATTTACCAAGCCTACCAAAATAAAATGCTTGAGGCCCATAT